>JAHELS010000383.1 GCA_024644085.1 Rhodopirellula sp.
CTCGGGTAGCGTGACCGCCTCGATCACCCGCTTGGATTGCTGAGGAAGCTCGCGGGTGAGAAGGTAGCGTGCCCAATAATTCTGCAGTAAGCGGCCCGACGGCGTCAAATTTCCGCGCTGCAATCCCTGGACGGCCAGGAACGCTTGGCTCTGTAGTTCGGCCCGTTCGGTGGTGGTCGGAAATCGATCATGCAGCTGGATGTCGTCAATCCAGACACGCCCCCCTGAGAGGCTGTCGATGGTCAATCGCAATGATTCGACCCGCGCACCATCGATGCCGTCGGCCTCGAGAACGACATCACGCGAGCCCCATTTGCCGTTGCGCGGCACGTTGAACTCGTTTGAGTAGCGGACCGATTTTCCATCAATCGTCGCTTCGATCGAGACCCGCAAACGATGCTCCGAGCTGGTTTGTCTCTGCTCGGCGCGCGAGGCAAGCGAGACCGCCAGGCGACCGGAGCGAGGTGGCGGCAATGTTTCGCTGACAATCCACGTCCGCGTCGAGACGCCGGCGTCGGTCGTCAATCGCACCGAGTGATTTCCTTCGACGCATTCCTGGTCGTCCACGCCGACGCATCCGGGCGGGTATTGGGCATGCAACCATCCGGCCAATCCCATCGATCCGGTTTGTTCGAAGCCGCCGTTCTTCAATGCATCGTACGGTTCCAACTCCGAAAGGATGCCGATCCTTTCGACGATCGACGTTACTTTGCTCTTGATGTCGTCGATCGCCTCTTCACCGCCGGCCACCCGTGATGACCATGACTCGATTTTCGTCGAGGCGGCAGGAGTCTTTGACCTGAGCAAAATGAGTTTCCCCGGCGGTACAACGATTCGAGCGCGATTCTCAGCAAGTTGCCGGATCTCGGCGCTCGGTGCCGATTCACTGAACTCGCCCACCGAGAGCCATCGAAGCGGGGCGCGCGTTTCAATCGCCACTTCGCTCGTCCAAGGAACCATGCTAATCAGTGATACGTACAAATGACCTTGATGGGTTCCCGAGCTGACGCGAATCGTCTGTGTCGTGGGGTCGCCCGTCGCCAGTGGGTGCATCCCGCCCACCGGCATCGATGTGAACGTTCGAAGCAGGCTCGTAACATCGTCCTGATGGCGCGCGGCGAGATTCGGGTGGTCTACCAATAAAATCGACGGGTCGAGTCGATCGATGATCCGACAGAGGTCCCGCGCCAAATTGTCATCGATCTCGACGGCGTCGCGGGAACGATCCCCGAGACGACGTTGTTGGCCAAGCAGTGCCGCGTATGCGGTGCCCGCCGCAGGCCGGACAAGCAACGATAGTTGTCGATCGACCGCCGACCGATCGGCGAGCAGTTGGCTGGCGCCGTAACGAAACGCAATGGCGGGTGTCAGGTTCTTCGCTTCGGATCGCCAATTCTCGGCCATCGCCTGCAGCTCCGAAGAATCTGCCTCGTGGGATCCCGCTTTTTTCTTCGAGGGTGCTTCGAGCAGGACGAGCACGTTTTGTTTCGATGCCGATCGGCCGATCCACTCGTAGGCCTGGCGCGATTCAACTCGCAGCCATTGTTCAAACGCTGCCCTGCCCTGCTGATCGACCCATCGCTGTAATTTTGCCAGATCCGATTCCCCATCGACGGCGATCGTTTTTCCAGCGGCCAGTTTCTCGCCGTGAGCCAGTTTCTCGCCGTGAGCCAGTTTCTCGCCGTTAGATTGGGCGAAAAGTTTGAGTGTTCCTTGATCCTTGGCTGCACCGGTGATCGGTTCGAGGTGGCTGTGCGGGCCGCAGTCGAGCGCGATGCCGGAGTAGCACGCCGACCCTCGACATTGCTGGTCGACTTCGTGAACGAGATCCGCCAGGTTCTTTTGAACCATCGGATGCAGAAAATTGTATTGATGGTGGTTGTATCCTGATCCGCGAACCAGTTTCTGCTCGAGATCGGATTGCTCTCGGATCATCTGCTCGACCTCGGAAAGCAGCATCTCGGGCGCGAGGCAGACAAACACGTCGAGCTGGCTGTGCTGCATCATGCGCATCAACGCCTGCAATTGGTTGGCATCGCGCGAAGTGTCTTCGCTACATCGAAGAAACAAATCACTCTCAAACCACGCGCGGCCACCCGAGTTTGCCGGCACCATGATGCCATTGGCTCCCGTCGCCTCGGCATAGTCGCGGATTCTGTCGCATGCCACCCACAACCGGTACAGCTCGGCGGTCCATGCGTCGTATTGTTCCAGCGGCACGCGAGATGCAACGTCCGCGGTCATCGCGTCGACCCAGTCGATGTCGGTCAACCGGATCGCGGCAACCCGCTGATTGGCTGTCGGTGTCTCGGCGGATGCGAGATAGCTCGGACCCGCCTGGACCGTGACCGATTCAAAGCCCGCCGAATCGGCGCGATCGAGGTTGGTCAACCAGATCTGGTCCTGGCCCGCCGAGGGATAATGGACAAAGGTGTGCGTCGCCCAGCTGCCGGCATTATCTGTATCGGCATCGCGGCGCAGAACGAATGAAACCGCCGAATCGTTCCGGTCTCGGCCACCGACGTCGACACGAATGCGCGCCCCCAGCGCCGCGGGAAATCGGATTTGAACCTTGTGCGGCATACCCGCCGAGTGGACCGGCAACGTCGCCTGGAACGTCCGTCCCGGGGCAATCGACGAAATGGACTGGCCGGCGTAGCTGCCGCTGGTCAAGACGCCCTCGTTGGGTGATGTCGCCAACGACGTCGAACCGGGAATGAAACGAGTCGTTTGTTTCGGCAACCACTGTCCCACTGACCAATTCGATTCCGATGGACGAATCGCACCGATGTGCTGCCATGGCGTGTTACTTGGCGCGGGTGAATCGGCGCGCAGCACAACGATCGGTTGGCCGACCTGTACAATCGGCGATTCCCGCCGACGCAATCGCGTCCAGATGTTTTCGTCTTCCTCGATCAACCGGCATCGGACTTCGTAAACGCCCGGCAACTCGGGAACTGTCTCGTCGATCGAAACTGAATCGCTGTTGCCGTCCGGATCGACCTGGATGGTCCACCGGCGCGATGAGACCTCTTCCCCGTGACTGATTCGTATCAGCGAGTAGTGCAGCGTCAGCGCCCGCGACGCATGCTTCATCATGCCGTTGCACGCAACCGAGAGCCGCAGCCGTTGTCCGGGATCATATATCGGTGATGCTTCGGCGGAATCGATTCTCAGTTCATCGCCCGCAGTCCTTTCGAGGACCCATTGCACATCCGCCGATTCGTTATCGCCGCCAACCGAATCCGAACGGAGTGATTCACCATCAAGGAGGTCCGCAAGTAACACCTCGCGGTACGGCAGGGACGTCTCCTTTTCGTGACTCAGTCGCCCCTTGGCACCCACTCCCACAACCAGCTTTGCGTTGCGTGATCCGCGAACACGAATCTGGGCCGCACCACCGCTGTCGCGATGACGCGGCTTGAACCAAAGCTCTCGCGATTCGCTGCGCAGCGTCCACGCGCCGGTCGTGTGCCGGGACTCACATAGATTTTCGACATCCGTGATGCCCGGTGCGCTCGCATCACGGTCGATCACGCGCACATGCACGTTCCAGAAACGCGGGTCGCCCGCTTCCCATCGCAAATTCAATCGCGCGTCGATGTGGTCGGCGCCGTCATCGGCACAGCAACCAGCATTCGGGTACAACGCAGCAAGGAACGAGAAAACCAACGCGCATCGAACCAGCCAGCGGCGGCCGGGCGATGGAACAATCCATTGGCAAAGACTTCCTTGTCCAGCCATTAAGACTCTTGCGTTGTTTGCGTCAAAACCGTTCGTCGGCGGCGGAAATCCTTTCTCCACCACTCAAACCATCACGGACACTAACGCCTGGAGTCGGCCCGGGTAAAGGTGAAATCGGTCGTCGAGAAGAGTTTCACAGTTTCGGTTTCACGCG
The DNA here is from genome assembly GCA_024644085.1 of Rhodopirellula sp. GTDB lineage: Bacteria > Planctomycetota > Planctomycetia > Pirellulales > Pirellulaceae > Rubripirellula. The sequence goes on from JAHELS010000383.1 coordinate 3,899, forward strand.
GTCCCCCAGGTTGGGGCAGGGAAAAGGGGTCAGGCCCCAATAGTGCGAAGCACCCTTCGGGCCGCTCCGCGGCTATTGGGGCCTGACCCCTTTTCCCTGCCGACACGCAACAAGACCCTCCCCGCGAGCAGCAGGCGCAACAGAAAGTCCCGCGTCGAAGTTAGAACCGCGGAGCGGTGGCAGCCGATAGCCTGGGGTGAACCAACGAGCGACAGCGAGCTGGTGTAGCCCCA
>JAHELS010000384.1 GCA_024644085.1 Rhodopirellula sp.
GGTCCGCCAGCCTCCTCCACCGCGTCCGTAGCCACCGTAGGAGTCGTACTTGATTCGCACGAAGGTAAACATGTCGTGCGGGAATCTCTCATCGAATTCCCAATCGGGAACGCCGTAGCGCTCGTTGGTGATTCCGCCGCCACGCCCCCAACGACCGCGCTGGGCCACGGCGACGCCCACGAGCAGTGCCGACAGAAGCAAAACACTTATCAATCTTCGACGCAGAAACAGACGCGGGGGACGTATCATTTTGCTTCCTCAACCTCGACTTCTTCCTCAGCCACGATTGACGTTTCTTCCGTTTTCAATTCCTTCGCCCCTTCACGCGACGAGGAATCTCGATCGTGCGACGAGGAACTCGCCGGCACAATGGAATCATCTTCGTCGGCAGCGTCCGCTTCATGGTCGACCAATTGCAGCAGCAGTCGGTGGGCGTCGCGGTACCGGGGTGCTTCCTCGAGCGCCCGCAGCACGTGGTACTTCGCGCGATCGGAGTCGCCGATTTCTCGTAATGCACGTGCCATGCGGAAATCGAGCAGCGCCGGGTCGACTGGATCCATCTGCTGCAATGCACCTAGCGAAGCGACGACGTCGGTTGGCCGCTCAAGCTTTTCCGCCGCCATCGCCATTGCGTGATGGCCCTCGGGCAACATTGGATTGATGGACCGGATTTTCATCGCATAAGTTGCGGTCTCATCCCACTGTTGTTCCGCCTTGGCGATTTCGATCAACCGCCGCAAGGCGGGCAGCGCGTCGCTGGATACGGAAACGATTTTTTCGAGCGTCCCACGTTCGGACTCAGGCTGATCCAGTTCGTCGTAGACGCGAGCGAGCAGTTCAAGCGGATCTCCACGTTCGCCGGTCATTGCATCCAGATCACGTATTTTTTCGAGCATTTTCTGTGCTTGCTCAAATTCGCCTGCTGCCACGTACCTCTCGCTCAAAGCACGAAGTCCCCAGTAGTTCGTCGGATGGGCCGTCACCCACGCAACCAACTCTTCGGTCGTCGGCTCTTCCGGAAACTCATCACGTGACCAATCGGCTTCCGGCGCAAAACTCTGGGCATGTTCGCGTGCGAACGCGGAAAACTGGCTGTCGAGTTTTTCCAGTGACCCCACGCTTCGGACGAGCGCGTCATGAATACCGAGGCCGTCGCCCAAGTCAACGAGAATCTGCTTGATCGCGTCGATCCCATGTTTCTCAATCAGGAACTCGACGACCAGAGACGATTCGTAATAGGCAAATTGCAAATGGACCGGAGAGGGAGGGCTGAGGAATGCGCCGCTCAACTGGCTGACGGGCGTCAAGTCATCGTCGAGCAGCATTTCACGATAGACCGGCGTCATCGCCTCACCCCACGATGGGTCACGTTGACGTTCTTCGTAGACCGAAATTCCTTCGCTGAGCCAGCGCGGCATTCGGTTCTTCGTTTTCTCGAGCGTCACGACATGACAAAACTCGTGCCACAGCACGCTGCGCCAATTCGACGGCCGCTCACCCTGGGATGCCGGACTGTTCGCCGTAATCACGCGACCGAAACAGACGCCCAGGAAACCGGCTCCACCGGGCAATCCAAAGGTGCGAATCGCAAAATCCTTTTGCTCGGGAAAGATCTCGACATAGATCGGCATCCTCGGCTGTGAATCATATTTTTCGCACAACACATTCTTCGCCTCGACCAGCAAATCGAGGACGTCGTCGCCGTAAATTGCGGCTTCGCGACGATCCATGCGAACGCGGATGCCCTCGGCCTCCAACACGCTGAAGTCTTTTAACCGGTCGTGCAATGTCATCAGGTTGTGCGCGACGACGTTGTATTGGTCGTCCTCAGCAACGGTTTTGGCAAGTTCCCATCCGACGGCGCCATGACCGAGCCGCAACATATCCTGAGCGAGTTGAAAGTTAGCAGGCGTATAGGTTGGGTCGAATTCGAGAGCCTTCTGCTGATACGCGGCGCCCTCGTCGAATCGATATTTCTGCGACAATTTCAATCCGATCAAATGATCGACGCGTGGATTATTACCCCAGGTGCTCAGCGCGACCTTGCGCATTTCTTTTTCAATCTCGAATTGACCGCGAAGGTGTGCGAGCACGGCTAGCAACGCCCACGCCTCTTGCTGTTGTGGATTGATCTTCATGACCTGGCGAACGATACGCTCGGCCTCTTCGTACTGCTCGCGGTCGATCGCAGAGTCTGCGAGGTACAAAAGGCTCGGAACGTGATTGGGATTCAATTCGAGGGCTCGGTTGAGCGTTTCGGTTGCTTTTGCGCTATCACTCGATTCCCACGCCTTGGCCATCAAAAAGTGGACGCGTGGGTCACTCTCGTCATATCGAAGCGCCTGGGCCAGTGTGTCGGATGCGACCTTGAAGTCGCCTTTCTCAAGAGCCAATTCGGCCGTCGCAATGTAGGTCTCCAGATGCGTTGGATCGGCATCGCGTACGCGATCGTAAAAGAGTTTCAGCACTTGCCTCGCGTCCTCGCCTTTCATGACGAAATAGCGACCGGCGGCGATCAAGTTGTCGCGGCTCGCGTAACGCGAAGGGGAACTTTGCAGCAACCGGAAAATCTGCGTCTCCGCTTCCCGGGCTTCGTCGGGAAGGTTGTTCAGTCGCAACACCTCGAGTCCCTGCATCCTTAGAGTCAGGCTTGTTGGATATCGTTTGATCGCTTCCTCATAAACCTGTTTCGCTTCCGGGTACTTGCCCTGCGTCACGTGACACTGAATCAACAATCGCGGCCATCGTTCGTTCCAGATACCGCGCTCGACCTGTGCGGCGGCGAGCGTCTCGGCCTCAACGTATTTGCCCGACAGATACAGCTGGCGCGCGTCGTCTAAATCCGCGGCAACTCCTGGAGAACATGCCAGGAGAAAGAAGCCCGCGGCAGCGGTTAACAACGTGAATCGAAACGGCTTGCAGTTGGACAAGGCGAGGTCTCGCGGGGTGGCGGGAGGACTCGTCGATTTTAGCGACTGATCCAATGTAGGGGGTGAAGATCGGTTACGATGGCACGTTTTGGTACACGCAGCACGCCACGGCCGCAGCGCGCGGCCCTCGGCCAACTTGATGTTCTGGTTTGAAGATCATGCTCAGCTTGATACTTTTTCAACTCCGTCGGGGCTCGGGAGTATCGCGATCGCGGTGGCGGTCGCCGCCAATCGGCTCCTGGACGAGGTTTTTTGCAATCGGGCTTTGGTTCTTCGCCACCCAGTTGGTGGTGCAGGGCGAGGATCCCAAGCCCCTCCGCGTTGGAATCATCGGACTCGATACGTCACATTCGCTGGCATTTACCAAAGAGTTCAATCGCGATGTGGTTAGCGACGAGGCGTTGGCCAACTTTCGTGTCACGGCGGCCTATCCCTACGGAAGTGCCGATATCGTATCGAGCGCCAGCCGCATCCCGGTGTACACCAGCGACATCAAGGCACTCGGAGTCGATGTGGTCGATTCGATCGCGGAACTGCTGAAACGGGTCGATTGCGTATTGCTTGAAACGAACGACGGTCGCTTGCACCTGGAACAGGCGTTGGAGGTATTTCGGGCGGGAAAGCCGGTTTTCATCGACAAGCCGACCGGCTCGAATCTGGCCGAGGTGGTCGCGATCTTTCAGGCGGCTGACCACTTCAACGTTCCGATGTTCTCAAGTTCCTCCCTGCGCTACAGTCCTGGAGCCCAGGAAATTCGGGCGGGAAAACTCGGGCGTGTCCTCGGCTGTGACAGCTACAGTGCCTGCTCCATCGAACCGACCCATGTCGACCTATTCTGGTACGGCATTCATGGAGTCGAGTCGCTGTACACGTGCCTGGGCACAGGGTGCGAATCGGTTACCCATACGTCGACCGATAAATACGAAGTCGCGGTGGGAATCTGGAAGGATGGACGGATTGGTACTTTCCGCGGGATCCGTTCGGGTAAAACGGGATATGGCGGCACAGCATTTGGTGAAAATGCGATCGGCGAAATTGGACGATTTGGTGGGTACAAGCCGCTTGTGATCGAGATCGCAAGATTCTTTCGTTCGGGAAATGCACCGATCGATGCATCGGAAACGATTGAACTCTACGCGTTCATGCAGGCCGCGTCGATCAGCAAAGCGAACAGCGGAAGGCCGGTGCGAATCGACGAGG
>JAHELS010000385.1 GCA_024644085.1 Rhodopirellula sp.
CCTGGTCGGCAGCAGCGACGCCACGTATGCGCGTAGATTCCCCTCAAACCTCGTAAAAAGTCGCAGGAATGCCTCGTGATCCGTCGGTGATTGTTCTGCTTCCATATGGGGATACTCCGCGTCGACCCGGAATTGCCCGGTCTAAAACTGAGAATATCAGAAGTTCCTTCTGCACGCGGCGAGAAGTCGGAGTGGAAGAAGCTACTGGTATCAGCCGTAGAAAGCCATGTTTGACTGACATCGGTATTCCCACCGCTGTGAATTCGACCTCGACAAAAGTCGCATCGGATGCATCATCCGCGAGCTCGAAGAGATTCTGCCAAGAAGCAGCGGTCTTGAGATCGAGGCAAGACCGCTGCAGTTAGCGGCTCCGCCTTGCAGCGGGAAGATTGTCCAACCGATCCTATGCGTTTGGCTGCGGCCTAATTGCAAGGCGGTGTCCACGACCGAACACATTCGGGCAGTTTCAATCATGTAGACTGCCGTCTCGCCACAACCTTACTGCCGAGATGACCATTCATGCGTTTTGGTCCCGATGGGAGGACGAAAGTGCGGAACGCGGAGTCGCACGAGTCGCGCAGGCGAGGAGCTCGAAGGCAGAGCGAACCGAATGCTACAATGACAGCACGAATGCAATGAGAACGAGGCATATAAGATGAACGTTCAAGCAAAGCTCTCCGCGACACACGGTCTATTGGCCATGGTGCTGTGTGCTGCAACTGGCAGCACACACGCGGGTGACTACCCGCTGAAGCCAGTGCCGTTCAACGAAGTTGAGATGACCAGCGACTTCTGGCGGCCTCGCCTGGAGACACAGCGAAAGACGCTAGTTCCGTTTGCATTTGAACGCACACAGCCGGGAGTCGAGCATTTGAAAGCTGCCCGTGATTTTCTGGCGGGAAAAAAAGTCACAGATCATCGGGCGCATCGCTTTATTGATTCCGATCTGTACAAGGTCATGGAAGGCGCCGCGTACCTGCTGCAACTGCGACGCGACCCCGAACTTGAAAAGACACTCGATGACCTGGCTGACGTGATATCGGGCGCTCAGCACAAGAACGGTTATTTGTATCCGTCGCACACGACCGGCGCCGGATCGTCGAAGAACATGATGGGCGATAAGCCATATACGTTCATCGTCCATAGCCATGAGCTTTACAACGTCGGGCATCTGTATGAGGCGGCAATTGCGTATTACCGGGCGACGGGAAAGCGGAAGCTTCTGGATGTGGCCGAGAAGAGTGCCGTGCACATCAACAAAGTCATATTCGAGGGCGATGCGGCTTACAACGACGGCAAGCCGATCCAGCAGGCTCCCGGCCATCAGGAGATGGAGCTCGCGCTGGTCAAGTTGTATCGAGTTACCGGCAAACAACTCTATCTCGACATGGCTCGCAAGTTCCTAGAAATTCGCGGCGTGACTTACGTTCCGGATGGGGAAGGCGTGATGTCTCCGACTTACGCTCAGCAGCACGCTCCGGTGACGGAACAGAAGGAAGCCGTCGGCCACGCTGTGCGGGCAACCTACCTGTACTCCGCAATGGCCGACGTGGGTACGCTGACTGGAGAGCCGGCATATGGCGAAGCCCTCGATCGCATCTGGGGAGACATAACCAACACTCGCATGCACATCACGGGTGGCCTTGGAGCCGTGCATGGTATTGAAGGCTTCGGTCCGCAGTATGAACTGCCCAACGCGGATGCCTTCAACGAAACCTGCGCTGCTGTTGGCAACGTGCTGTTCAACTATCGCATGTTCTTGTTGCACAAAGACGCGAAGTATCTGGACGTTGCCGAAGTCGCGCTGCTGAACAACGTGCTCGCAGCCGTCAATCTCGAAGGCAATCGCTTCTTCTATGTGAACCCGCTCGATGCCGACGGCAAGTATCCGTTCAATCACGGCACGGCTGGTCGAGCCCCGTGGTTTGGCACGGCCTGCTGTCCATCGAACATGGCTCGCCTGGTGCCGCAGGTTCCCGGCATGACCTACGCTCACGATGACAATGATCTCTACATCACGTTTTTCGCAGAGAGCCGGACGGAGGTTGAACTGAACGGCACGCGAGTCAAAGTCGAGCAAAAAACCGCCTATCCGAACGATGGCGAAATCAGCGTCGCCATCAATCCGATGAGGCCCACAAAGTTTCGCCTGCGACTCCGCATTCCCACATGGGCAAGAGAGCGATTCGTCCCTGGAGAGCTGTATCGTTACGCCGAAGCCCTTGCCGCGCCTATCGAACTCTCGCTCAACGGAGATCGCGTTGAGGCGGATATCGAGAAGGGTTTCGTGTCTATTGACCGCGAATGGAAACCAGGCGACCGAGTTGTCCTGAAGCTGCCGATGCCCGTCCGAGTCACCGAGTGTCATCCTGCCGTCCAAGCAAACACGAATCGCGTTGCGTTCACGCGTGGTCCATTCGTGCTGTGCGCGGAAGGAGTGGACAATGACGGCGCGACTCAGCGGTTTTACTTCGACGAGCTACCCGACACATCGAACGCAAAGATCAAGACCACTCGCATCGAATCCGGTTCGTTTATCCAGGCGGAACTACCCGCGCAGGCTGTCACCAAGAGCGGCGACAGTGAAGCCGCAAGGCTTGTCCTGACACCGTACTACGCGTGGAACAACCGTGGCACCGGCTCGATGACGGTTTGGTTCCCGATGCAAGCGGACATGGCGGTCTTCGATCCAATCGCTCTACCAAAGGAGAGCGCCTTCAAAGAAATCACGGCGTCGCATACAGCGAAGGAAGACACCGTCACTGCTATTGGAGACGGCAAAACGGACAAATGGTCGAGCGGAAACAAGGTTGCTCGCTGGACCAGTCGCGGCCAGCCCGGCAAAGCCCAGTGGGTCATTGGTCGCTTTCGTGAAACAAAAAAGCTACGCAGCGTTGGGGTTTTCTGGATGGACCGCTGGCAAGGCGATGTCAGGTTCCCCAAGGCGTGGTCTCTCGAAGTCGAGCAGAATGGCAAGTGGAAGCCACTCAAACTTTACACTACCGACAAATACGACACCCGAGCGAATCAGTTCAACGTCGTGCATCCAGCCGCTCCGACAGAATGCGACGCCATTCGAATCAAGATGACACCGCGTAATGATACAGCGGTGGGCATCATAGAAATGCAGGTTGCTCTCGAAGAATGACAGCGAGAGAACTCTGGTGGGCTTATTCACAGAAAAGCGAGTCGTATCATAATGCAGCAATATGCTCTAACCATCCTCACACTTGTCGCGATCTCTCTGGGCCTCGATTCGGCTTCTGCGGAAGAGTCGAAGGGCGAGAAGCCGAACATCGTTGTCATTTTCATCGATGACATGGGCTTCGCGGATCCGGGTTGTTTTGGCAATCCGCTTGTCAAAACGCCTCACATCGACCAACTCGCCGTTGAAGGTATGAAGTTGACCAGCTTCTACGTCAACTCGCCAATCTGTTCTGCCTCACGAGTCGCGCTTACCACCGGTCAGTATCAGGGCCGCTGGAAGATCCATTCGTTCCTCAATACACGCGCCGGCAATGCAAATCGCGGCATGGCTGACTACCTCGACCCGTCCGCTCCGACAACTGCAAAGAAGCTGAAGGCGGCTGGCTACGCGACCGCTCATTTCGGCAAGTGGCACATGGGAGGCGGTCGTGACGTGGACGACGCGCCGTTGCCTCAGGCGTATGGATTCGACGAATCCCTGGTTTCCTTCGAGGGTCTGGGGGACCGAATTATTGCCAATTCGAAGGGCATTGAAAGAGCGCGGGCTCTCGGTCACGGCAAGATCATTCCCTGCAAGCGCTGGGAGAGGATGCAGATACAGACCGATCGCACGATCGACTTTATCCGCCGCCACCGCGATGGCCCGTTTTACGTTCGGCTGTTTCCAAACGACGTTCACGACGCGCACGTGCCTCGTTCCGGCAGTGCCGACAAGTTCAAAAGTGTTTCCGACGATCCTTATGTTCGTGATTTTTTTGCCGTGCTCGAAGAGATGGACAAGCAGATCGGGCGGGTCGTCGCGACCATCGATGAACTGAATCTCGGAAAGAAGACGCTGATCCTCTTCACGAGCGACAACGGGCCTACTGACTGGCCGAAGAAATATCTGACGGGACCACCGGCCGGCTTCACGGG
>JAHELS010000142.1 GCA_024644085.1 Rhodopirellula sp.
TGGCCCGTTCTGCTGATGGTAAAGTTGCCCGCCGGCGGTGTTCAAGATCCGCGCTATGAATCGGAGTGGGGATGGGTTCCCGGGCTCGGCCACACTGTCGTCGCGCTGGGGCGAACCGATGATGGAGGTTACCTGATCGGTGATCCCGCGATCGGATTGGAAAGATGGAATCGGGAAGACCTTCAAGTCCTCTGGCATGGTGATGCCATCACGCAGCGGCGAATTCAATCTCCCGCATCAGCAAGCACCCAAACCCCAGAGTTCGAAACCCCAGAGTTCGAAAACCCAGAGTTCGAAAACCCAGAGTTCAATGGATCCCAGGCTCGGCAGACACGCTCGCGCGCGGCTCACGGTCCGGCCTACGATTACCAATCGTCTATCGAACGCGTATTCCGGCAACGTCACATTCTCCTGCGCGCGGGCTGCAATCATCTACGGAACAATTTCTAATCCGCCGAACGCTTGGTATCAGGCGAATGGGGAGCCGGAGCGAGTTGAGGACCGCGCTCGATCACGCTGATCAAATTGTTCACCCGGCATACCCCGGGAACGATGCGAGCGATGATCGCACAGAGCGTCCGGTCATTGCGCGATTGAACGATGCCGCGCAAGGTGATCTGGCGATTCTCGGCTTCACACTGAACCTGAAAGCTCGTTGATGAAAGCGCACGCTTGATCGACAACTCGACTTTTTCGCAAATTGTTTTCCCCGCCATGTACGTTCGCTTTCTGCGTGCCTGAGCGTCCCAAGTGCACGCCATCCTTTGACGCATCGACGATGGGGTCAACAAGTCAACACTTGTGATCTGAACGAAGGCTCACATTTTGCGGGTATCCACCCCCCTCACTTCGACCTCCGCAAGTAGCCAATCGACTACCACGAAAAGGGGCATTGGTCCTCGTCCTTTGGCGCGGGATTCGCATGGTCGGAATGTTGTGTGAATTCTCCCACTTATGGAAATGAAACGTGAATCCTGCAATAGCCGAAATCGACTGGAGCCATGCTTTAGCGAGCGATCCAGGGATCTCCGTCGCAATTGTCTCGCGCGACGGAGAGGTCATCTTTGCCAATCCGGGCGCCTTCTCATTGTTCGGCGCGGACGACCAAGCACCAGTGGAGGGGAAGCACTTAAACGAGCTCTTCCATCCCGAATTTGCACGCGAACGAATGGAGTGGATTACCTCAGTCGCCGAGTGGCGAAAAACACTACGCGTCAGACACATCTACCAGGGACGCGACATTGTCTCGACGATGATTCCACTGGCCAGTCCCGCGGGTCGATCACACGTTTTGGTGGTCTCTCGTTCGGCGACACCGAATGATCCCGCGTCTTCGGTCGAGGAAGTGGAAACAGAATTCATTGATCTCGGACGGCTCGCTTCCCTGAGTAATCGTGAACTCGAAGTTCTGGTGCTGCTCGGTCACGGTCGCAACGTGCCCGAGACGGCGCGGATGTTATACCGCAGCCCACGCACCATCGAACGGCACAAGGAAGAGATTGGTCGAAAACTTGGCGCGTCGACCATCGCCGAGATCGTCAAGATCGTCAACACAGTCGGATTGACGGTTGATCACTTGGACTTGAAACGGCTCGAGGCGCTCAACCCCGAACTGAAACCAAGTGACGAAGCCGAATTCAATGACGTCCAAGCGGCACAGTAGTTGCAAATCACTTGAGTTCGACCGACGCAATTTGTCCGGCGTCATTCAACCTAGCAACTGACTCTACAAGATACTCGACATGGCTCTTCGACCTGTTATCACCGCCGACTCAATTCTGGATGCGATCGGTTCCACGCCGCTGGTCCAATTGCGGCGCTACCTCGATCGCTCTGATGTCAAACTGTACGCAAAGATCGAAGCGTTCAATCCAGGTGGCAGCGCCAAAGATCGTCCGGCCCGCCGCATGATCGAAGAGGCGATCGAGTCAGGCCACATCGATCAAAACACAACCATTATCGAATCTTCATCAGGCAACATGGGAATTGGACTGGCGCAAGTTTGTCGTTATTACGGTTTGCGATTGATCTGCGTTGTCGACCCCAACGCTCAACCTCAGAACGTTGCAATCATGCGCGCTTTGGGTGCTGAGATTGACCTGGTAACCGAGCCTATGCAGGGTGACTTTCTCGCAGCCCGTCTGGCCCGCGTTTGCGAGCTGTTGGAAACCATCGACGGCAGCTATTGGCCGAACCAGTATTCCAATCGACAGAATCCGAAGGCGCATCAATTGGGGACAATTCGGGAAATCGACGAGGCACTCTGGGGACAGATGGATTACCTTTTCGTCGCTACCAGCAGTACCGGAACCGCATCGGGTTGTCGCGACTACTTGCGGAAACACGGCCGCGACACAGAGGTAGTCGCCGTCGATGCTGAAGGCAGTGTGTTGTTCGGTGGCGTCCCGGGGCGACGCAGGATCCCCGGTCTCGGCGCCGGAAGGATGCCACGTTTGGCGCGAGGCCAGTCATTTGACCACGTTGAACGTGTCTCTGATTTGGATTGCGTCGTCGGGTGTCGCCGAATGGCCGATCGAGAAGCGATTCTCGTGGGAGGCTCTGCCGGTGGCGTGCTCGAATCCATTCGCGCGATGCAAGATGATTTGGCGGGGAAGACTTGCGTGGCCGTTCTGCATGATTCCGGAACACGGTACCTGGACACCGTATTCAACGATCAATGGGTGTTCGAATCTCTCCGATGCACACGCGATGAGATTCATCAGCGGATCAACGCGACGGTGGACGGGCACTGCCCCGCTGACGCGGCATGACTCCTGCAAGTCACGAAGCAACATTTCGGGATAACGAGACGCGGCATTTCCGACATCCGTTTCGCGTTGCAGTCGTTGGTTGTGGGCCCAAAGGGATGTACTCGCTGGAACGATTGCAGCATTGGTTCTCGCGTCGATCAGTCACCCGGCCAATTGAGATTCTGATTTTTGAACCAGCCGATGCGCTGGGCGCCGGACGTGTGTACGATCCCGGCCAGCCGCATCATCTGAGGATGAACTTCGCCGCGCGCCACATTGACGCCTGGATGCCCAGCCCCGATCGACCCTCGGAATGCCTCGACCTGATGGATTGGCTCGATCAGCATTACACCCATCTTGCACGGCCGGGCGGATATCCGCCTCGAGCGGTTGTGGGCGAGTATCTGAATGACTGTTTCCGGGTGCTATTGTCGAAACTCGATCGAATTGCAAATGTGCGGCGATTCACTGCAACGGTAGATCGAGTCCGCCATGATTCGCGTCAATGGCAGGTGACCGCCGGCCAACAAACGTTCTTGGTCGACGAATTATTGTTGACAGTCGGACACGAAGGTTGGCGTTCAAGTACGAACGACACCTCCGTCAATCCCGAGAACTACATCGGGCACGTCTTTCCGGTCGCCCGCCAGCTATCAATGAATCGCGTTCCTCGAAACTCTACGGTTCGCGTACGCGGCTTCGGATTGAGCTGGATTGATGCCGCGTTGACGTTGACCGAGGGCCGCGGTGGCCAATTCGTTCAACACCGCGATCGTTGGCGTTACATTCCCAGTGGTAACGAGCCGCGGTTGGTTCTGCCCTTCTCGCGAAGTGGTCGGCCGATGCTCGCAAAGCCTGTCGAGGCTGCCCTCTCAGTGCCGAGCGGCGTTGATGAAGTATGGGAGTCCAGCGCTCAACAGATCCGCGAATTGCATCAGCCCGAAAAGGGCATCGATTTTCTACAGGCCATTTGGCCGATCGTTGTTCGCGCGGCGGATGACGTACTCGAACTGTGCAACCCGAATCGATCTCATGCGCCCGTGGACGAATGGTTTCGGCAGTGGCGTCGATCCACCGGCGATGCCACCTTTGCGATCCAGGCGATGCAAACCTCCTATGAAGTCGCCAATGGATGGCGTCCCCCCGATTCACCTTGGGCTCTGGGCCACGCTTGGAGGAGTCTCTACGGAGCGATCGTCGACCGAGTGAGCCACGGGGGCCTTGCAGGTGACAGTTGGAAGGAATTCCGTCCGATAAGTTTGGAAATGGAACGAATCGCTTTTGGCCCCCCGGCAGAGAACGTCGGTCGGATTCTTGCATTGGTGGAAAGTGGAATCGTCGATTTTGCGTCGCTCGGAGAAGAATCTTCGTGGCAACCGGGGACCGATGAAGTTACCCGTGACGCGGGCGATTCCGTTACTCCGAATCTTTCGATCAACGCGGTGCTTCCCTCGGCAACCGAATTCGCAGACCATGGTCCCTTGCTGAAACTTTTACGCGCGGGCATCGTCAGACGCTTGCCGGGCGCCGAGGGCATCGAGGTCGATCAAGCTGGACGCCCCATCGACTCCAACGGCAATCGCGTGAAAGGATTGGCGATCATCGGTCGTCCGACCGAGGGCTGTGTGCTCGGAAACGATTCGCTAAGCAGGAAACTGCACGATCATCCCGATCGATGGGCCCGATGCGTCACGGAACACTGTGCGGTCACGGAACATTGTGCGGTCACCGAAAATTGTGCGGTCACCGAAAATTGTGCCGTCGCCGAACATTGTGCCGTCAACGAACATCATGCCGTCACTGAACATTACGTCGAACAACAACAAATCGTTTAATTATGGACGCATTGGCCACAGACACCGAAACTCCGTGTGACGATTCACTTGATGACGCCGTCCGCCGCGGTTGCGAGGGTGTTGTGCCCCTACGCGCGAACCTCGAACCATGGATGAAAACGCTCTGCTGTTCCTCGAATGTGCACGACTGGATCAACGAGCATGGATCGCCATTGAACGTTCTTCGAACCGATCCGTTGACGAGAAACCTCGAGAATCTGAATCGAGTTGCCGGTCTCCACGACCTCGACTTCCGAGTCTATTTTGCCCGCAAGGCCAACAAGTGCCTTTCCTTTGTCGATGCGGCGAATGACGCCGGCGCGGGGATCGATACCGCCAGCCTGGTGGAAATGACCCAGGTCATCGAGCGCGGAGTTGATTCGTCTCGTTTGATTTGCACGGCGGCGATCAAGGACGACACACTGCTGCGGCATTGCGTGGCAAACGGCGTCACCGTCGCGGTTGATAATCTCGACGAGCTGCGCGCAATCAAAAGAATCGTCGCGGATTCATCGTCAAGTTGCTCGATAGCGCTGCGGATCAGCGGTTTCGAGCACGACGGCGAAAAACTGTACTCGCGATTCGGTTTTGACGTCGACGATGTGCTCAATGTCATCCAAAAGAACCTGACCGACGATGTCTCCGGTTCGTTGACGATCGATGGAATACATTTCCACCTCGACGGGTACTCGGCGGAGCAACGAGTCTCGGCAATCAGCCAATCCTTGTTGATCATCGATGCCGTAAAGAGCCTTGGCCACGACCTCAAATTTCTGGATATTGGCGGCGGTTTTCCGATGTCCTACCTGGAATCGGAATCGCAGTGGATGAGGTTTCTCGACCAGCATCGTCTCTCTCTGCTGGGCCAACGCGAATCGGTCACGTTTCAAAACCACGGGCTCGGATTGCTTGCCGAGGATGGACAAATCTACGGGCGTTTGAACTGTTATCCCTACTATCAGCGGCTCGTCCAGGCAGATTGGCTTGGACAGATCCTCGATTCATCAAGCGAAGACGGTACCATCGCCGAATCGATTCGCAGGCGCGATCTGCAGCTGCGCTGCGAGCCGGGTCGAAGCCTGCTCGACGGATGCGGGGTCACCGTCGCGCGGGTCGAATTCTGCAAACTTCACCACAACGGCGATTGGTTGGTCGGACTTTCGATGAACACGACTCAATGCCGTACCACGAGCGAAGATTTTCTTGTTGATCCAATCATCATGCATTCGTCTCAGGATTCGCGATCGACCGGCGCGGACGGCGAGATGGAGGGATATCTCGTCGGTGCATACTGCATGGAATCTGAGCTCCTGTTGAAACGCAAATTGCGTTTTCCGCGCGGAATCGAGATCGGTGACCTGGTCGTGTTTCCCAACACCGCCGGCTACTTGATGCATTTTCTGGAAAGCCGTTCCCATCAATTCCCGCTCGCTCGCAACGTTGTGATCGGTTCGGACGGAGCTGCGGCACTTGACCCGATCGATCATGCGTAGTTGCTGATCGGCCATGCTGGTCGACAACTCGCCGGGGACTTCAAGAAGACCTCCGCTTGTTTCCACACACTCGGTTGGAAAATGACCGAATTGTGAAATCCATTGACGGTCCGCTGTCTCGTCTCAGTTCGCGGCCACCGGTCGCGGCGACGGATCCAAAAATCCCATCGCGCCCAGATCACGAGATGATCTCTTACTTGGGGTAGCTCCAAATAGGAAGCAGCAGACTTGCCGTCGGCCATGACACGTACTTCGGGGACCAGGTCGCGGGTCAAAGCAGCGAACATCCTCGCCGTTGGAACGGCGCGTATGACTGGACAAATCGACAAAAGCTTGTCAACTTCGACGGCGCTCGATTGAATTGCCTTTCGCGCGACCCAGTCGCCGAAACTATGGGTCACCAGAGCAACATTGTCACCGCCGGTTTCCCTTTCGAGCCACGATTGAAGTTCATCGGCTACCGCGAAAGGTTCACTGAGGATATGAGGATGATCCCAGAGTACCACTTCTGCGAATTCTGCGAACTGATCTTTCAAATGGCCGTAGAGCGGCCGAAGCATCCAACGCGGCGACAAGAATCCCGGAACAAGAATAATCTTTTGTGAAGCCATGCACTTTCACTGTGATGCGGTCGAGGATTCGACGCGGTCTTCCGCTTCTTCACTCGCCTCATCGAGCGGCATGCGTCGATGCCGGTCACGAGGCGTGAGCCATCCGTTGCGCCGGGCATGCGAGGCGATCTCGTCGGAGTCCGAGACCAGCAACATTGGACAGCCACCGTCGGCGGCAACCTGCTGCGCCGATTGCAATTCCCGACGCTGGTCATCGCGAATGACGCGAATGTAGATTGCCATGATACGGCCCGGATACCGTTGGACAATACGAGAGTAGATCGCAGCGTCGTGTTGACCTGAGTCGCCCAAGAGAATGAACGACAGACCGGGGTATGTCTCGAGAATATCGACGATCTTGTCAAACTTGTGATTGTGGTCGCCGATCCGCGATGAATTCACGCCGATCCCGAGGTCTCTCAGCATCAACGGCCCTCGCGGCAATTCAACTGCGTCCATGAAGGAGACCAATGTTGTGTACAGGTTCCACGGACTGCTCGAAACGTAGAAAACCGGATTCACCTCATCACCGTGATCGGTTCGGGCAAGGTCGCGATAAAGTCGAGCCGCGCCGGGCAGTGGCAATCGAGTGAAGGCATTATGCGTCAGGGACCAAAGCAGCATTCGCAGCGGTCGGGTCACTTCACTGTGCATGACGGTATCGTCGACGTCGCTAATGATTCCAAACCGTGCACTCGGCGACGGGATCAGACACTCCCCTGGGTAAAATTCACGTCCCGCATGACCATACGGCAAGTCGTCGATCGATATCTGCAGGCCCTGCCATCCCGGAGGCACATCGGTGATTGGAACCAGCGCCCCTTGCGCGTAGCCTTCTTCATCCGACACGGCCGATATGGAAGTCGTCGAATCGGTGATCCGCAGCTGTGCCTGGGCCACTTCATCCGATTCAAACTGGTGAAACGTGGCTTTCAGGTTCTGCCAGAACGAGTCGTAGATAGTGGTCTTTGCGAGTTTTGGATCGCGTAGTACGCGGCAAGAAAACCGAAGCTCCTTCGGTGTTCCGTAGGTGCGGTAAGTTTGAACGCCGATCTCCCACTGCTCACGGCGTTTTGCCGTGAACAGGCCCGCGATTCGATCCCAGAATCGTTCGAAAGAAAGGCCGAGACGATGAAGCATTTCGGGGGCCGCCATCATGATTCTCCACACATGCACGCACGGCATGCTTTGATTGTTCCCACCCTGACCACGGAACCCAACTAACCTCGGAACCCAACTATCTTACTTCTTCGGTTTCGTGCTCGAGTTGCCACTGGGCACGGGATTGGGGCGGGTTGTCACCGGCGGGCCAACCTTCGCGCTGCTCCGTGCGATCACCATCAGTCGCTTCGGTCTGATTGTGGAAAAGTACCACGTTGGTCGGGTACGGCATGTCGATTCCCGCATCGTCGAGTGCCGCTTTGATGTTTTGGATCACTTCGCTGCGGACGTGGACAACGTCGCTCCGCCGCGGATCGGTCCACCAACGCGCTCGCAGGTTCACGGTGCTGCCGGCCAATTCCCAAATCAGCACTTCCGGCTCTTTTTCGGTGAGTACCCCTTCGGTGTTTTTCAGCGCCTGGAGCACCTGCTTGCAGGCTTCACCGATGTCGTCGCCGTAACCAATCCCGACATCGTATTGCGAGCGGCGATGATCGTGCGCGGTGATGACAACCATTGGATTCGTGTAGACGTGTCCGTTGGGAATGATGATCTTGCGGTTGTCATAAGTACGCAACACAGTGGATCGCGTATCGATCTGTTCAACCGTGCCTTCTTTGTCTTCGAACACCACCTGGTCGCCTTCTTCGAACGGTTGGCGAATCAGAATCAGCAAGCCGGCCATGAAATTCTGGAGTAGATCCTTGAAGGCAAAGCCGATTGCTACGCCGCCAATACCGAGCGTCCCAAGCAAACTTGCAAAGTCGACCGACGGCGCGACAACTGCGACCGCGACCATGAACCCAAACAGAAGAATCGTCCACTTCGCGAGGCGGCCGAGGACTACTTCAAGATTCGCCGAGGTGCGATCGCGCGTTGCCTTGGCAACAAATTTTGCGACCGCCACGCCGATCAAATAAAAGATTCCGAAAACGACGATCGCGATCAGCAGCTTCGGCAGCAGCGCAAAGAAACCCGCAACCATTCCACCGAGGGTTGACCAGGTCTGTGACAATCCTTCGCTGAAAGATGGAATTTGTTCGGCGGCCGATGCGGCGACGTCCGACGTTGCGGCTTCATTGGCGGCTGAATTGGTAGCGGCGTCAGTGGCACCGCTGGTTTCGCTGGTCGTTTGCACTTTGGTCCTCGGTCATGGAATCGAAGGGATGTCAGTTGCTTGTTTCGTGGGGTGGACGCAATCTGCGTGCCAACGACATTTGCCGACTCCCACGCGAACATCACTGCGAGCGCTGGTCGATTCCCGACCGGGTTGGATCATGAAGAGCCACCCGAACGAGGTGACGGCTCTGGTAAACTGTGGCGAAAACGGCGTTTTGATTAGTAAATCGAATCACTCGTGAAGTGAATTCACATAGCACGAAGAGGAAACTGATGCGGCCACGATTTTGCCTCCTTGTCGTTTTCTTACCCGGAGTTCTCCTCTCAGGCGCGGGATCGGGCCACAGCCAGGAAACGGTCTTCGAATCGAAACATGTCGCCAAGCTGAAATACGTCACATCGATCGCGACGGCGCCTGACGGTCGAAACATTGCCTACACCGTGGTCGTGCCGCGGCGTCCGCTCGAGGATGACAACGGGCCCGCCTGGTCCGAGCTCCACGTGAGCGATCTCACCGGCAACACTCGCCCGTTCGTCACCGGCAAGGTCTCGATTGGAAAACCGCAGTGGTCCGATGATGGACATTGGATCTACTACGCCGCCAAGCGTAACGATGACAGCGAAAAGGCGCTCTATCGAATTGCCGTCGACGGCGGCGAATCGATCCGGGTTTTTTCCCATCCCGCGTCAATCGGCAAGTTCGACGTCTCGCCCGACGGATCGAATGTCGCTTTCATTGCGAAATCAGAAACCGAAAAATCACAGAAAGATCTCCAGGAGAAAGGTTTTGATCAGGAGATCTACGAGGAGGATTGGAAACGGTCTTACGTTTGGGTGACGCCGCTGGAACAAGATCCTGCGGCATCAGATTCCGATGCAAAGGCACGGATGTTGGAACTTGATGGTTCGGCACTGGACGTCAGTTGGAGCCCGAGTGGCCGCGAGTTGATGGTAGTGCTCGCACCGACGCCGTCGGTCGACGACAGCTACATGCATAAGAGCGTGCACGTCGTTGACATTGAATCGGGCGAGATCACCCACTCAGTGAATCATTCCGCCAAACTCGGCCAAGTAGCCTGGAGCCCCGATGGAAAACGGTTGGCTCTGGTCGCCGGTGAAGACATACACGATCCCCACGAAGGCCGACTGTTGGTCGCGACCATCGAAGGTGACGAACCATTGCTTGACCTGTCGCCGAAAATCGACGCGCACATAGGATCGGTTGCCTGGAAGGATGATTCCCATCTTTACTGGCTCGCCGCCGAAGGCGTGTCGTCGCGATTCGGCATCGTCTCGCTCGATGCGATGCACCGCGACTTGATCAAGCCAGGCAGCGAAACGGTCTTCGACGATCTTTCGGTTGATCAACAGGGAAACACGATCGCCCTGCTCGGTCATTCTGCGAAGCACACGGCGGAGGTTTTTGTTGCCGGTAACTCGCCCGATGCGCCGACGCGGATCACCGATGTCAATCCGTGGTTGAAGGAGATGCGCTTTGCGCGGCAAACGGCAATCAATTGGCAGGCACGTGATGGATTGGAACTCGGAGGCGTGCTGGTCTATCCGCTCGAGTACGTCGAGGGTCGCCGCTATCCGACGATCATGTATGTCCACGGTGGTCCCGAGTCGCACGAGTCCAACGGATGGTTGACCAGCTACTCGCGGCCCGGCCAGGTAGCGGCGGCGAAAGGGTTTGCGGTGTTCTATCCCAACTACCGGGGCAGCACCGGCCGCGGTGTCAAGTTTTCCAAGATGGGCCAGGAAGACGCGGCGGGTCGGGAGTTCGATGACCTCGTCGACGGCGTTGACCACTTGATCGAGCTTGGCGTCACCGACGCAGAGGCCGTTGGAGTGACCGGGGGTTCCTACGGTGGCTATGCCTCGGCATGGTGTTCGACTTACTACTCGGAGCGTTTTGCCGCCAGCGTGATGTTCGTTGGCATCAGCGACAATGTTTCGAAAGTGGGCACGACAGACATTCCCGAAGAAATGTTTCTCGTGCATCACCGCAAACGGTTATGGGATGATTGGGAATACTTTCTCGAGAGAAGCCCGATTCGCTACGTCGAAAAGAATCAAACACCGACGCTGATCATGCATGGCAAGGAGGATCCGCGGGTGCACCCGTCCCAATCGCTCGAATTATTCCGCCACCTTAAAACGCTGGACCAGGCGCCGGTGCGGCTGGTGCTCTACGAAGGTGAAGGTCACGGGAATCGCAAAGCGGCGTCACGGCTCGATTACAACCTGCGCATGCTTCGGTGGATGGAACATTTCCTGCAACAGAAAGCCGAGGAAGCACCCCCGATGGAATTCGATTACCGCGAGATTCTGGGCGTAGAGGCAGAGGAAGAATGATGAGTGCGCGTTCGGGCGGCGCTCATGGCATTGGGTAAACATTCGATCAGCTCTGCAAGGATTTTCACGTTTTTGCCCGGTTTCAACTCTGCGCGGAATTCCGTCAAACGGCGAGGAGGAAGATAATCGCGGCTTGATACCGAGATTATCAATGGCTTCTTCACCCGCCAACACTGGAGCCGTGAATGAATACAACTTTTGGTTCGCGTGTCATACGAACGTTGACCGTGTTCTGTCTTTGTCTGGCGCATCACACAGTGACGCATGGCGACGATCCCGAGGCCGCATCGAAAGTCGCGGATCGCGAAGCGATTTCGTCCAAGGATGCGATGACCCGGTTGGTCGAAGGTAACGATCGGTTCGTGCGAGGCAATTCCAAGCACCCTCACGAGGGCAAGATGTGGCGCCAGCAACTCGTATCGGGCCAATCACCGTTTGCCACGATCGTTGGATGCAGCGATTCGCGGGTGATCCCGGAATTGATCTTCGACGAAGGCCTCGGTGATCTGTTTGTAATCCGCAACGCAGGACATGTCGTCGACCAGTCGGTTGTGGCAAGTATCGAATACGCGGTCGAGCATCTCGATACGCGGTTGATTGTCGTGCTTGGTCACGACAATTGCGGGGCTGTCACCGCCGCATTGGCTCCGCCGCACTTTGAGCCGCGTGAATTGAGTTCGCTGGTAAACCAGATTCACAACTCGTTGTACTTCAATCGCGACCCCAACGTGTACGGAAAACTGAACATCACCCAGGCCGTGCGAAAGAACGTCATGTTCTCGGTACGGCGGTTGAGGGCCAATCCGGCACTGCATCGATGCCTAAAAAAACACAACGCGGAAGTGTTCGGGGCGGTCTACCACCTGCACAATGGCCGCGTGGACTGGCTTGAGCACCGGGGTGATCCCGCAGTGTCGGCGAAGCAGGACCTGGAGGATAAGAACGCGACGCAAGCCGGCACGAGCACGGCGGGTAAATGAGCAGGCGATCAGGTAATCGCGAAAAGCCACAATTGATTGTGCGCGCAGCGTGGACCGGCGCGACTAGCCGCCGACAACGATAAAGGCAGTGCACATCAGCATCGTAAAGAGCAGCAACCAGGTCAGGCTTCCGTCATTCATTTCATCACCTCGAATCTTCGTTTTGGGTAAACCCACACTCGCCGGTATCCTCACCACTGCCCTCCTCCAACGAGGAATACTGGTCACGGACGATCCGTCTGAGCAAGTGTGAAATCGTGCAGCGGTCCGTTTCGGGCGTTTCTTCCGCGAGGTCGTTTACGCCGGCATCGGCAACTCTCTGGTAATCCGGGAGGTTCTCCATGATCCGCGTGACAGCGTAAACAAACCGGGACTTATCAAGCGGCTTTGCGCAGAAACCTGAACCTCCGAATTGGCGTACGAACGCATCGATTTGCGCGTCGTGAAGGCTGCTGATGATCAGGATGGGGATGTTTCGAATTTCCACGCGGTGGTGGGCACGAATGAAACGAGTCAGTTCGATGCCATTGATTTTCGGCATGTCAATATCGGTGACGATCAAATCGGTCCCGCACCTCTCCGCCTCTGCGAGCGCGCCTTGTCCGGTGGCCGACAAGTGGCATTCGAACCCAAGCTCGCTCATCCACCGCCGCAGCATTTCCCGGTAAAGGCGTACATCGTCTGCGATAACGCAATGTCGTCTTCGGCCATTCATTTCGTTCCGGCATCAGTGCAGGTGAGATAAGTCCGCCAAGATTCTCAAGTCGCCGGGTCGCGAATCGGGCACTTCGCTCACGCCAGGTCTCCCGCGGGTCTGGATCGACCAGCCTGATCGACCAGCGACCAGTTTTGGGTCGACCCAGCACTCCTTTTCCGCGTGTTTCTCGTTGGCATCTTTGTTGCAACCTGTGTGCCGGACCCGCGAGTTTGATATTGCGCCCTGCGTGCTGGACTTCGAATTCGAATCGGCAAAATGCGTCCATCACGCGATCGAGCCGTAGGCCGGACCGAGCTCGGTGAGTTCCGGCGATCATTCAAGCCAATGCCGGAACTCGCGGAGCTCGGTCCGGCCTACGATGCTTTCGCTGGTCCATTCTCCTATTTGTTTTCCAAACCGTGTCTCGCAGGAAATGCCGTCAACTTCTCCCCCTTTGCGAGCGACACAGCTTTGGCATGACCTTTGCATCTCTACCGATCGTCGACCCGAAAAACCTTTCCGAACCCCTGGCCAAAGCCGCCTAGGTCGACCGGCGGCGTGCCGAAAAGAGCGAGTATCAAAAATGAACAAGTTGTTTCTTTCGACCCTGTGTGGCGGCGCACTGTTGTTTGCAACCGCCGGTTGCGACGTGGAACAGACCCGCGACGGGCAGCTGCCCGACGTGGACGTGGACATCAGTGGCGATCCCGGCCAATTGCCCGCCTATGATGTCGACGCACCCGATGTGGATGTCGAAATGGAAGACAAGAACATCACCGTTCCCGATGTTGATGTCGACATCGATTCACAAGAAGCGACGATCCCGGTTCCTGACCTTGATGTCACGCTGCCCGAGGATGACGAGTAATCGGTTGGCCGCCGGCGCGGTCGCTGAGAGTACGATTCCATTGAACGCTGTTACGGTCCCAACTGTGACAGCGTTTTCTTTTGAATGAATACCAACGGCAAAGAAAACTTTTTTGTGATCGGTTTGCAACGGCACGCAATGTGCGACTCGTTCAATTTATAAAACGTTACCGCATTTAGACGCGGACACTCACAAACCATTTAGGAGCTGAATCGATGACTGCTACTGTCAATGAAAACAAACTTTTGAAAATCGTCCTGGCATTCCTGCTGCCTCCCGCCGCCGTCTTTGCGCACAGCGGACTCAGTGGCCAGTTCTGGTTGAACGTGATTCTTACCATCCTCGGCTTCTGGATCGTGGGTGTGATTCACGCGCTGATCGTCGTTCTGTAAGAACCACCCGTTGTGGATCACAAAGACATCGGGCGTCGAACGACAAGAGGCCGGTCCGGATCAGGACCGGCCTTTTTCGTTATCCTTCCCGTCCAGATTGAAGCGGGGCACGCGGCTGTTATTCTCGGTGTCCCCGCGAACGATGGCCGACCTCGCAGGCCGCGAAACAAACCATGACTCGGCGGTGAAACTCGAGTCACAATCGATGATTCAATGACACACGCAACCGACCGACAAATCGAAAACAACCGAATTGACGTCGGTTTGATCATCGCCGGTCCACTCGACCGCGTCGATCGTGACGCAGTCAATGTAGCCCTTGATCAAGTGGGCGAATTCCTGGAGCGGACGCTTCCCGATTTTCGATTTGACTTCCTTCGCGTGTGGCGACCCGAGTTGATCAGCGGTGGGCGGGTCGAACCAAGCGTTCTATTGCAGCAAGCAGTCGAGGATCGCGACTCGCGGCACTGGGACTTCGTATTCGTGGTGACCGCGACCGAGTTGGTCGGGAACTATTCGCCGTACTGCTTCGCCGCGCTCAGCCGGCCCCTGGATGCGGCAGTTTTTTCCTTGTCGCTGATCGATCCGCAAGCATTCGAAGCTTCGGTCGATGACGCGACTCGTATCTCGCGAATCGCGCGACGTCTGAGCCGATTGATGCTGCACGCTCTCGGGCACCTCACCGGCTTGCCGCAGAACGATCGAGCCGATGACCTCCTGTTCCACCCTGCGACGGCGCAGGATCTGGACCGAATGGAGGTACTCGATGCCGAGCAAATTGAAAAACAAAGTGCTGCACTCGCAGAGATTGCCGACCAACGCCTGGAGGAACGATCCGATCCGAAGATTGGCTACGTGGGTTTCGCATTGCGAGCGGCGTGGATCAATCGCCGTGAGATCGCGGAAGCAATCTGGGCAGCCCGCCCCTGGGAATTCCCACGGCGGCTGAGCCGATTGACGATCGCGTCGGTCTCCACGGTCGCAATTCTCTTCATGACCGCCGAAGCCTGGGACCTGGGGTTATCCCAGAGCTGGTTGCGCATCGTCGCCTTGCTGGGGTTTTCTCTCCTGCTGACGACACTCTACGTGATCGTGCGGCAGCAGTTGCTGATTCGTCGCGGCCGGCAAGTCAGCGAGCAGACGATCGTGACTTCCTCGTCCGCGCTGGGAATTGTCTTTACCGGAATGTTCGTTACTTGGATGACTCTGTTTCTGGTGGGCCTGATCGTTGGATGGATGTTATTCCGGCCACCGTTGATCGCCAGCTGGGCTGCCTCGTCGGCGCTCGATCCCTCCCAGATTGGGATGTCAGTGACCGCCCAAATGAGTTGCTTCTGTGCCTCACTCGGCCTGTTGATCGGGGCGCTCGGGGCGAGCTTCGAATCACAGCATTACTTTCGACACATCATTTTTGTCGACGAGGAAATCTGAGCCCATTTTCGCCCGATGCCCAGTCGAAGCAGCGTCGCAGAGCAATGCAGCGCGCGGTTGCTCAGCCACCACCGGTGTGACGCATTGGCTGATCCGCGCGCGGCGCGAGCGATAAGAGATCACCACCTTTTTACCAAGCTTCACAATCAATTATCCCAAACTACCAAGAGCGACTGATTCCACGAATTTCCGCTTTTTGGAATGGGGCGTGCTCACAAGTTTACGCCTTACTCCGGTAGGACACTCGGTTGAGAAAGGATGGATCGAATGCTAGTCATATCACGGAAAGTCGGCGAGAAGCTTTACATCGGTGACGACATCACCATCACGATCACCAAGAACGGTCGCAACCGCGTCACGATTGGGATCGATGCTCCGAACGAGGTGCGTGTTCTGCGCGCCGAAGTGGCTGAAGCCGACGCCGAAGAACAAACTCTTCCATTTCGAGCTCTGAGTCACGACACGTCTTCGTCACCCCGCACGACCGTAGCGACCGCGCGCTGACCCGACGGATTGATTCGGAAGATTCGCCGCACTCGCAGAGGCCTGCGACGCAAGTACTCTCCGCGCTGCCACTGCGATCCTCTTACGTCATCCAGGCTCACGGTTCCTTGGCACACACGGTTCCTTGGCACACACCGTTTCCTTGGCACACAATTTGCCATTTTGCGAAGTCGGCTCGCCCATGTTGGAGGGCCGTTGTCACCTCCACTTCGCACATTCCTCATGGATGGCAGCATGGGTTCTGTTTCGACCTCTCCCTCGACCGATTCGGTTGTATCGTCACTTCGCCGTGGAGTGACGTTTCTCCGAGGTTGGTTGACGCGTCCTCGCAAGGTCGCCTCGGCCATCCCGAGTTCCCATGTTCTCGAAACACGTCTCGGCTCACGCATACAAGAACTCGATCCGCGGGTGTTGATCGAATTGGGTCCCG
>JAHELS010000143.1 GCA_024644085.1 Rhodopirellula sp.
CCAGGAGTTTACAATCCACGCGTGAACCTATCTTCCGACGGATCAATCTGGAGGTCATTGAAGTGAACGCTATCGCCGACGCGATTGTGTACGCTGCGGCGTACATCGACAGCCGAGACCAACGTGTCGAGTTCGACGACGACGACAGCGATGAATCAGCGATAGCCCACATCATGGCCTATCTCTCACATGCGACACCGGAAGAAGAAGATGCATTGGCTGCGGCAGCAGAGAGAGCTCTCAAAGAAGAGCAATCGTTGCACCATCCTCAACAAGGCATGATCGAGTTCTTCGAGCGTTGGATGCAAATTATGATTGGAATGGACTGGGATGGTAACAAGCGTGTCTACACAGATTGATCGGATCATGCTTGTCGGACTAGCCTCGGCGAAAACATGCCAAGTGGCAGCCACTAAATATAAATCTGCATCCTGAGGATGGTGACGTTTGTGGCTAACTAGCGGAGGTGTCACGACCGAAGCTCCGAAGCGGCTCGTGTTCGTGCGGTAAACTGGTCCAACCGCTGCGCCGAAAGCTGACACGAGAAGTCTTGGCGAATGGCACATATTCTGGGATTAAACGAGACTTCAGCCCAGCGACCGACATTACAATACCGGACGGGAAATCCCATCGGATCAACACGTGTCGCGCTGAGTAGAGATTGAGACCCCTTTCCGCTTACTTTGCCGGTGAGACCGTCAATGGTGACACTTCTACGTGCTTTATTACTGCTCGTCGCAACCGCGCCCGCTTTCGTGGCCGCACAACAACCCATCACCCTCAACGACGTTGAAGAAGGGTTGCCGGATATCACTGCGGACGAACCCTACGCTGCTGAGTTTTCCGAAGAAAAAGCGGCGCAGTACCTCGATCGTTCCGCGCTGAACTGGCAGAAAACCAAGAAATGCGTAACTTGCCACACCAACTTGTTCTACATGGCCGCGCGGCCAGCGCTGAAGACGATCCTACCGGATTCCGGAGAAGTCCGCAGCTTCTACGAAAGCTACCGCAAGATTCGCTGGCAGAAGAGGAACCCCACCGAGGCGCAAGGTTTCTGGCCCATTGTCGTCGGAACAGGCCTGACTCTTAACGACGTACAGACCACCGGCAAGCTCAGCGACGTATCACGCGAAGTGCTCGATATCATGTGGACCGTACAGCGCGAAGACGGCGGTTGGAGATGGCCCCACTGCGACTACGCGCCGCTAGAGATCGACGACCACTACGGCGTCACGCTCGCCGCACTCACGGTCGGCATTGCCCCCGGCGGCTACGCCGAGACTCCACAGGCTCGCGCGGGTCTGAAAGAGCTTCGCAAGTATCTCAGGAACCATCCACCCAAGTCATTGCACCATCGCGCCATGCTCGCCTGGTGTTCGACCAGGCTCGATGGCATCGCTACCAACGAGCAGCGCAAAGAAACGCTGGCAGAACTACTCGACCTGCAACTTGACGACGGCGGCTGGTCCACCGCTGGCATGCTCTCCGACTGGAAGGGACTCGTCCCGAAAGACGGCCAGAGGCTCGAGGTCAAAATCAGTGACGGCTACGGAACCGGATTTGTCATTGTCGTCGCGCGAGAACTCGGCGTCCCGGCGGAGGACCCGCGATTGCGGCGCGGCATCGATTGGCTGCGCGCGAATCAGCGCGAAAGCGGCAAGTGGTTTACTCGCTCGCCAGTCAACCAGTGCGGGAACCTCATCTCCAATGTCGGCAGCGCCTACGCCGTCCTTGCGCTTCAGGCATGCGGTGAGTTGCCGGGTTGGCCGTTTGGCGCAGCGAACCGGCAAGTCGGCAAGAACCAACGCTAAGCTGATGAGAGTATTACGATGAACCCTCAACCACCATTTGATCGCCGTCGATTTCTCAGCAGGGCCGCTGCGGTCACTGTCGGCGGCTTGCTCAGCACTGGGATCTCACGGCTGCCTGCCGCTCAGGTCGGTGAAAACGACCACTTCTTGTATCGCCTTGCGCCGCAGCGGCCCTACATCGATTCGCAGCGCGACCACAAGGCCTTCGCGTTCGGCGAGAGCAAAGTTTTGCTTTCCGAAGACAACGGCAAAACCTGGGCCCATAGCGCCGATTTTGCGGATGCCGAGAACATCATGTTTAGCAGCATCTTGGCAAGCGGAAATATTGTCTTCGCTACAAAGAGCAGGATCTACTTGAGCACCGACAACCTCACAACTGTCCGAGAGCTGATTGTCAAGGATCGCGACGCTAGCGCTTACCTGCCGCACACCCCGAGCGATCCGAAGAGACCCGGATCGTATTTCTATTCCATCGATGGAGTGCATACTTTCGAGTTCGATGGTGGAGAAATGCTGATCTGGGGCAACTACTGCAATGTAAGACGCGGCGCGGCGCCGGTGAACATCTACTACTCGACCGACCAGGGCGAGACAGTGAAGATCGCCTACTCGTTTGGACGGAATCCCCACTTCCAGCAGAAAGACGCTGATCCCGCGACCTTTCTGGGCGATCCCGACAACCCGGTGCTCTGTCGCCATGTTCACTCGGTATCCTACAACCCGGTGGAGAAGGCCTTCTATGCCTGTACCGGTGACCTTGACCGCGGCCAAGGGCACGGCAAGGAATGCCACTGGCTGCGCGGCACTTACGACGCGGCCGTGGACTCGTGGGATTGGCAACTGCAAGTGTCGTCGGACGCCAACTCACGCTACAAATCCGGTGGCATCAATTTTGTCGCTGGTCAGCTGTACTGGGTCGCCGATGCCAACGGCCCAAAATCCCCTGACGAGCCGTATGACCGCGGCATTTACCGCTGCGACCCGGCCCAGCTTGCTGATAAGACAAAGCACACGCGGATCTTCGATGCCAAGTATGAATTGGCCGTCATGACCATCGATGACGACGTCATCGTGGTCCCGGAATACGGCAACGCCAACCCCTGCGACACCGGCTTCATCTTCTCGCCGGACCTCGGCAGGACCTGGGAGCAATACGATCTCAAGGAATTCGGCGATCGTTCCGGCGTTCGCGTTAACCCGAGAAACAGTGACGGCTGGTTTCGACTTTGCTTGCGCGAAAGATGGATGAACCGCGCCGAAGTGCTTTTTATTAAGCCGGTGTCTTGAGAGGCCAGAGCCTGCCTGCTTTGTTGCATAAGTCACCACGACCGAACGCAGGTTGTTGCAGGGGTAACACAGAATCTCGCCGTAGGGAGAAGCCGCGATTCATCTTACCGCCGACATGACCAAAACTAGGACGGGCCAACGCTCAACGCCAGTGAACCGGCTGACGTGCTTCGCTTCCTTGGGGCCGTGCTGAATCATATTTTGGTCGGCCAAGGAGAGCCCGGCCAATCCCATAGGATCAAAAAACTCGACCGGATATTTCGGTGGAGAGTTGCGGGGAAAGATCACCGAGAATCTCATTTTCTCGGTCGAGACGGAGAATCCAGGTCAACAAACACAATCGGATTGGTCCGCGGTGCACCAAGACCCGAGGGTGCGAGTTCGGCCACTAACAGTTTTGTCAATTCGCTCCCTTTCGACGCTTCGGTTGCATCGTCCAGCGCGAGTTCGCCCAATCGCTTCTTTGCATTCTTCCTGAAATCTCGGAGCAGATCGCAGCGAAACTGCGCCGAAGTGGCCAATCTCCATCGATGCCGCAAACGAAGCGTCGTAGCGAATTGGCTTTTTCCGGCGCGACCGCGGATAGAAAACGGAAAATCTTGGGGCTTCTTCCCACTTCACGCAACGCCATGACCTAGGTTTCACCGACGTACCGCCTCACCCGATATCAGCCACGCTGCCAACCGATCTTGATCATGAACGTCGCTGCCGAATATCCGGCGTTACCAGCGCACTACTCCAATCAATGCGCGATTTGCGGAGAGCTGATGCGGGGACTGACCGACCGATACGCCAGTCCACTAGCGAACGGCGATTGTTGCAGCTGGTGTCATCGAGCAATGGTCCGACCCGATATTGAGAGGCAACGTGAAGCACCGGTCATCACGGATGATCCGTGCCGGCTCGATCTCGCCGACGAAAAGCTCATGAAGAATGTGTACGTCTCCGATCAATCCTGAGTCGGAATTGGCAAGAACTCAAGCTCACCCGAGATCTGCGGCATCCATGAGTGACCCTTGTACCAAGGACGCAGAACTGGCCATTAAACGCTCAAGTCTTGGCCGTCCTTCGTAAAGTCGTGTGCATTGCTCTACACGAATTCGGTTTGGGGTCATGCAAGGGGACCAATTTGAGGTGAAGCATGCAGCGAACAAGCCAAACTGCAGCGGTGTCGCGACCCAAACGTTGGCCAACTTCCAAGACTAAGCTTTCAACAGTGGCAACACGGGAAACTCCTCACCGAGAATTTCGGTTGCGTTGGTTCCGAGCCAGTCTTGAAGTACCGTTGCGTACAGTGAACGAAAGTCGGTCGTAAACTTCAGGTCACCATCTCCCAAATCGTCGAGAGACGGGTGTTTTCCGCGGAACCCCGCGTTGAGCTGGTTGCCAAAAAGGAGCACCGGAGCGGCGGCCCCGTGATCGGTGCCGCCACTGCCGTTCTCTTTGACTCGGCGGCCGAATTCGCTGTAGGTCATCACCAGCACATCATCGGCTCGACCCATCGTTTGCAGCTCGCGAAGGAACTGACTTACGCTAACGCTGACTTGGCCCAGCAACTCCGCGTGTGTTGCACGTTGGTTGGCATGTGTGTCGAATCCGTCGAGTGCGACGTGGATGACTCGCGTTCCCCGGTCGGCGGCAATCACCTGCAATGCCATCCGTAATTGTCGCCCCAAAGGACCTTCGTATTCACCCTTAGGTAGGTACTCCGCCGCGGCGGCGCGCAGCTGATTCGCGCCGGAGTAGGCGTCTTCCACTTGTCGCTCCAGAAAAGCGAGGCTAGCACTCGCAGCTTCGGCATCCTTCTCTGCAGTGGCCAACTCCTGAATCATCCGCCGTTTCAGCCGCACATCTTCTTCACCCTCCACAAAGATCCCGTAGCTTTCGAGCTCACGAACTGCAGCTATGTTCGCATGACTGGCAAGCATCGATTGTGGCAAACGATCGGCGAATGCGATGCCACTGAGCTTCGTGCGGTCTTTCGTTTGCCCGTCGAGGAAACGGCCCAGCCAGCCATCTTTGGCAGCGCTGGTTTCCGGCTGTGCGGTGTGCCAGATTTCGAGAGAGCGGAAGTGCGACCGATTTGGTTGCGGGTAACCGACACCGTGAACGATCGACACCTGCCCTTCTTTGAACAAATCGGCCACCCCTTCCATCGCCGGATGTAAAGCAAATTGATCATTCAAGCGATGCGACTGGGCACTGATGGCCAGTTCAGGGCGAGCGCGATGATACGCTGGGTCCTCGAAAGGGATCACGGTGTTGAGTCCGTCGTTTCCGCCGGTCAATTCAAGCACGACGAGGATCCTATTTTTCCACGCTACATCAGCAGCCGATGCGCGTTGCAGCAGCGATGGCACCGCGCCGCCCGCCAGCGAGACCAGCGAGAGCCCGGCAGTGCCGCGGACCACAAACTGTCGTCGGGTGAGATCCATTTTGGGCTCCTATCTTATTGTTCACTCAAGCGTTGGTTACTCGCCATCAGCAAACGTGGTATTCCGGCAATGAAAGAATCAGTCGAATCAACCCGCGGGATTTATGCATGCGGAATTCAGGCTCACGCTCAAATGCCTCGCGGTGTTCGCCTTCGTCCATGGTGAACAAGAATCGCAACAGCGCGCGACGCTTCTGTTCACTGATCCGGCCTTGGACGAGACGCTCGACGTAGTAATCTACGTAGTGATTGGGATCGCGCTGGTCCAATGGAACGTGCGATTCAAGTGGAAGGTGTGGGCCATAGTTTTGCTCGCCGGGAGCGTGCGAAAGAACTTCGGCAAACCGTCCGCGCGCAAGCCATGCGTTTGACGATACCCAAGCGTTGTCCCCGTCCCATCCCTTCACGCTTGGGGGCGCGAAGAGTTCTTGCCCCATGCCGGCCATCAACTCGGCCAACTCCTGCCCGGGGAACGTTGCATCCAGATCACGCAGGGCGCCGACCATGAACTCGACGGGACTCTTGATCTTTGAGTGCAATGTATCGGGTGAGTAAAACACCTTGGAAAGAAACAGCGTGCGCAAGAACCACTTCAACTCGAGGTTGCAGTCGGCCATCACTCGCGCGGCCTCGGCAATCAGTTCTTCGCTCGGCTCCGGTGTGACAAAAAACCTGAGCAGCTTGGACGCTAAAAAACGCTTGGCCTGAGGTTCCTGTAGCACAATGTCGACGACGTCACTACCGTCGAAATTGCCCGTATGGCCAAGAATTGATTTAGACCCAAAGTCATGGGCCTGGCGACGAAAGACAAATCGAAAATCATCCTGATGCCATCCGGTGAACGCTCGCGCCGCCTCCTGCACGTCGCGTTCGGTGTAGTTCCCTTCGCCCAGTGTGAACAGTTCCATCAACTCACGAGCGTAGTTTTCGTTCGGGCTGCCTTTTCTGTTCTGTTGATTGTCGAGCCACACGATCATCGCTGGGTCACGACTGACTTCGAGCACCAGATCGCGAAAATCACCGAGCGCTCCACGTCTTAGCGTTTCGTTTTGCTGATGCATGAATCGCATGTTCTCTACTTTGCGGAAGCTGGTCGCAAAATGGCCATGCCAAAACAGCGTCATCTTTTCTCTCAACGGGAATTGCTCGCGTTGCATCCGGAACAACCACCACGCCTGCAGGTTCGGCGGGAATTGAAAGGCGACAAGCCCTTGCCGAATCGTATCAAAGAGCTGGGCATACTCTTCGTCATGCTCCGAATGGACTTGCAGAAAGCGATCGACCGCCGCAATCGGTCCCATCTCGACAACGGTATTCAGCTCGTTTCGCGGCGCTCCAAAACCTGCGCGCCGACAAAGGTGCGCCGCTTTGGCCACATCCCATGGATCCTCCTTCGACGGTTCAAATGGAGCCAGCAGATTGAGCTTCATGAATCATCCCCAGGTATCTGTCGGTGATGCGAGTATCCGAATTGGTACGCGACACCAATGGTACCGTAGGATGAATCTGGATTCAGCTTTTTTGCGGCC
Source organism: Rhodopirellula sp. (assembly GCA_024644085.1). Taxonomy (GTDB): domain Bacteria; phylum Planctomycetota; class Planctomycetia; order Pirellulales; family Pirellulaceae; genus Rubripirellula. The sequence continues at coordinate 7,062 of JAHELS010000143.1, forward strand.
AATGTATCTTCTTGCGGCAACGGATTTGGAGCACTAACGGAGAAATCGGGTCTCTCGCTCCCATCAACGCACTTCACGCGTGGTCCAAGCTTGCCGTTTCTTGGGTTCGTTGCAACAACGATCTGGAAGATAACCCAGGCGTGCTTTGGCAGTCGCAAGCATAGTACATGGGAGTCATCAACTCGACACTCCCGACTGCCTCGAGACGCCCTGGCAACTTGCACACCGAAGAAAACGACTGACATCTCGCCTGACCCTTGGCTGCGGTTCGAGGCTGCAGTTGCACCGTCCATGGGCGACCAATGGAAACTATCGGAAGATCGTCAAGGGTGTGGAATGGTCCATTAACCTCTTCAACGCCTCGGCGCCTACATGCGGGAGGTTGCATCGACGAATGTCGCTTAGATTTCCGTAAGTTCTTTGTCAGGTATGACATATACAAAGAGGGCCTCACTTGCGTAGATGGATTTGCAAAAAGTTCATCAACGGCAAAGAGGCCCAAGGATGCGGTATTGTAACGAGCAGTTGTTTCGGAGTCAGTTCGAGTTTCTTCAGCGTCAGTTTCTTCAAGATGGCGGTTTGCCTTTCGCCGACATTTTGTCGCGTGAAACTGTCGAGCAAGCGTTCGATACGATCGAAGTCGCGTGGAACGAACGCATCTACACGCCGCTGGTAACGCTGTGGGTCTTCCTGGGACAGGTGCTCAGCGCCGACCATTCGTGTCGCAACGCCGTTGCTCGATTGATTGTCCACCGTGTATCGCAGGGACTTGGCGCTTGCTCGTCGAAAACGGGCGCCTATTGCCAGGCCAGACAGCGGTTGCCCGAACAGTTCTTCTCCACGATTGCCCGCTTGGTGGGGAGAAAGCTGGAAGACCAAGCCAACGAGCAATGGCTTTGGAAAGGGCGCCATGTCTACATGTTCGACGGCACGACAACGTTGATGCCCGATACGGCTGCCAATCAGCAAGCCTACCCGCAGACCTGGAATCAGAAACGTGGTGCTGGTCTCCCCTTGGCCCGCGTCGGAGCGATCTTCTCACTCGCCTGTGGAGCGATTCTGGATTTGAGGGTCGCAAAATACTCGGGCAAGGGCCAAGGTGAGGTCACGTTGTTACATGAAATGTCTCAACTGTTTTCTCAGGGCGACGTGCTACTTGCTGATGCTCTGATGTGCAATTGGAAAGTGCTGTACTCATTCACCCAGCGCGGAGTCGATGTTGTCACGCGAATCAATAAAGCACACCGAAAAGCTGACTTTCGACGTGGAAAACGCCTTGGCAAAGACGATCACCTGGTGGAATGGAAGAAGCCATTGATCAGAGGTGCCGGTCGCGCGGCCCAACTTGCGATGCCACGCTTTATTACTGTCCGAGAAGCACGGGTGCGAATCGATCAACCAGGCTTTCGTACACGCACAATGGTGATTGTGACGACCTTGCTTGATCCTAATGAATACAGCAAAGAAGACCTGGCGGATTTGTATCGCGCACGATGGAACAACGAGCTCGATCTTCGATCCATCAAATCGGTCATGCAGATGGAATGCCTGTGCTGCAACACGCCAGAGTTGGTACGAAAAGAGATTTGGACTCACGCCCTGGCGTACAACCTGATCCGGACGATCATGGCTCCGGCGGCGAGCAGACACGCAATCAAACCACGGTCGATCAGTTTCAAGGGGGCTCTACAAACGCTCGAAGCATTCCAGCCAATGATCGCGATGCGAGGTCAACACCATTCAACAGCGCGACGGATGTTCTACGAACTGCTTCTAACCGCTGTCGCAGCACATCGAGTAGCAGATCGGCCCAATAGAATTGAGCCGCGGCAAATCAAGAGACGGCACAAACACTACGTGCCACTGTCAATCCCCAGAGCAGAGGCGAAACTCCGCATCCTGAAAGGGCTTAGCAAAAACTAAGCGACATTCGTTGCATCGACCAGCGCGAGTTCGTGAAATTGATTCGCTGCAGTTTTCGCCAATGCTTGGACCAGACGCTGGGGAAACTGGGCCGATGTCCGCAGAAGCGTCCATAGTGGATAGACTCGGCCCTCGGATTCAAGGAAGTCCGGTCAGCCCGCCTGGCTCGCAACCAGAATTGCCAACCCATACCACAAAGAGATTCCGTGGCGATAAGAAGCACACGAGAACTGGAAGCAGCATATCGATCCGTCTGGTGTGAATTCACCAACAAGCAATCGGCATGAGTGGATCGATGAATTGCCACCGATTGACTCTCCGTTCTCAAGAACGGGCGTTGCTTTTCCCGTGCTGTTCTCAGCTCGATCGCGCTAAAGATCCGAGATAATTGCGGGCCGTCGGCGAAGATTTCCGTGCCGATTGAAGAGCTACGCAGATTCTAAGCCTGGATGACTCTGCGCCGTTCAGGCATTCTACTTCCGTTCTGAATTCGTCGCAATTAATCTCAGAATCGTTGCCCCAGTGGTGTTACGATTTAGCCATCCTCGCAACTTCCTCACAAACGTCTATTCATGCGCATCAATCACAAACGCATCGTCACGTCACTTGCGGCAGTCTGCCTTGTCACGTTTCTTCCCGCATCAGATAGCGTTTGGGCAGCTGCAGGAAGCGGCAAAGTCGAACAGCCGGACTTCACCAACGGTGATCCGATCCCTGAGGGCCACACTCATGATTGGAACCTGGGGCCGACCGGCGCTCGCGGTTGGATCTTTAGTCATCGACTTGAGACGAGCGAGGCGCGGCAAATTCGCATCACAAAAGTCGAAGAAGGTTCGCCCGCAGACGGCCTCATCAGGGTTGGCGATGTGATTCTCGGCGTTGACGGGAAGGAGTTTAATGGCGATCCACGTGTGATCTTTGGTAAAGCGATCACCGCAGCCGAAACGGAGGCAGAGCGGGGAGAGTTGAATTTGTTGCGGTGGCGTGACGGGAAAACAGAAAGTGTCGTGTTGCAAATTCCGGTACTTGGAAGCTACAGCGCGACGGCTCCCTGGGATTGCTCAAAATCGGAGCAGATTCTGGAGCGGGGGCTAACCGCACTAGCTGCGCGTGTTGGTGATCCAACATACCGCGCCGTTCCAATCACACGCTCGCTCAATGCTCTGGCTCTGCTTGCCAGTGGCCGAGAGGATTACCTGCCGCTGGTGAAAAGGGAGGCGGAGTGGGCCGCGGATTTTACGACCAGCGGATACAAGACCTGGCACTACGGCTATGTCATCACGTTGGTGGCTGAGTACGTCATGGCAACGGGCGATGAATCGGTGCTGCCGGGCTTGAGACGGTTAGCGATGGAAGCGGCACACGGTCAAAGCGCTGTGGGATCGTGGGGACATCGCTTCGCCCAAGACGATGGGCGGCTCGGTGGGTACGGGATGATGAATGCGCCAGGTATTCCGCTCACCATCGCGTTGGTCCTGGCTCGCAAGGCGGGAATCGATGATCCGGAGGTGGCCGAGGCGATTGAGAGGAGTGCCAGGCTGCTTCGATTCTACGCCGGGAAAGGCGCGATTCCTTACGGCGACCATCGTCCGTGGATACAAACGCACGATGACAACGGCAAAAATGGCATGGCCGCAGTTCTATTCAGCTTGCTGGGCGAGCCCGAGCATGCCGAGTATTTTTCCCGAATGAGCGTTGCCTGTTACGGACCGGAACGCGACTGCGGGCACACGGGAAACTTTTTCAACATGTTGTGGGCAATGCCGGGCGTCGCTCGATCCGGCCGTCACGCAGCGGGTGCGTGGATGAAGGAATTCGGCGGCTGGTATTTCGATCTCGCCCGTCGCTGGGATGGGACTTACCTTCATCAAGGTCCGCCGCAGGCCCGGAACGACAGCTACCGCAATTGGGACTGCACCGGCATCTGGTTGCTGGCTTACGCGATTCCAAAAGGAAAGCTTCATCTCACCGGCAAGGGGAAACCCAACATTCCGCAGATCGATGCGGCGACGGCTGGAACATTGATTGACGATGGTCGTGGCTGGAGTAACAACGACCGGAACAGCTTCTACGATGCGCTCTCGACCGAACAACTGATCGAGCGGCTGTCGAGCTGGTCACCAACGGTTCGCGAACGGGCGAGCGAAGCGTTGGGACGACGGAAAGATGATGTGGCCGGAAGACTGGTGGCTTTGCTGGAGTCGACCAATTTGTATGCGCAGTACGGCGCATGTCAGGCGATAAAGTTCCAGCGTAGACGCGGTTCGGCGGCCGTTTCCGCGTTGGTCAACGCATTACAGGCTGACGATCTGTGGCTGCGCATCCTTGCGGCGGAAGCGCTCGCCGGAATCGGCGAGCCGGCAAAACCAGCTGTTCCCGCGATGCTTGAGCGGCTCGCCAAGAGCGGATCGGAGCATGACCCGCGCCAGATGGAACAGCGTTTCCTGTCCTTTGCGCTGTTCAACACACGGGGCGGCTTGATTGGTCGTTCGCTCGACGGCGTCGATCGGCAGTTGTTGATGAATGCAGTGCGTGCAGGCCTGTTGAACGAGGATGGCCGCGCTCGCAGTAGCTTCCGTTCGGTCTATGCCAATCTCAGCTTCGAGGAACTCCAGCCGCTGCTGCCTGCAATTCATCATGCGATCGTAGAAGCGGCGCCAAGCGGGATCATGTTTGCCGACGGAATCCAAAACGCCGGTTTGGAGCTTTTCACGAAGCACCGCATCGACGAAGGAATCGAATTGCTGGCCGACTATGCGCGGACACAGAAGAAGCATGGAAGCCAGAAGCGTATCGTGACGGTCATGAAGATGCTCGAGAGCTACGGAGCACACGCCAAACGTGTCATTCCTCAACTCGAGGCGGCCGCGAACTACTTCGAGAAAGAAGAAACAGACTTCCCCAAGAAGCTCAGCCTCGAAAAGGCGAAGAGCGTGCGGGAGACCATCAAAAAAATTGCGGCGTCGAGCGAAATGCCGAAGCTAAAAGTTTTGGAACTCTAATCTGCCAACTCACAATATGATCCGAAAGTACACGCTAACCAACAACGGCCGTTGGGTTACGTTGGCGATCTTAAATATCACATCGCTCCTGTTCGCGGGTCTAGCGTCAGGACAGGAAGCTCAACCCGTCCGAGGTGAAGATCTCATCAAGGTTCCCGCCCTTGCCGACGGGCTTTGCGTCCACAACCTGTTTCAGTCGAACATGGTCATCCAGCGAGACAAGCCGATCCACGTCTGGGGCTGGGCGACTCCGGGCGAGCAGGTAACGGTCACCATTGACGCACAGACTAAGTCGACGACCATTGCGGAGGACCGCTCGTGGCGAGTCGAACTCCCGCCACTGGAAGCCTCTTCGCAACCGCGCCAGATGATGATTGAGAGCAATGAGGAGAAAATCACTCTCAACAATGTTCTGGTCGGCGACGTCTGGTTGCTCGGTGGGCAGAGCAATATGGAGCATCCAATCTCGCGGGTAGAGGACGGTGATCTGGAAATCGTCTCCGCGAACTATCCGAACATTCGAATCCTGACCGTGCCCGCGCAGAATGGGCCGGAGGGCAAGAAGGGCTTTCCTCGACTTCACGAATGGAGCGATTGGAACAACCGCCATTTCCGCAAAGGGGACTGGGACGCCTGCACGCCGGAGACGGTCCGCGAGTTGTCGGCGATTGGTTATGTCTTCGCGCGACGAATTCATCAGGCCTCACAGATACCGATCGGCGTGATCGATGTATCACGAGGTGGAACGACCGTTGAAACCTGGACGCCAAATGCGGTGCTGAGGACGATCGACACGCACGAGGTCCAAGGATGGCTGGCAGAGTGGGACCAGAAGGTCGTGGAGTTCGACCCGAGAAGGGATCTCGAGGAGCGCATCAAGAAGCATCACCAGTGGGTGGAGAACATGAAGAAGCAGGGACGCGACGTTCCGTCCAATCGCAATGTTCCTTCCGACCTGCGACCCGGCCCGGCTATGGACCAGAACCGTCCGGGCAATTGTTACGCGAGCATGATCACGCCGATCGCCGGCTTGCAGATCAAGGGTGCCATCTGGCATCAGGGATTCAACAACGCGCTTCAGCCCAACGGCCACGTGATGTATTACCAGATCTTCGCCAAAATGATCGACGCTTGGCGCGCGGCCTTCAATGATCCGGGGTTACCGTTTGGAATCATCTCGTTATGCACCGCGGGCGCGCCGCAGAATCTTGACAACTATATAGAAATGATGGCCGACGAAGGCGTTTACATCCGCGCCGTGCAGTATCAAACCTACCGCGATCTGATCGACGCCGATGACGAGAACGTCGGTTTCGCCAGTAGCTACGACATGCGCCGTAGTTGGTATCACCCGGGTCTTAAGGTTCCAGTTGGCGAACGCATTGCGCGTTGGGCTTTGGCCACGCAGTACGACGTGAACATTCCGTGGGCACCCCCGGAGGTGAAAGAAATGAAGGTGGAAGCCGGTAAGATCATTCTGACCTTCAATGTCCAAGTTGGAGGGCTGCGCGATTGGCCGATCGAAGGCTTTGCAATCGCGGGTCGGGATCGTCGGTTCCAACCCGCCAAGGCCGCGCATTTGGAAACCGGCAAGGATCGCAATAACCGGCCGACATACGACCGTCGCGTCCTGGTCTTGAGTAGTCCGCTGGTGTCGGAGCCGATTCACTACCGCTACGCCTGGGGCCGCAATCCGATGGCCAATGTAATGATCAGCGACGGCCGCTACGGTCGGGCTCCGTTGCCGACGCTGCGCAGCGACAACTGGCGGCTGACGGAAATTCCTGTCGAGCTCAATCCGGAACTAAGTCACCGACAACGCGTTGGGCAACTTCGTAAGATGCTAAAGGATTCCGATTCGGAACGTAGGCAGACCGAGGCGCAGCAGTTGCTGCAAGAGTCCGAAAAGAAACCGAATTCGCCGCGATGAAATCGCGGCGAATGACTCGGCATGTGGCTTATCCATGAAGGAAATGATCGAATTCTGAACGTGCTTAATGGCGGCTGAGCCGGCAAAGGCAAAGGTGCGGAATCGGCCCTTGACGACCTCACCAATCCGCCGCCCAAATCGCCTCGGGTGCATCGACAACTTGGAGTTCGCGAATTTGCTTCGATGCACACTTCGTGAAATCGCGGACCAGATCGAGAGGAAACTGCCTTGGTCTCGCGAACGAAGCGGCAAAGCGCATCCGCTCTGAACTGGCCGATTCCGACGTGGCCGACGCATTCGGTGTATCGAAACGGCGATGCGGTTTTTGCGTCACTGGGACCTGATTCACGGTTGTCACTATCCAACAAAAGAAAAACTCCGGAATAATCATCGCCCGCACAGCACAGTTGGGGGAGCGGTATTAAGGTAGTGGCCCCTTAAGACTTGGAGCGATTCCATTCGCAATGCGAATGGGAATCAACGGATCAAACAAGCCATATCTTTGCACGGAGAGACCGATGAACCTGTCACGCTCATTCACCTTCATCTTGCTACTGCTGGTTGCCCCAATAGCGAGCGCGGAGCTAAATGTCGCTAACGTGTTTGGCGACCATATGGTGTTACAGCAAGAGATGCCGATCCGCGTGTGGGGCTGGGCGGACCCGGGCGCAACGGTCGTGGTCGGTTTAAGCGACCAGAGGAACGCTTCGGCAATGTCGGTCAAAGCCGGCGACGACGGCAAGTGGTTTGCCGAACTCCCTGCCCGTAAGGCCGAAGGCAGAACGCTTGAACTGCAGGTCGTGAGCGGCAAGGAGACGATGGAGTTCAAAGATATCCTGATCGGCGAGGTTTGGATCTGCTCGGGCCAGTCGAATATGGAGTGGCGGGTCCAACAGGCCGCGAATGCGCAGCAAGAAATCGCCTCGGCCGACCACCCAAAGATCCGCTTTTTTGACGTACCCAAGCACGTCAAGCAGAAAGAACCGCAGCAAGACGCACAGGAAGCCGACTGGAAGGTCTGCTCGCCGGACACGATCAGTGGGTTCAGTGCCGTGGGCTATTACTTTGGCCGAGAACTGAATACGAAACTGGATGTCCCGGTCGGACTGGTAGGCGCGAACTGGGGCGGCCAGCGAATCGAGCCGTTCACTCCGCCAATCGGCTTCGAGCGAGTGCCACAGCTCGCGGACTACGTCGCCGATTTGAAGCAGGGCAAGTTCAAAGGCGGCGCAACGCAGATCTACAACGGAATGGTCGCGGGACTCACGCCGCTGAGCGTTCGCGGCGCGATCTGGTATCAAGGCGAGTCCAATGCAGGCGACGGGCTACGATACAACTACATGAAGGAAGCGCTGGTTAAGGGCTGGCGGTCTGTCTTTCAGAATGAAGACCTATCGTTCTACTGGGTTCAGTTGGCGGACTTCGGCCGAGGCCATACCGGCAAACCTGCTGGCGGCGGTTGGGGACCAGTTCGTGAAGGCCAACGTCGTGCGCTTCGCGTTCCCAACACCGGTATGGCGGTCATCATTGACATTGGCGCCGAAAAAGACATTCACCCAAAGAACAAGCAGGATGTCGGATACCGCCTGGCGCAGTTGGCGCTTGCAAGAAACTACGGCAAAGACGTCGTGCGCTCGGGCCCGCTCTATAAGTCACACAAGATCGAAGGCAAAATGGTCCGCATCAACTTTGAGTATGTCGGCAGCGGGCTGATGGTCGCTGACAAGGACGGCCAGCACTACCTCGACCCGGTCAAGGAAACGCCAGACGCCGAGATCGCCGAGTTTTCCGTGCAGGACAAGGAAGGCAACTGGCACTGGGCGAAGGCGGTGATCGATGGCGCGACGGTTGTGGTGTGGAGCGACGCCGTCGCCGAGCCGAAAAATATACGCTACGCCTACGACTCGAACCCGCGCGTGAACCTGTATAACAAGGAAGGCCTGCCGGCCTCGCCGTTCACGACGGCCGATTGATCGGCCGCGGTAGCAAAGGGGCGACGCTTAATTCCGAGAGAATTTCAAAGTGTCACTGGAGTGCTCCCCAATCCTGGAACCGTGTGTTATGAGTCTACTGGCCGATCTGACCCGCTCCCATTCTCTGATACACGCTGAGCGAGAAAATCCTTTGGCTTCATCTGGCCAGGCTAGCCTGGCCAGATGAAGCGAACTCCCTGGGGGCCAGGTTGCCCAGGGCGCTGTGCGGTCGATGATCTTTGTAGTCACAACGCCAGGCTTCAATCTTCTCCTTTGCGTCCTCCAGGGACAAGAACCAGTTTTCATTGAGGCATTCAGCACGGACGCTTCCATTGAACGATTCAATGAACGCGTTATCCGTTGGTTTTTCGGGTCGGCTGAAATCAAGCACCACCCTGTTCTCGTACGCCCAGCGATCGACGGCCTTCGAGGTAAACTCTGTTCCGTTGTCGACGCGGATCGTTTTCGGCAACGACCTCGTTGCCGACAAGCGATCCAAAACACTGACAACGTCAGTTGCTCGGAATCGCTGACCGACGTCAATCGCCAAACTCTCACGGGTAAAGAGATCCACTATCGTTAACAACCGAATGCGGCGTCCATCGAACAGCTCGTCGTACATGAAATCCATCGCCCAGCAGTCATTGATGCGAGTCGCCTCGGGACGATCAACACGTTTCCGGCAACT
>JAHELS010000144.1 GCA_024644085.1 Rhodopirellula sp.
TGGAAGGACGATGAATCAGGAATTGCCGCCCGAATCACGAGACTCTTCCTGGGGCGCAGCCCTGTTAGAATAGTCGTCTTATCACCGACGCAACACGGCACATCGGGAGAAGCGGCTTCGGTTTTTCCCGCTAGTGAATTCCTTGAGCCGAACGCTCGATCGAGATCTCAATGCAATCGACCTGGTACTCCTTACTTAATTTCATACCGACCTTTGTGATGGTCGTTTTTTTGATTGCGGCGATGATTTTTGTTGCAACCAAGCCAAATGACGGTACATCCGCGAAGCTGCTCGCACTGATTGCGCTCGGCATCATGTTGTTTTTAGAAGCGACCAGCATCGCATTCAACTTTTTTGTGGCTCGCGCGATCGATGTCGACCTGATGGGATTGTATTACGGCGTCTACTCGATCCTCAGCACGTCATTCCACCTGGCCGCGCTGAGTCTCTTCATTGCGGCGGTCTTTACCGGACGGCAAAGAAGGGCTGAATCGCACGATCCGTCGTCCGAGCGTTTACCGTCGCAAAGCTCGAATCCCTACACGCCTCCCGTCAACTAAACACCCTTAGCATCCGGGCAATGTCAATGAGAAACCGAGTCTGTTTTTCGGTCCGGTTCCCGGTGCAGCTCGCTGCTCTACTGCTGGTGCAGCTCGCTGCTCTACTGCTGGTGCAGCTCGCTGCGGGGGCAGACGATCGCCCGAACATCGTTTGGATTTCCTGCGAGGACATCAGCGCTCATCTTGGGTGCTATGGTGATCCGCATGCAATCACACCGAATCTCGATCGGTTGGCGAATGAGGGCGTCCGTTACACCCACACGTTCACCGCAGCTGGGGTTTGCGCGCCGTGTCGCTCAACGATCATCACCGGGATGTATCAAAACAGCATTGGTACTCACCACATGCGATGCAACGCGAAGCTGCCATCATGGCTGAAGCCGTTTCCCATGGCGCTTCGCGAGGCAGGTTACTATTGCACCAACAACAGCAAGACCGATTACCAGTTCAAAACGCCGTCGCCGGGGCAAATCTGGGACGAGTCGAGCGGCAAGGCACACTGGAGAAATCGCGAGGAAAAAGATCAACCGTTTTTCGCTGTCTTCAATTTCACCGGATGCCACGAAAGCGGCATCGCTGACGACGCGAAGTACCGCGCCGTTACGCGGAACCTGAGCGCCGAGCAACGCCAGGATGCCTCTGCGTTGACAACATTACCTCCCTACATTCCCGACACTCCGATCACGCGTGAAGATTGGAAACGAAACTACGAGTTGATCACCGCAATGGACGCTTGGGCAGGCGACCTGATCACCCAGCTCAAAGCAGACGGTTTGTATCGCGACACGATTGTCTTTTTCTGGTCGGATCATGGCGTCGGATTGCCTCGAGCGAAACGCTGGCTGTACGACTCGGGATCGCACATCCCGATGATTGTCCGAATCCCCGAGCGTTTTCGCGCGTCGACGCAGGGAATACCCGGCAGCGTTGATACTCAACTTGTCAATTCGGTTGACTTTGGTCCCACCGTGTTGCACCTAGCCGGCGTGAGGGTCCCCGATCATGTCCAGGGGCGTGCCTTTCTTGGCGAGAGTCTTTCCGAACCGAGGAAGTACGCCTACGGAGCACGCGACCGAATGGACGAGAGGTACGACATCATCCGTAGCGTTCGCGACTCCCGGTATCGATACGTCCGCAACTTCGAACCGCTCAAGCCCTACTACCAATACATGAACACTCCGGAAAAAGGCGCAACGATGCGCGAGATTCGGCGTGCTGAAGAATCGGGATCGGTCCCGGGCGCTGTAGCGCTGTTTACCGCGCGGACAAAACCGGCCGAAGAATTGTACGACCTTGAAAATGATCCTCATGAAATCCGCAACCTTGCGGACGATCCCGCTCATGCCGCGAAACTAAAAGAAATGCGGCAGGCCCTCGCCGACTGGCAAAACGAGGTTGGCGACATCGGCTTGATCCCTGAGGCGGAAATCGAGATCCAGGAGCAAGCCGCCGGTTCCAGATTCGAAATCCTGCATCGCGGCGGCGACTCGACTGATTCGCTCGGCCGCCTGGTTGAAATCGCGACCAAGGCATCCATGGGCGCCGGGGCACTGGACGATCTGATTTCCGGACTCGACGATGACGATCCATCGATCCGGTATTGGAGCGCGACCGGCATCGGCAACATTGGTGCGGAGGGCTCGCGAGCGAAACCGGCGATTTCCGCCGCGCTTGATGATTCGTCACCGAGTGTGCGAATCGCGGCGGCCCGCGCGATGGCCCAGCTCGGCGACGCGGCTGCGGCAATCAAAGTTCTCGAGGATGAATTGCAAAGCCAACACCAATGGGGACGCTTAGCCGCCGCAATCGTACTGGACGAAATGGACGAGCAGGCGAAGCCGGCAATTCCAGCCCTCAAGGCCGCCCTCGAGAATCAACCCAATAAATACATCATTCGAGTTGCGAACCGCGCCGTCAACGAATTGCAGGGTACGAACCATACCGTTCCCTAGAACGTACACGTGCATTGCCATCGCGGCTTGAGAACTCTCGACCGAAAGCTTAGCTTTGACGCGTTCGTGGACTCACGTAAATTCCATTTTTTTCTGTGAAGGACAATGATGCAGTTTCGATCGATGCGGTTTGTTGGCGGTTTGCTGGTCGCTTGTCTCGCCATTTCGACCAGTTCATGTTCGTCCCGCTCAGTCGGTCCGGGAGCAATTGACGCTGATGCGCCGACTGAGTTCACCACCACCGAGTCGGGCTTGAAGTATCGAATCCTTCGCAAATCCGACGGCCAGAAACCTTCCGCATCAAGCCGTGTCACCGTCGATTACTCAGGCTGGCTCGACAGCGGTGCGATTTTCGACAGCTCGTATTCGCGGCGGAACCCGACCACATTTGGACTCAGCAACGTGATCTCGGGCTGGACCGAAGGACTGCAACTGGTGGGCGAGGGTGGAATGATCGAACTCGAGGTTCCTTCTGAGCTCGGTTATGGCAAAGAGGGTCAACCGCCCGCGATTCCCGCCAACGCGACGCTGCATTTCAAAGTTGAATTGCATCGCGTCGATTGAACCCGGTCACGCCGTCGGCTGCCACACCAGAATTTCGCCCTTTCCGGGCACCGCGCGGTCGCCGGCGTAACGGGTGTAAGCCCCTTGATCAGCGAGATACGGCAAATCTATTCCGCGCTTTGCGACGTGGTTTGCATAGACGTTCATGAACGTCGGGTTGAATGTGCCGCTGTAGGTAAAGGTCGGCATCAGCGGGATTTCCTTAAGCGAGATGATCGTCCCCCGCTGCATCCACGCACCGGTTCGGATCTCGGCACCGTCACGCAAGATGATCGTGCCCCCCTTCATTTGCAGCCCGGCAAAATCCCGCACTGGACCGCCCACCACAATCATTCCGCGTCGCATTCGCATCCCAACTTCGATGCCCGCGGAACCGTCAACGATGATGGTCCCGCCCCGCATGCCAAACAGGCTGCCACGATAGGCCGCGCCAACTTGTTGACCGGCGTTGCCATGGACATGAATGTCGCCGCCGGTCATTTCGCCGCCGACCCAATCGCCGGCGTTGCCGAAGGCTTCGATGGATCCACCCGACATGTGCGCACCCAGGTGCATTCCCACATCGCCGCGGATCGTCAATGATCCGCGAGTCATCGCGCGCCCGATTTGACGGACGCGATGAAGCTTGCCGTGCATCTCAATCGTGTCAGCCCGCTCACCCTCGACGTCAAAGAATTCGTCGAGTCTCCGTTGTCGTTTTCCGTGATAGACCACACCTGCGCGAATCTCGTCGTTGGACAGGTTCACGAAATTGTCGGGCGAAATGAATTCCGCCTCGAGTACCACAGTGGGTTGCTGTTTCAGAGTTAGCGTAACTTTGCTCATGCGGCCGATTGCTCATTGCGTCGCGATGCAGTCCTGGATGTCCGGCTGCTCGATGCGTTCCATTTCGACCGGGTAATTCTCGAACGACATGCAGTAACGATCCTCAAACAGCGGTCGAAGAAATTCGTCGGTGTCTGGGTCGTAGGATGGCTTGACCATGAATTCGCGACCGTCCGGCGTTGCGCGGATGTCCCCTTCCTCGATGACGATCTCGCCGCCTTTAATGACGTATCGCGGATGGCCGAACATGCGGGCAATGTCTTTGTCGTGATGATAGACCACCAGATCAGCGTCCATCCCCACACCAAGACTCCCTTTTTGTTTGAGCCCCAATGCCCGCGCCGGCCCCGCGGACGTGATCGTCGCGATTTCGTACAAAGTGTATTCGCGGTCGATCTCGGGCAGCGTGATTCGGTTTTTCACATTGGGTGCCAACTTAGCCATGCACTCCTTGCGGTATTCCGACGACATCAACAACTGGATGATCTCCGGATACCGCCAGAAACAGGCCCCGTTGGGATGGTCGGTGGATAGAAAAACTCGCCACGGATCATTGATCAAAAGCAACAATTCGAGGCCGACCGCCCACTGCACCGCGTTGACCAGGTTGCTCGGTTTGTAAGTGTAGGGAACGATCCCGCAACCTGTTTCGTTCTCGACGTCGAGGTTGCCCCACTTGCGACCCGTCAATTTGTAAAGCAGGTGTTGCCAGGGACCGTCGGCCGTGATGGTCACCGTGTCGCCAAATAGCACCGCGCCCGCATCGGTGGTCATGTTCGGATGTGCGTTGAAGTATTCGGCGAGTTGCGCCGCCTCGGACTTCATCGTGCCCCAGTCATCACCGCCGTACGCGTGATATTGCAAATGCGCAAAGTGAGCCCGGTGACCCTCGAGATGCTTCATCGTCTCGAGTGTGGTGCTGATGTTTCCGGGAGCGCCAAGGTTGTTGCAATGCAAATGGATCGGGTGGGGAATACCAAGTTCGTCAATCATCCGGGCCAGGTTGGTGACGATCTTCCCGGGCGTCATGTCTTTGTAGCCGGCGACCGGTTCGGAAAGTTGCTTGGCGTCCTTGCCCCATTTCCATGCCGCGACGCCGCCGGGATTGACCGCTTTGACGCCGTACGCTTTGGCGGCCCAGATGTACCAGGCGACGATATGTTTTGCCCGTTCGAATTCGCCTTCTTCCAGCAGATCGAGCACGATCTCGTTGTTCGCCATCAGCACGAGGCAACTTTTGTCCACGATTGGAATGTCGGTCAGTTCCTCGTGCGTGTGTCTCGCTGAGAGCGCGGGCACGGCCGCCTCGTTGACGGTCGTCCAGCCCATTCCCGCGTACAGGTAGCCGGTCGCAAAAGTGGTCGGCGCCATCCCACCGATCCCGCTGCGGCGAGTTTGCGAGCGTATGAAAGCCTGTGTTCGGCGGTGATCCTCGGGCGTCATCGCGCGGGCAAAATTGATCGATCCGCCCGCCACGTGGGTATGAACATCCACACCGCCCGGAAAGATCACCATTCCGGTGGCGTCCAGCGTTCGACCACCGCTTACCGACGAGACGAACTTGCCGTCGTCAATGCATATGTCGCGCACTTCGCCATTGATGCCGTTGGCAGGGTCGTAGACGGAACCGCCAGTGATTCGGAGCATGCGATTGATGTGCTTGACGTGTTACGTTTCGCGATTGCGGTCCCGGGCGAACGCAGATTGAATAGTACGCGGATTGAATAGAGTATGCAGACCAGAAGAATTCAGACTTGCGTCTCGATCATCTGAGGCCGCTGGCCCATCCAATCGGGTTTCAAAGCGATCGCCTCGTTGATACGACGGACGACTTCTTGATCCGTAGGATAGGGCGACTCGAGGGCGGGACGCAATGGCATGGGAATCTCATCCATTCGATAGGCTGTTCCGGGAGCACTGATTCCCGCCGGCGCGGTGGTGATGTGAACGCGCGCGAGCCGGCTCGTATGCGTGATGTGCGGATCGAGCACGATCGTCGGAACCCGCGCAAGATGATCGATTGCCGGCTGCGGCATGGTGGCGCCGGGATCGGCGCCAATGATGAATGCACAATCGGTATCACCGCGCACAAGCACGTCGACCGTCGAGAACTCACCGGGGTTGTATCGCGGATAACCGCGATTGAAGGAAATGCCAAAGGGATATCCCGTTTGCCATCGCATGATGACGTCCGCTCCCGTAACGTTTCCGTGGCCACGCATTGGCATCGCGACAAATTTCGTGAATGCGTTCATCTCGGCCGCGAGTGTCAACAGAGCCGCGGAATTCATGTGTTTTCCGCGTGTCATCGACAAACCCATGCCGAAAAAGATCACACCGAATTTCGCTCCCTTCATGCGGGCAACGAAATCTTCGAGCTGCTCGAGACTCAATCCCGTCTCGGCGACCTGGGACTCGGTCACAGGTTGGTCTTTGATCATGGCACGCAGGATCGTAACCAACTCGAAATCTTTTCCCGGCCGAACCTGCAGAAAAACATCAGACGCTTTTACGCTTTTGGTTTCGCGAATGTCGACCAGGACCATGGTTCGGTCCTTGCGTCCACGCGGCAGAAACTTGCTCTTCTGCATCAGCGTGTACTTGGTGAAATGCCGCGGATGGCACTCGGCCGGATTGCCTCCCCAGTAGACGATGAAATCGGCTCGGTTTTTGACTTCGCCCAGGGTGCAGGTGACTTTACCGCCCAACTGGGCGGCGATCTCTGTGGGACCGTGTCACAACGAGGTATGGCTGTCGAGCAAACCTCCGAGTTGGTCGGCAAGTGCGACGCACTCACGCTGGGCCTCGCAGGTGGTATTGCTCATGCCGTACACAAGCGGCATGTCAGCGTTGTACAGATAGTCGGCTGCCGCCTCGATCGCCTCGTCAACGGTCGCTTCCTTTCCGTCAATCAGCGCGTCGGGGTACTTGTGTTCGGCGGTGTGATTGAGGAACCACGCTTTGCCCAGCACACAGGCGCCTTTGGCTTGATGGATCCGCAAATCATCGGCGTGCAATTGAATGTCGTCGCACACGCACCCACAAAAGGTACAGGTCGCGTGATCAATGACTTTCAGATCCATGTTGATTTCCGCTCGGATCGGGTTTCGCGAAAGAGCCGAAGCAGACGCCGCTCCCGCCGAGCGTCATACGACTACGATTCGTCTTCACAGGTTTCATTGTCGTCCGAACCGGACGACGGCACGACAAACGTTCAGCCAAGTGCGCGGCCCTGGCAACTGCCGCGCACTCGCTTGGGCATGAACCGGCCCGCTTCGACCTCTTCCCACGCTGCCGGATCGCCTTCACTTTCGGGAAGATTGAAATGAGGTGACTGCGGACCGTTGATATCGGGTTTTTTTGTCATCTTCGTGGGTTGATTAAACTGGTTTTTCTATCGGCTCAACATCGGCTTCCCATCCCTTGCTCGTCGGCATCCCGGTGCCGTCGGTGTTCCCACCCATCAGTTTACACGTTGGCGGGCCGTAAGGGACGAAGATCATTCCTTCGGGAACCTTTCCCGTCTCGCAGGTAAATTCGGCCTCGCCAAATTCAGTCCGAACAATGACGCAATCCCCATCCGCTACACCCAACGCCTGCATATCACTCGGATGAATCGACAACGTGGTGACGATCTTTTTGTATTCGTCGCCATCCTTGCCGACGTTGACGTGAACGCCCTGCTGGGCCGTTCGCATCGGATTGAGCAACAAGCGGACAGGCGGCATGAGATCGCTTTTTCGGAAGTCGTTCGTGATGCTGAGGGGGCGGTGATCGTCGAGTCGATTCTAATCGAGCAACCGAAAACCCACAACGGTGACCAGCGTTCCACCACATCACATCGAAGTCACGACACGGCGCGTTCAAGTTGGTGCAAGTGAAAGTGATGCGGCCCCAGTTTCCCACCGTAATTGCCCGCCGAAATTCGCAGAACTCCCGGCATCGCGGATGCCGCGGCGAGGCCGGCCTGCATGGCCGCCGCAACCGCTGATTCATCGAGACCGTCGATGACGATTTCATAAACCGCCTGCTCGCCTTCCTGAAGTGTCGTTTCAGTCTGACCACGCAGCGAAGGGCACCACTTCTCGTTTGTACTCGCTTTCAATTGCGGGTACTTCGAACCGACCTTCGATCCGCTGCGCACGATCCCCGATGGGAACGGCATGATCGCATTGGGCAGCGCATCGATCGCCGCGGCCGAGGCGCGAACCGCGGCCAATGTTTGAGCCTGGTTCGTTCCGCAAACCAACAAGTTTCCTCCACCGATTCCCTTGACCGACCCGACGACGTCTTCGCAAAGGAATTCGCCATCCATGACCGGAACGCGCCAAAACCGGCGACCCTCAAGCTTTTTCGAAAACTGATATCCGTCGCCAAAAAACCGCAACTGCGCGCCGACTTTGATCCGGTCTTTCTTTTCCTCACTGTGCAATCCGCTATAGCAGGCGGTCGTGGGACACGTCAGCACGTTCTGGCCCACCCGCGCCGTAACCGCTTTTTCCAGTGACTTCTTGTCGAAGGCAAACGCAAGCACGGCGACACCAGGGCGTGAGTCAATCGTATCCGATGCCGGAACGGACCCTTCGATTCCCGCTTCGGCGTCGCAACCGATCACGCTCGACGCGTTTCCGCAAAACTCGCGAGCCGCGATCATTGCCAATTCTTCATCGATTGCCGTGATGATCAACCGCGTCGCCCGCATTGGGAACGCTTCGGCAAAAGTATCGTCAATGGTCGGCGAATCGGGCATTGCATGCAGACGTCATACAGGTTCACACAGAACTCAATCGAGCGGACAAACACTGTACCAAACCGATCGCATTGAGATGAGGGCGCGATTGGGCCAATGAGATCGCAAGACCCATCTGCGATCAATCAGCAATATCCACAGCCAGAATGCTGACGTCATCCTTCGGACCGTTGACACGACACCACTGATCAACGGTGGCTTTGATTTGTTCCACCGCCTCGTCAAGCGTTTTTCCGGATACCGCATTGATCGCCTCGAGCATCCGCTCGTCGCCAAGCTCTTCCAAGTCTTTATCCATCGCCTCAGGCACTCCGTCGGAGAACAGGAAAAGTCGGTCGCCTGGGGAAAGTGTCACCGCTTCTTCATCGTACTGGACGTCGTCGATCCACCCGATTGCGAACCCTTCGGCAGGCAAAAATTCGGGCGACGAACCTTTCTTCACCAGCACTGGCGGAACATGACCGGCCGACACGTACCGCAGTTCTCGGCTGCGAACATTCAAGGTGCCGTAAAACATGGTGAAATAGAGATTCCCCTGGTCCTCCATTGGAAATCGGCGGTTCAGTTCAGCCGCGACCACCGCAGGGGGCGCGATCACGATTTTTCCTTCTCCCTCGGTGTGCGCAAGAATCGAGCTGGTCGTAACGTGCCTTGTCAGCGAACGCGCCACCGTCACACTTAACAGCGAAGAGGCAACACCATGTCCGCTGACATCAACGACGTAGAGCGCAAGATGATCTTCGTCGAGTGGAAAAAAATTCAGAAAGTCGCCCGCGAGTTCGTCACAGGGAAGGTAACGCCAGGCGACTTCCACGTTTTTCATGTGCACGTCGCCCGCGGGTAACAACGAATGCTGGATCCTGGCCGCGGCTTCGAGATCGCGCATCATCCGCGCATTGTTCTGCTCAAGTTGTTCGTTGAGCTGCTCGAGAGATTCGTTCTGCCGTTCCAACTTGTCGCGGCTCGACGAAAGTTCCTGGTTGACATTGATCAGCTCGGAATTTTTCTCGACCGCGTTCTCGAACGTGCTGATCAACAGATTCAAGACTTGTTGTCGGCCCGAACGGACCGAGTATTTCTTTCCCTTCAGGTGAACCTGCAATTCCGTGTCGTCAGAATCGTCGTCCTGAGCGACGGGTGTGGCCAACAACGACTTGACGCGTCCAAGCAGGTATTCCGATTCGTACGGTTTGGTGACGTAATTATCGGCGCCCGCCTGCAGGCCTTCGATAATGTCCTCGGGCGAAGAAAGCGTGCTCAGCAGAATGAACGGGATTCGCTTCAGACGGGAATCGTTCTTGACGCTGCGACAAAGCTCGTAGCCAGTCATTTCTGGCATCTCAATGTCGCTGATGATCAAGTCGGGTGGATCCTGCTCGACCAATTCGAGCGCCTCACGCCCGTTTTCACCCCAGCGGACGTGATAGCTTGCTTTCTCGAGGCGCTTGATCAGCATCTTTGCTTGGATTCGACTGTCTTCGGCGATGACGATTCGGACGGGACTCGTGCTCACGTGCTCGATGCTTGGGGTGCGGGTTCAATCATTCGATGTTCTGCTTGAGATCAAAGGTCATTGTCGCGGATCTCCGCAAGCTTCTCACGCATTTTGTTGTTGAATCGCTTCACGATGGCGAGATGGTCCGGGGAATGCGCCAGGTTCGTGAATTGTTCCGGGTCGTTCTCCATATCGAATAACTCGACACCGCCCGACGCGTCCTCCTTATATTGAATGTAGGCCCATTGGTCCTCACGAAGCAAAAACCCTTTTCGCGATGGGGCCACGCTGAACGCAGCGTCGCGCACCTGATGGGCCGGGTCTTGAATCATCTTTGAGATGTCTTTGCCCTGGACGTTTCGAGGAGCGGGGAGCCCGCACAAGTTGGCCACCGTGGGATAGAGATCGATCAGTTCAACCAAGCTGTGACAGACCGACGGTTGTTGACCGGGAACACGGATGATCAGAGGCACACCGGCCGACTCCTCACGCAGCGATACCTTCGCCCAGAAGTCGTGTTCACCAAGATGGTACCCGTGGTCGCTCGTGAAAATGACGATCGTGTTGTCATCCAAAGCGGCGGAGGAAAGCGCCTCGAGGACCTTACCAACCTGCGCGTCCATGAAGGCAACCGACGCGTAATAGCCACCCACCGCTTTCTTTTGCCGGCGGATATCCATCTTCATGTTCACGCTTGTTTTGTAATTGATGCCGGCTTTGGGAATATCGTCCCAATCACCCTCAAGCTTTTTCGGCAACACCATCTTTTCGTAGGGAAGAAACGGTTGGTAATACGAACGCGGGGCGACGAAAGGAACGTGGGGACGAACGAAACCGACACCGAGCCAAAACGGCTCGCCGGCATGTTGCTCGATCAATTCGACTGCCTTTGCCGCGGTCTTGCCGTCGGAATGAACCATGTCGTCCCCGTCCGCTTCGACCACGACGAACGTGTTTCCACCGACAACCGGCTTCTTTCCGTCCGGGTTGTTCTCGAGTGTTTCCCCATCGCCTGCAGCTTTCCACTCCGGACCGGGGCTGTTGAACCGCTCCGTCCACGAGCGTTGGTCATCGGCGCCGTTACCACCGTCGTGATTGCGTCCGTCGCCGCCGTACTCAATACCGCCAGGAACGCCCATGTGAAAAATCTTACTGACCCGTGCGGAATAGTATCCATGATTCTTGAAGTATTCCGACCAAGTCGGGCGGTCGCCAATCTGTGGTCTGGGATTCTTGTAGCCAAGCACGCCGGTGGCGTGAGGATAGTAACCCGACATAAACGACGCCCGCGATGGGCCACAATAGGTGCCCTGACAATAGGCGCGGGTGAACCGGGTGCCGGTGGCGGCCAAGGCGTCGATGTTGGGCGTCTGGCAAACCGTATTGCCATAACATGACAGCGCGGTCGACGTCAGGTCATCCGAGATGATGAACAGAACATTCGGACGTTTCTCGTTGGCATCGCAATACGATGCGGCCACCAAAATGCAAAACCCGATCAATGCGCCGCGCGAAACGAAGGCGAAGTTCATCACAAACATCGGTTGAAGAGACGACTTTCCTGGAAGCAGTGGGCTGACAACTCGTGGTCGAACCATCGTATCAGAAGGTTCGGCCACAATCCTGCTCGCTACAAGAGTGAGTCGGCAAAGGCTTGTCGAAGACCTTCGATGCCTTTCTCTGCCTTGTTCGCGTCGATCACCGCGTTGACCTGCAATTCGCTTGTGCTGATCATCTCGACATTGATATTGGCCGCCGACAACTGCTGAAACAACATTGTCGCCACATGGGTGTGACTGCGTAGCCCGATGCCGCTAACAGTGACTTTGGCGATATTGCTGCCGCCTTGCGCATCACGCATGCCGTGTTTGTCTCGAATCTTGAGGGCTACATCGAGGCTTTTTTCCAGATCGTCGGCATCGACGGTGAAACTGACGCTCGTTGATCCATCTTCCCCGTCGTATCCCTGGACAATCATGTCAACAAAGATGCCGGCCTTGCCGATTGTCTCGAACATGTCGGCGGCAATTCCAGGTCTGTCCGGCACCCCGTAGAGGGTCACGCGCGCCTGGTTCTCGGTCACGGATATTCCGGTCAGCGTCAATGATTCCAGTGCGTCGTCACGCAAGCGGCTGACGAGGGCGTCGACGTCGGCTTTTTTTCCACGTTCCGCCTTGATCTGGTGCCACGACTGCGCATCAGAGGGGGTTTTGTGGAGGGCGAATGCTTCGTGCACGGCACGCAGTGCGGCGCCGGCTTCGGATTTTGGCACCAGCGTCGAAATCTTGATTTCGCTGGTCGTGATCATTTGAATGTTCACGCCGGCCTCGGCAAGTGCACGGAACATTCGCGACGCGACGCTGGTTTGCTTCGCCATGTTTCTGCCGACGACCGAGACTTTTGAAACCTGGTCATCGTGTGTGATCCCTTCGGCTCCGACCGCGTCGATGACCGATTCGACCGCCCGGATTGTTGTCTTCAGCTCGTTTCTGGGAACGGTGAACGAGACGTCGGCGTGTCCCTTCGTTCCGACGTTCTGGACGACCATGTCGACGGCGATCTTGCGATCCGCGATGGCGGCGAATATTTGTCGGCTTTTTCCTGGAACATCCGGAACGCCAAGCACGGTCACCCGCGCCTCGTCCGGCGTCATCGCGGCGCCACTTACCGGTTGGGTTTCACTTTCACTCTCGGCGACGATCATGGTGCCTTCGGAGTCCGAGAAACTGCTTCGGACATGAATTGGCACGCCGAATTTTTTTGCGAACTCGATCGATCGACTGTGCATCACGCCTGCCCCGAGGCTGGCCAGTTCGAGCATTTCGTCGTAACTGATCACATCAAGGCGTCGCGCTTCGGCCAACAAGCGGGGATCGGTCGTGTAAACGCCGTCGACATCGGTGTAGATTTCACAGGCATCGGCGCCCAATACCGCAGCCAGCGCGACGGCGGTGGTATCGCTGCCGCCACGGCCGAGAGTGGTAATGTTCAAGTCGTCATCGATGCCCTGGAATCCCGCAGCCACAACGATGTTGCCTTCGTTCAACAAACCTTCGATGCGGTTGGTTGAGATCGACTGGATTCGCGCCTTGGAATAGCTGTTGTCGGTTTTCATACCGATCTGTCCGCCCGTCAAGCTGACCGCCTTTGCGCCAAGGTCATGCAGGGCCATCGCGACCAGTGCAACGCTGACCTGTTCACCGGTGCTGAGCAACATATCCATTTCGCGTGCCGGCGGGTTGTCACAGATCTGCTCCGCCAACTCGAGCAGGATATCGGTGTTCTTCCCCATCGCGCTGACGACCATCACAACCTGGTGTCCGTCACGCTGCGCGCGTATCGCTTTTCGTGCCGCAGCGCGGATCTTTTCGGTGTCTGCGACGCTGGTACCGCCGAATTTCTGGACAATCAATGACATGGTTGATCGAGCGATTGGGTTGCGTGAATGATTCGGTTGCTAACGCTTGATAAAAGCGTCCATCAAATCCCAGCCCTTGTCGAATCGGCGCCCGCTGGCTGTGGCTGCAGCTTCGTCATAGCTGACCTGCGTGTCAGCTTCGATTCCGGTTCCGGCCATGACCAGGGGAACCATGCCATGACTGTGCTTTTTTGTGCTGCACGGCGTGGGGTGGTCGGGTGTGATCAGGATGCGGTGATCGCCGCGTGCTTCGAGCGCTTCGATCAGCGGCGCGATGATATGACGGTCGATCTGTTGCAGCGATTCGATTTTCGCATCATGCCGTCCTTCGTGCGATGCCTCGTCGGGCGCCTCGATATGAACACAGACGACATCGTAGTCACTGAGAGCCTCGACGGCCGCGCGGCCTTTCCCGGCATAGTCCGTATCGAGGTAACCGGTGGCACCGGCGACTTCGATCCGTGGCCATCCAGCCAAGGCCGCGATCCCTCGCAAAAGATCGACCGCGGTGATCATCACGCCGCGGACGCCAAAGCGTTCCTGGAAAGATGGCAGGTTCGGCGCGCCGCCCAGCCCCCAGAGCCAGACGTTTGTTGCCGGTCGCTTGCCCGCCGCAATCCGGGCCTGGTTGACCGGGTGGGTCGAAAACAGTTCGGCCGACTGGTTCATGAGACGAACCAGGACGTCGCTCCCCGGCCCGCGCGGAAAGTCGTCCGTTACCGGAAGGTCGGTCAAATCATGCGGCGCGCGGGTTCGGGTTTCTCTCGAAAAGGGAGCCTGAGTCTTGCCGTCACCTCGATAGATCAGCAAGTTTCGATAGCTGACACCGGGGATAAACTCAAGTCGCGAATCGAACGGTGATTCGTCAAGCAAACCGGCCTGCGCCGAGGCCAGCAACTCCGATGCTTCGTCGCTGCTGATGTGGTCCGCGGTGAAATCAACCATCACCTGGTTTTCGATCGTAACCAGGTTGCAACGCACGGCCCAATCGTCCGGGCCAAGCTGGATGCCCTGGGCCGCGGCTTCCAGCGGCGCACGTCCGGTGAAGTAAACATCGGGGTCGTATCCGAGCAGGCACAAGTTGGCCACCTCGCTGCCGGCCGGCAGATGGGCGGGCGTGTTGTTCGCCAGCGCCAATGAGCCGCAGCGGGCGAGCGAATCGGCGGCGGGCATCTCGGCGACCTGCAAGGGGGTTTTCCCGCCCAGCGCGTCGATCGGTTCGTCGGCACAGCCGTCCGGAATCACAATCACGTATTTCATGGCGGAACCCTGGTGATGAAAACGCGTAGTTTCGCGCAGGTTCCCTTTGAACGAAAGGGGGTCTGGTCGGACGCGACTTGCCCGGCGTGGCCGATACGACCGTCAAAACCATTCCGAAATGTTGCGATCTGACATGGCACCGAGGATTTGCCGCGACGGGATCAAATCATGCACATTCGTGCGACTTAGGTTTTCAAAACAAACGAGTTACCGGATCGGAATCACAAAGAGAGTCGATGTCGAAAGTCATAGCAGCGGTCAGCATGCTGATAGCCTTGGCGATAGGCGCTTGGTCATGCCTTGACTTCGGGGAAACCTGTGTCGGCGAAACGGATCCGCAAGAAGAGTCCAGTCAGTGGTCAGGTCATCAATACGCGCCGCCACACCGAATCAAGAGCGTGTTTTTCGTTGATGTCAGCGGCGAGGATTCCGAGAGCCCAGCCATCGTGCCACCGCGCGATCCAGTCGTATCCTCGGGTGTCCAAGCGAATCCGTATCTGGGCGAGCAATAACGAACTGTTTGAAGCTGCCACGAGAAGGTAAACCATGAGTGCTGATTCCGCGCCCTCGGTGCTGAAGCCCCACCGTCGAATTCTGGAACTCGATGCGCTGCGCGCGTTAGCAGCGATCAACCTGGTTCTATTCCATTTCACGCACGTTTACGCCGACAAATTTGGCTTCTCATCTCCGCTTGGATTCGAGTGGCCTTTTGGTGCATACGGTGTTGAAATGTTTTTCATTCTCAGCGGTTTCGTGAACAGCATGTCGCTGCTGCGCCGGGGCAAGCCGGTCGATTTCGTTGCCGCCCGACTGATCCGGATCATTCCAATTTTCCTGCTGGTGATCATTGCCAACCTGTGGATCCTGCAACTGGCTCCGATGAACCAGCCCGTGTCAACGGCACAGTTCCTTGCCAACATGACGCTGATCCCGCGGGTGCTTGGCTATGAATGCGTCGACCCGGTGATGTGGACGCTGCAAATCGAAATGATGTTTTATTTGTCGCTGGTCGTGCTGTTCAAGCTCGGCGCGCTACGGAGATATTTCCTCGGATGGGGAACCTTGCTGGCGTTATCGCTGGTCGTTTGCCCATCACTCGATGCCATGCAATCGGTCCACGCCGACTCAGGTTGGTTTACCGCTGCAACGGCGATGCGGCGCATCATGCTGCTCGATTTCGTACCGCTGTTCGCGATCGGGTTCCTGCTTTACATGATCAAGACGAACACCGGTCGAAAGTGGCAGAACATCCTTGGAATTATTTTCGCCGCCGGCGTATTCCACAGCATCGACCATGGCAAGCACAATCCGGCGGCAACCGCGTTAATCATCGGATTGGTGACGATGAGTGCGTATGGGAAAGTCCCAATGTTGAGGCTGAAACCGTTGGTTTACGTCAGCACAATTTCCTATGCATTGTACCTCTGTCACAACAATCTCGGTTGTGCCTTGATTCATCGATTCGATCAATCAGGAATTCCGCCACAAATCTGTTTCCTGATCGCAATCGTTTTCTCGTTCGCCCTTTCGATCATCATCACCAATCGAATCGAGCAACCGATTACAACAGCGTTACGAAACGCCTGGACAAGATACCGGGCCGGGGCACCATCCAATTCGGAGGTCTCGGCCGCGACCACCTGATTCGAGTCGCCCGCCGGACAGAATCCAGCCGGACAGAATCCAGCCGATTCATCTAGAAGCGTTTGGCGTTCCCGGAATCGCCCGCGGATGGGGCCGATTCGAGATTGG
>JAHELS010000015.1 GCA_024644085.1 Rhodopirellula sp.
TCTTTAATTTCGAGGGCCTTGGGGATCGACATTGATTCGTGGCCAGTGAATTCGTATTTCGAGTCAAGCTCTTCGATGTTGTGCTTGTCGCTCATTTTCTGGCCGACCTGCAACAGCCCTCTCGCGAGCGGTCCGTTGTCATCGCCGGCACGATACCAGAGGTGTTCAATCAGATAGGGCTGCTCGTGCAGGACCGCTTGTTTGAATGCCTTTTCCAATTCACGCGGCACCTCCAGGTTTTTCGCGGCGTTTTGGAATGCCTTGCGAGCTTTTTTCTGAACACTCTGCGCTTCGTACGTCTCGAGGATCTTGCGTTTGCGCTGCTCGAGCATCGCGCGGAGCATGTCCAGGCTCGGACCGAGTCCGGCGATCTGGCTGGGATCCAATCGCACGGCACGCGCGAGCTCCTCTTCGGTCAACTCGCGATATTCACCGTACATCAACGCCTGTTCAAACGCGGGCGTTACCAGGTCCGGAGGTGGTTGGGTCGGAGGAGGAAACTGCGCAGGATCGTATTTCTGGTAGGCGTGAATCACGCCTCCCGGCCGGTAGCGACGTTTTCGATCCTGACGATTGTCAAAACTCATATTCGATCTTGCCGTGACGTTGGCTGCGGCTGATCTGTTCCATGCTGTACAGGCCGGCGAGCACAAATTCGACGCAACTTGCTCGCACGGCTTCGTTTTCACTCGCGTTGACCTCGAACGCCAAATCCCATGCCGGCGGCACCTTTTTCAGTCGGGCGGCGTACTCGCTGCTGGGCAACTGGTCTCCGACTTCGACACGAACGCCGCCGCGAAAAATCTCCGCAATGGCCCCGAGTCCGTGCTGTTCCACGTATTCTCCGAACACCACTTTGATTGCCTCGGCGGTCACGGCATCGAGCACCTGACGTTCGCTCATCTGGTGCGTCCCCATCAAATCGAGCTCAAGCTTGCCGAGCGAGCTCGAATAAACATGGCCCAGATCGCTGATTCGCGGCACCGCGGGACGCTCGTCATGGGTGATTCCGCGCTGCCGCGCCGAAGCGACCAAGGTTCGAAAGTTGGCGAGCGAGAAACGTGCCGACACACCCGACGAATGATCAATGTATTTGCTCCGCCGCGCCTGGTTCGTAATCTCCTCGACGATCTGGTACATGAAAAAGGGGACCAGCACGGGAAAGTCACCGTCGAGCTCGTCGCCGACTTCCTGCTGCAGAATCTCGATCCCTTCGTCACGCTCGCTCGGGTAATGGGTTTGCACAATTGTGCCGATGCGATCCTTTAATTGCGGAATCACCTTTCCACTGCGGTTGTAGGTAGCCGGGTTGGCTGAGAACAAGATCATGATGTCGAGATCGAACTGAATCGGGTAACCGCGAATCTGGACGTCGCGCTCCTCGAGGATATTGAACAGCCCGACCTGCACGAGATCGTCCAATTCGGGCAACTCGTTCATCGCGAAGATGCCGCGGTGCATTCGCGGAATCAAACCAAACGAAAGTGCCTCTTCGGCGCTCATGCTGACACCGCCAGTCAATTTTGCGGGATCGATTTCGCCGATGATGTCGGCAAACTTGGTCCCGGGACTGAGCCGCTCGGCGTAGCGTCGGTCTCGATGCCACCAAGCAATCTGGATGTCGTCGGGATCGTGATCGGCAACCAAACGACGACCGAGCGATGTAATCGGATGTGTCGGATCCTCGTGAATCGGCAAATCGGGATGATCGATGTAGGGGATCCACTCATCGAGAAACCGGGTCAACATCCTCATGATGCGACTCTTTGCCTGGCCCTTTTCACCCAGAAAAAGCAGATCGTGCTCGGCCAACAGGGCAAGATTGATTTCCGGAATGACCGTATCGTCATATCCAACAATCCCTGGAAAAAGTTCCGCACCCCCGGCAAGCATGCGTGTGAAGTTTTCACGAACTTCACGCTTAACCGATTTCGATTTCCAACCGCTGTCAACCAACGCTTCGAGCGTCGTCGGATGCGGAGGCGGCCAAATGGCATTCATACGTGAAAAACCCTGGAGCGAATAAGGGAATCGAACGAAGAAGTAGATCGGTGAGTGACTTGCTCATTGTAGCGCAGTGAACACCGGCGCGTCGCTCGCGATTCACAAATTGGCCCAATCCGACGGCTGGACCGCAGCTTGGCGGGGTGGCCGGCCTGTCACTCGGTGGCGCGTACCATCGCGACTGTTAAGATCGTGCGAAGTGAAGGGGCCGCCGAATCCGACGGTTGCACGACACTTAGTCGCTCGCCGCTCTCTGCATCGCGCAAACGAAGGTAAAGCTGCGAGAATTGTTCCGCTTCGATCGACCACTCCACGCGGTGAACGCCGGCCTCCAGCACCACGTCGGTCGTCAATGGACCTTCCGGTCGGTGGACGGGGGTTCCGTCGATCTGAATCGTCTGCTCCACACCCACGCGGCTCTCGGCGCGTGAAACCAACACAGTGCCAGGTTGTTCCAGCTCGAATTCCCCGACGAGTTGGATTGTCATCGCCGGTAAATCTCGTCCAAGATTTTGCTCGATTGAATCAAGCACCGCCTGCGTAAAAGCAACATCCAATTGGTAGTCAAGTTGCACACCGACATCGTTCCCATCCACTCGGATCCGTCCACTCAGCCCCGGCTTGCCTTTTGCGGCCGGTTCCGCGACCTCGGTGGTGCGTGGCGGGACGGGCGATCGAGTCACTGAACCAGACGTAGTTGTTTCAACTCGTAAGAAGGGAGGCACTATTTCGCGGACTTCATCCATCGCACGCTCAATTTCCAGTTTCCGCAATTCACTGGAATCCTTGGCAGCCTGGTCAAGCAGATCGAGGGCGTGCAGGCGAATCGAGTCCGACGAACGGCCATCCAAACGGTCGGCAAGGGACAACCACCGCTGAGCCACTGCAACGCGATCATCGACTGATGACGCGTCATTGAGCAACAATTCCTGGCGGGCGACGCCGGCGATTCGAGGATCAGAAACTTTCGTCAACCACGGCATCCCCGTATCCCACTTTCGCAGCATCAAACAGTAATAACGTCCGACGATTCCAGCGTTTTGAGGCTCGGCCTCGCCCTGCGTTGCCTGCTCGATGATTCGCTGTGAAGTGGCCGCCAGTCGCTCCATCTGGAGTGCCGAGTGCCAGAACTGGTCCAGATATTCCAGCGAGCTTTCGCTTTCAAGTAGTTCGGCCGCCGGACGAACCGCTTGGACCAGACGGATGCAAAGTTGCGGCGACTCATTGACCAGCAACTCGTCGGCAAACCTCAGCCCATTTGCCAACAAGTGCTCCTGAGTTTCCGGCAGGTGCGCTAAATCGCAGGCTGAGATAAACGTGTCGGCGAGCAATGGATCGATCGCGACGTCGTAGGAGCGGCGCAGTATTTCAAGCCTCCCACGCACAGCGGAAAGATCCTCGACAAGCCATGCCAATTCGCAGACCATCACTCGCGCCGCCCAATCGTCGGGCGATCCGGCGCTGAGATTTGGCAATAGCGATTCGATCTCCGCGATCGGCCGATCGGGCGCACGCGAGGGAATCGCAATATCGCGATCACTCAACAATGCGATCAGCCGCTCTCGCGAGGCACGCACCGCATCTTTACCGGGAACCGGATGACGTGCCGCAAACGGTGGCTCAATCGGCTTTCCAGGCCCGATCGGCGATTGGGTTCCCGCGGCCATCGCTCCCGGTGTCTCCGACTGACCAACCTTTTCTTCATGCGGTTGATGCGCCGGATCAGTTGCCGACGATGGCTCGGGCGAGGAATCGACAACAGCGAAGGGATCCGGATCCCAAGACAATTCGGTTGTCGGCGCGACGTTCGAGGGTTGTTCAAGGACACCCTCGAGGATCGGCGAGTCGGCGGTGTCGGTGCCAATCGGTTCGCTGCCGAAGGTATCGCGTGACGGCGAGGGATCAAGCGGGGCCGGATCGACGTTCGGCGAAACGGCGGAGAAGTTGGCCGATGGCGAAGGGGACCGCGATCCAAGTGTCGCGATTCCGAGCACCGTACCGATTGCGAAACCGGCGAGGACGACCATGAACGACATCTCGCGCCATCCGAACGGTCGGCGTTTGGCGGGAACCAGATCGTCGTGGTTCAATCGAGATGCCCACATCTCTGCATCGCTCTGAGAACGGTCGCCCTCCGAGTCGAGCATCTCGCAAATTTCATCGTCCGTCCCCCGCCCACCCCCGAAGGGCGATCGCGGGCCGCGCGGATGATAAAAACTGGTCTGCCCCGCCCATTGGAGAGCGTTGGGCATGATGCGACCGACGTAAATACGTTGATTCGCATCTTCGCGTTGACGGGGATCAAGCAACCGATAGGCGGAAGTGGCAACACGCGAAAGCTGCAATCCGACTTGATTCGACGGAGTGCTCAGTTGTCGCTTGGCGAGCGCACCGGCGCTCCGCATAGCCGCCTGACGGATCACCGTGAGACGGCACTCGTGAGGGCGAACGCCCAACCTTCGAAAATCCTCGAGGTCCATACCGGTTAGGGAGGGTGAAAACACAGGCGGGTGGGGGAGGGTCGGCGTCCGCAATGCACAACAATCCGATTGCGCGGCGGACAAGGGCGGGTGCGTGAAGTCATCACAGGAACAGGATCCTGCGTTGGCTTTGACACACCCCGGTCGCTTCGAGTTCCCCCGGACCCCGGACCCGGGAAACGGACCCCGGAAATCGGTCGCTGCGAAATCGGCGTGCCACGACCGCCCTCGTAGGGGACAGTCCAGCCAATCCGATCACACGTCGCAAACCTGGAATGCCTGTTCCAACGAGGCAACCGGGTCGTCCGAAGTCGGGATGAACTCCTGGGCGATGAACCCTTTGTAACCCGTTTCCATTATCGCACGAATGACCGGGGGATAATTGATTTCCTGGGTATCGTCGAGTTCCCCTCGGCCCGGGTTCCCCGCGGTGTGATAGTGCCCCACAATTTCGTGGTAATGGCGAATGTTCCGGATTAAATCACCGTTCATGATTTGAACGTGATAGACATCAAAGAGCAGCTTGAATTGGGGCGAATCGACGGCTTTGACGAGATCGGCGCAAAGATGAAGGTCGTCACCCCAATACCCAGGATGCCCCTTCATCGGATGGGAATCATCCTTGCTGTTGAGGTGTTCGAGGACGATTCCGATTCCTTTTTCCTCGGCGTAGGGAATCACCCGTTGCCAACAATCAAGGCAATTCCGCCGAGCGGCTTCGTCTGAGATCCCCTCCTTTTTCATCCCCGTGAACGTGATCACATTGGGCGCGCCGTATTTGACCGCCAAGTCGATTCCCTGACGAAGTTTTTGTTCGACCTCGGGATGGTTCTCTGGATCGAGCGGTCCCTTGGCAAACCCGTGGCTGCCGACGAGGGAAATCTTCAGTCCAAGCTTGGTCACTGCATCGTAGTGCTCCGACGAAATCCCTTCGATCGCTTCGAGCCCGATTCGCTTGCAATGGCCCGCTAGCGTAAGAGCATCCATTGGCTTGAAGCACCAACCCATCACCGATTGACGAACGCGGCGGACGGATGATTCTTGGTTATCTTCCGCGGCCGCATGGCGAGCGGTTGCGACAGCAGTGCCGGCAAGCAGGGCGTTGGCGGCCAGAAAGTCACGACGTTTCACGAAAACACCTCACGAGGGAAACCACAGAGAAGCTCGGTACCAAAGCGACATTGTAAAGCCTTGGGCCCGCAATGCGATTGCAAAGGACGCCAAAAGATCCGGGATCAGGGAACTGATATCGCCAACCAGAACGGACGCTTGCGGTCCGCTCGCTGGCGTGCATCCTCGAGCATCGTTTCGAGTTTTCCCTCGAACTGCACGCGACGTGTTCGCGAGCCGTACCGGACGATGACTTCCTTCGCCAAGTCGACACCTTCCTGTGGCCGCAGGAGCACGCGAAATGTTTCGGCGGGACCGCGCACTCGAATCTGGTTGTCCGTGCCAATTGACGCGGTAATCTTACCGGCACGAATTCGATCGGCCTGGTCCCAAAGGATCGGGTTGATCGCTACATCGGGCTTTAAATCACCCAATTCCAACCACCAGAAAAACTGGTCTCCAGCTCGCATCGTTACGGCATCGATTTCCCGCGGCGAACCCTGGCGGACGTGCGACGAAAGCATCATCCACTCGAACAGCCGCGGAATTTCGTCATAAAAGTACTCGCGACCGCGGCCCCGATACATCACGACCATGGCATTGTGGTTGAACGACATGTAATCATCGAGGATCGATCCGTCGGCGCGGGAACCATCCAGCTCCCCCATCACCAGATACATCGGCACGTAGCGTGAATTGGGTTCGTAGTGGGGAACGGTTTTCGACGGCGAACCGCTGATCGAAATCATGCCGGCCCACAGATCGGGATGAGCCAGCGCGATGTCCCACGCCGCGGTCGCTCCTTCGCCGTGACCTACGATGAAAACGCGATCCGAATCGATGGAAGCACGCCGCATCGCATCCCGCATCGCCGCCAACACACGGTGATGTTCCTTCGGCGTGTACTCATAGCGGCGCTGGCCCTCTCGTGACCACACGGGCGTCACCACAATGAATCCGTTACGTGACGCGTGCCCCCGACGCGTTTGGGCATCGTGGTCGTAGACACCGGCCCACCAATTGACTTGGTCCTCAGGATTGCCACGTGATTCGTGCAGGGCAACGATACAAGGATACGACCTCAACGGATCGTATTCTGGCGGCAACTGAACCAGATACTGCGCGTCGCCAGTGTCGATGGCGTGCATCCCAGCGACGGTTTCATGTTCGGATCCCTCGGGCCAAGCGAGCGGCGGAGTCAACAGGGGCAGGATGCGGTCGATGTACTCCGGCTCGGCACCCTCGAGGGTAAGCAGTGATTCAAGAATTGCTTTGCGACGCAGCGGATCGGCGGTGCGCAGATATTCCGCCACCAAGTCACGAACCTTTACCAATGCAATCGCGACGGTCAAATTGTTCTGGCCCGATCCACTTCCGAGCAACCATCCGGAAACAGCGAGAGAGACACGATTCTCCAGCGGCATGGTTTCTTCTTGCCCAAACCGCGCGTAATCGCTGAGGCGGGCGAGCGTATCGGTGGAGAGCCCGTTGCCAATCTCATCAACGATCACCTGGAGCGATTCTTGCTGCGCCGGTTCGAGCTCTGCGACCTGATCACGCAACTGCTGGACCATCGCTGCGGCCTGGTCACGGTCGGAATCGAGTTTCTTGAGGGCGTCCTGAACTTGAATCCGCGTGATCCGTTTTACCGCCTCGAGGGGAAAATCAGTGAGGATTCCACGTGCCAATTCATATTGACCGGCCGCGGCGCGTGTCTCGGCTTCGTCGAACAATTGCGAGGCTTGACGCTCGGTCAACGCAATCAAACGGGGCTTGAGATCGGCTTCTCCAGGAAAATCGTCGATGACTTCCTGCAGTGCCTCCTTGGCATCGCCGTACCGCTCGGCCTCAATGAAGAACCGCACCACCTCGAGCCGCTCGTTCAAGTCTGTTGGGTCGATGCGCCGCTGAAAGATCGTTTTGAGCGAGCTTGAATCGAGCGAGCTGGTGGCCACACGCATGTCCCAGCTCAGCGTCGGCTTGCCTTTCAATGCGATCAGCTTGGCGTACCGCGCATTCAATTCGGTAATCCCCTGGACAATTCGAACGGGCCCCTGGGGACCACGAACAGTCAGGATCCGGCGCCCGAATTCGTTGAATGGTGAAACCCCCAGGATGCTGCCCAGCCCCGCGACAACTTTCCCAGCGAGCGGTTTCGGTTGCCAGAATTCAATGCTTCGTTCGAGATCATTCACCGCGACTGGTTGGCCCGCGGACATCCCCTTTCCATGGATATAAACGCGTCGCAATCCGTCATCGATCAACCAGATCGGACGGACGTGAATCTCGCCCGCCGCAGCAGCGCCGAAACCATCCTTCAAAGTCGCGATTTCGGCCTTGGATCCCCGAATCACCAGGCCGTTTCGAAACTGGAATAACTCCTCGGCGCAGACTTCACCGGTATTCTCCGGAGTCGCAGCACTCAATATCACCAGCGCGAACAACCAGATCGAAAGACGTTGCCCGAATTTCATAGTGCCAACTTTGATCATGAGGTTTGATCGCGACCACCGATGGTCAGGATTGTCAGTGCCTGGCGCAGCGAACGACCCAATGGCGCCACACCCTGCTGGACGCTGCGCACAGCCGGCATCGTCTGCCCGACCCAATCGCGATCCTGCACGCTCCGCCACCACAAGCTCGGATCGACGTCATCGCCGCCCGCCTGGGCCAACAGAAAATCAGATCGCGCCGCCTCGGCAGCAGGCAATGTGTCGCTCGGCTCGGAATTCGATGGCGAACGGTCCCACATCGAGACGATCGCGAGCAGCACGGCTGCGGCCAATCCTGCGGATGAAACGATTCCACGTCGACGACGAAGCCCAACACGTTCGATCCCGCCCGCGCCAGCCAATTCATCGCTCGTTTGGTCGCGGTGGGACATCACCGATGCGATCCGGTCCCAAGCGGCTACATGCGCACGGCATGACTCACAGCAATCCACGTGTTGCATCAATTCCGAATCGCTCTCGAGAGCGAGACGGTTGTCCAGGCACTGATTCATTCGCTGGCGGAAATCTTCACACAACATGGCGTGCCTCCCCAGGGGAGTTGCACTTCTTTTCGATCGACGATGGCCGCGTATCCTCACCACCGTCGCGTGGCCGCAGGACAACCTCGCGCTGGCTGAGCTGGTGAATGATTCGGGCCCGGGCACGATGGACCCAGGTCTTAGCGGTGCCGACCGGGCAGCCCAATTCCGCGGCGATCTCACAGTAGCTGAGCGAATGTTCGTGGAACAGTTCAAATGCGCGCCGGTGCGATGATGGAATCTGCGTCAACGCAAGGTCCAACTCCTCACGCAACAGATCAGCGTTGAGATTCACGGCCGCTTCTTCGGTGACCGGTTCGACGGCGGGGCAGAGCGATTGATGCGCTCGACGGGCGGCCAGAAATGTGCGGCACCGGTTTCCCGCAATCGCGACTAACCATGGCTCGAGCGGACGACGCGAGTCCCAGCGGTCGAGATACTTCGCGACGCGAGAGAACGTCTCCTGGGTCGCATCCTCGGCATCCTGGCGATGCCCAAGAATCCGCATGCAGACTTTGAAAACAAGACCGTGATGGCGCAGAACCAACTTTGAGAACGCGGAGTCATCGTGCTGCTGGAATTGCTGTGCAAGCAGCGCATTGGACTCGTTCATGGCACTTCCCAATTTACCGACCGCTGAAGAAGCGTTTCAGCGCATCATCGGCGGCGTCACGCGAATTCTCCGTCAGCGACTTCTTGAAGCCTTCGGGCAGTTTGCCGGGTTTCTTTTTCTTCTCCGGCTTTTTCCGTTTTTTCTCCACCGAATCGTCGTCGCTCACCGACAACTCGCTGCTGTCCTCGTCACCCGACGAATCTTCATCCGCTGCCTGATCAAGCTGGAATTGCCGCGTTTCAGGATCGGCCAATTTTCGAACACGATCGATTTGATCCGCTTCGTCCAACCACGAATCGACATCGACCGCTTCGAAGCGACTGTCGTGCGAACCCGCCTCCACCGTACGTGCCGCCGCGTCGCCGACATCGGCAACTTCCGGCTTCTTCGCGGCCTGCAAGCCGTGCTCGATCACGACCTCAAACTTCAACTTGCCGATCCGCAATTGATCCCCGCCCGAAAGCACCTTGGCGCGATCCGAGGGCAATCGCGTGTCGTTCACGTAAGTCCCGTTGCGACTTTTCAGGTCCTGGATCAGAACTCGGTTTTCCTTCAAGACGATAATGCAGTGCTTGCGACTGACCGATTCGCTTTTCGGCCTCAACTGACAAGACTCACTACGCCCTATCAAAAACTTCTCGCTGGAGATTCCGATCTCCTTTCCCTCATGACTTCCTGACATGACCTTGAGCTTCACCTGCATGCAATCACCTTCTCCCCCAAATTCAGGGGCGCTGAGTCGGAAGGTTGTGACTCGTGTTGATAAGTAGAAAAGACTTTCGACTTTGTAGTGTCGAAAGGAGGATCGCAGGAGAGTGGCGCGACCAGATTCATTACCTATCTCCTCCGAAACGTTACCGGGGCCGTGAATCATTCATCGACCTTCTCCGATCACGCCTGTGAGAATTCTAAGCACAATTAACGGTCGAATCACGACCAAAGCTCCTAATTTCGCGCGACATACTTCCCTTGCCGGGTACTTTTCGGGGCACAACCCACCCGACAGGAGGATTTGCTGCGGGCACCCGCACGTCAGCGGCGCAGCAACCAATCATCTCGATCGAAACGCTCAACCGCGACTCGCTGGGCCCTCTCACGCTCGACCGCCGTGATCTGCGACGCTCGCCAAGAGGTGGACAACTCGGTTGCAATCCATGAGGCGAATTCGTCTGCGAAATCGTTCGCCGTGATCTCGCGCGAACCCAGGTCGCAAACACCCGGCAATTGGGGAGCCCACGGACTGGCCCGCAGCAACAGGCTTCCGTGTTGCAATACCGCGCGCCGTGACTTTCGCTGTGCGCTCCCAAGAACTTTGTAGCCGCTGACGATCAGATCTTCGGGGGTTCTTCGCTGGAAGCAGAGAAACGACTCCTCGCTGTGGGATTGGTGTCGACTGGGGTCGAGATTGCGGAAAGGTTCTGCCCGCACACCGAATTGTGCCAGTGCTTTGATCGCAGCGCGATGCGTCCGGACGTACAAGTCGAGGCGGGGCCCGGTTTGTCCGGCCGGCACGGGCATGGCGATGCTGTAGGTCATTTCGTGATGGTGCAGGATGCCGCCGCCGCCGGTCGACCGCCTGACGCACGTCACGCCAGCGCTCTCAGGGTGTTGGTTGCGGTCCGCCACTTTTTGAAAGTAGCCAAGTGAAAGAGTTGGTTCGGCCCATTGGTACAGACGCAAGATCGGAACCTGTTCGGACTCGACCGACTCAAACAAAGCCTGGTCGATCGCCATGTTTTCGGCGGCTTGCCCCGGGCAAAGCGGTATCAATGGGCAAAGCGGTATCAATCGACCAACCAGTTTCTCAGACATGCTCTTTTCGCGGTGCCAGCAGGGCTGGCAATGGATTTTTTCGTCGGAATGGTCACCCTGCTTCCGCGCACTGTTTCTTGTATGCCGCATGGTCCATTAACGACCCCAGCCCCGCGTCGTCATTGATCTTGATCTTCACGATCCAACCAAAGTCGTAGGGATCGTCATTGAGTTTTTCGAGATTGTCCGGCAAATCGGTGTGGATCTCCACAATCTCTCCGGCGATCGGACTGTAGAGCGGGCTGACCGCTTTGACCGATTCGACCTCGCCGAATTCATCACCCCCTGCGACCGACTTGCCGACTTCGGGCAAATCCATGTAGACAAGGTCGTTGAGTTGTTCGAGCGCAAACGCGGAGATCCCCATCGTGGCGATCTTGATCCCATCTTCCTCCGACAGATCGACCCACTCGTGGGTTGGGGCGTAGAGTAATTTTGTTTCATCACGTGGCATAACAAAGGTCCCTTTTAACTTCACGTCGAACCGCGGTCGAATATTCACGCTCGTTTGTAGAACGGCATCTCAGCACGTCTGGCGGTGATTATCTTGCCGCGAATGTCGATTTGGAAGGTGTCATCATTGGCGTGTGAGGTTTCGACCCGCGCCATCGCGATCGGATGCCCGAGTGTTGGCGAAGGTCCGCCGCTGGTAATCCTGCCGATCGCGTTGCCCTCAGCACTATGGACTTCGCAGCCCTCGCGAGCCGGGCGTTTCCCATCAGGAATCAATCCGATACGAGTCTGTTGCGGAACACGGGCGGCGATCTCCCGCAGCGCCTGATCACCAATGAACGAGCGGTCTTCGAGGTTACAGGCGAATGACAGTCCGGCGGAAATGGGATCGATGGTCTCGTCGAGTTCGTGGCCATACAGGGGCATTGCAGCCTCCATGCGCAGCGTGTCCCGCGCGCCCAAACCGGCCGCCGTGAATCCCTCGTCACGCCCGGCGAGCAGGACATTCTCCCAAATTCGCGCGGCCTCCTCGGCCCGGACAATCAACTCGAACCCGTCCTCGCCGGTATAGCCGGTGCGGCTGAGAATCACCGGCTTGTCAAATTGGTCCGTGATTGTCGCTCGATAATATTTCAACCGACTTGGATCAAAGCGAAAGAGTCGTTTGCAGACATCGATCGCCTTGGGTCCCTGGACGGCGATCATCGCGGTCAACTCGGTGCGGTCGGTGACCGTGACGTGCGGAAAATCAGCCACGTGCGGCGTCAGCCACTTCAGAATTTTGCGGCGGTTGGAAGCATTGACCACCAGCAAGTGAAAGCGTTTTTGCGACGGCGTTTCCAAATGCGAAACCAGCACGTCGTCGAGAACGCCTCCGTCGGCATTGCAGATCAATCCATATCGAACACGACCAAGGGGCATTCCCGTGACCTTGCGAGTCAACAGGTGATCCAACAACCGCTCGCTGTCCTCACCGTCAAAGCGAATGCGGCCCATGTGCGACACGTCAAACAATGCGGCGTGATTGCGGCATGCCTGGTGCTCGGCCACGATCGAGGTGTACTGGATCGGCATTTCATAGCCGGCGAACGGCACCATCCGCGCTCCGTTTTCGCGGTGCCACGTATCCAGGGGTGTCGTTGACAACTCGGCGCTCATGCATCGACCTTGGCGATCAGCGAGAAACAGGTGTCACGGCGCATGATGGATGTGCCGCAAGTATCAAGTCAGTGCTTTTTGCTCAGATGACCGTCAAATCGCTCAATTGACCGTCGCGGCCAGTCTATCAAATGGTCGCCGATTCGGAATCGCGCCATGATCGGGCCTCACTTGATAGAATGTCTGCAATGGGGACAACCAGTTTGCCGATTGTCGAATTCAGTCCATCCGGAGACGCATTGGGCAAGTGGTGGAGTTTGGAGGATGACGGGCGTATCCTGTGTCAACTTTGCCCCCGAGCTTGCCGACTGAAACCGGGTGATCGCGGGTTTTGTTTCGTGCGGACCAACCGCGACGGTCGCATGGTGCTCGATACCTACGGTCGGAGCACGGGGTTCTGCATCGATCCGATCGAGAAGAAACCTCTCAACCATTTCCTGCCCGGCACACCGGTGCTAAGTTTCGGGACTGCCGGATGCAACCTCGGGTGCAAGTTCTGTCAAAACTGGGACATCTCCAAGAGTCGCGAGGTCGCCCGGCTGAGCGACACGGCAACGCCGCACGATATTGCTGAGGCCGCGTTGAATTCAGGTTGCCGCAGCGTCGCGTTCACCTACAACGATCCGGTGATCTGGGCTGAGTACGCCCTCGACACTGCCGCTGCGTGTCGCCAAGGGGGTTTGAAAACGGTCGCGGTCACGGCCGGTTACATCACGAGAGAAGCTCGGGGCGAGTTCTTCGCCGGTATGGATGCGGCAAACATTGACCTGAAAGCTTTCACAGAGGATTTCTACTACAAACTCACCGGCGCCCATCTCGACAATGTACTCGACACAATTCGCTATGTCGTTCACGAAACCGAGTGCTGGGTCGAGTTGACGAATCTGATCATTCCCGATGCCAATGACGACAGTGACGAATTACGGCGCATGTGTGATTGGGTATTGGACAACGTCGGGGCGGACGTTCCGGTTCACTTCACGGCTTTCCATCCCGATTTCCGAATGATGGATCGACCCCCCACCTCGCAAGATAAGCTCGTCGAGGCCTACGATCTTGCCCGCTCCGCAGGACTACGCTACCCCTACGTCGGAAATGTGCACGACGTTGAGAGGCAAAGTACCTATTGCCCTTCATGCCACAAGTTGTTGATCGAAAGGGATTGGCACGAGCTCGGCCGATATGCCATGGACGCAAGTCAGTGCGGTCATTGCGGATTCGAAATCGCTGGTCATTTCGAAACGGCGCCGGGCGATTGGGGTCGGCGTCGTCAACCCATCCGGATCCAGGGCGGTGCGCAGGCGTCGCCCAAAGCTCCCAACCGCGAAGGATCACTGATGCAACTTACTGATGTCACCGACGAAATGGACCGTGAGTTTACCGATGGGGAACTCAATGCGATTCATCTAGCGGCGTGCAGCTTCGTTTCCGCGGTCGTCTCCGACCAGCCCGCCGACGCAGACGCGTTGCTCGGGGAACTTGCCAACCGACCGATCGCTGGCATCTACGTCACGCTCAAACGGGGTGAGACCCTGCGCGGTTGTTGCGGGTTGCAGGGTCCGGAGGTTGCGCTCGGTGCGGCCATGGCCGATGCAGCCACCCGAACGGCGAAACACGATCCACGGATGGCGCCAATCGTTCCAGCGGAACTTCCTTATTTGAACCTGTCGGTCTCGATCCTCGGGCCTCCCAGGCCGATTGGTGCTTCGGGTGACGACCGTATTGCTGCGGTAACCGTGGGAAAGCACGGGCTGCGGATCCTCATGGATAACAAGGCCGGGCTGTTGTTGCCGGTCGTGGCGGAAGAACGCGGCTGGAACGCTCGACAGTTCCTCGACGCGGTGTGCAGCAAAGCTGGCCTGCCGCCGGGGAGTTGGCGAAGCGACCAGGCAACGATCGAAATATTCGACGGAATCAATTTCGGGTCACCCTTTGTCACCAGCACAACATCCGACTCCGAATCGCCGCTGGTCCAACCATCTGAGCTGCAATCGCTTGGCCAATGGGTGCGAAACAATCTTATCGCCTTTCAAACGGGTGCGACGCCGTTTTATTACGCGCCGGACGTCAGCGATCGAACCGTCCCCGGAGTTGTGCTGAGCGCGTCGTGCGACGGCCAGCAACCGGCAGGGTGGATGCAATTGTCGATCCGCGACGGCGTCCCGCTGCAATCGAGCTTGTTTCAGTTGACGCAGGCCGCAGCAGGCGCACTTTCGTCCTGGGGTTCGGCCGAACAGTGGCGCATTGATCTCGCTGTCCTGTCGGCGGTGATCCACCACGGACTCGACGACGATTGCGATCTCGAGGGAGTCGAATGTCGACGCCGCGCTATCCTTGCAATGGATGGGCGACGGTGGTCAATCGGTTTCGACGAAGCGGGCAATGTCTCCGAACTGCTGGCCGAAACACTCGATGCCCAATCATTTCGTAACGCCGGCACAATGATTTATTCGGTCGTGTGTGATTCGACCGAACCGAAGTTCGGGCTCTCGATGGGTCCCCAGGCTCGCAACGATGTCACGTCACGCCCGCCCGGTGTCGCTGGCACGTTTTACCCGGAGGCCGACGGTGATCGCGAGGACCTGGTCGATGATTTGATGTCAGGTTTGCCGGATGCCCCGCTGCAACAGGTCGCCGCGGCGATGGTCCCACATGCCGGGCTACGTTATTCGGGGCGCATCGCCCTGGAAGTCTGGCGACGGATCGAATTGCCCGACACAGTATTAATCATTGGACCCAAGCACACCGCTGAAGGTGTCGATTGGGCGGTTGCGCCGCACGACGCTTGGGAATTGTCATCCTCGGCGAGAATGCCGGGCGACGTGGACTTGGCCCGTCGCATTGCCGACTCGGTGCCCGGCATGCAGCTCGATTCGGATGCCCATCGCCGCGAACACGGTATCGAAGTCCAATTGCCGCTGCTGTATCGATTGTCACCTCAAACACGCATTACCGCGATCGCGATGTCGGGCGGCAGCGTCGACGAACTTCAACAGACTGCCGGTGCGCTGGCCGAGTGCATTCGCCAGTGCGAGAGGCCGCCGCTGTTGGTCATCAGCAGCGACATGAACCATTTTGCCGATGACGAAGAGAATCGCCGACGCGATCGCTTGGCGCTCAATGCGCTTGAGCGGAATGATCCGGAAGGATTGCTGGAAATCTGCGCGGGTGAAAATATCAGCATGTGCGGTCAGCTGCCCGCGGCGCTCGTCCTCATGACGCTTAAGGAATTACGACAGGAGGTCCGATACCAGGAGATTGCCTATGCCACA
Source organism: Rhodopirellula sp. (assembly GCA_024644085.1). Taxonomy (GTDB): domain Bacteria; phylum Planctomycetota; class Planctomycetia; order Pirellulales; family Pirellulaceae; genus Rubripirellula. The sequence continues at coordinate 15,934 of JAHELS010000015.1, forward strand.
TCGGGCGACGTCTCGGGCGATCGGTCTCGAGTCGTCGGGTACGCGGGCGTTCTGTTCTGAGCCATCTGTGATTGAGCCAATGCCATTGGCTCGCCACGTTGGACACCGGCCGAGATTCCAGCCACAATCAATACCCCGGTCTGACCTTCCCCCGCGCCGTTACGGCGTGTCCCGCCTTCCAATGCCCGATATGCACCCCCACAACGCGTCACGCCGCCATTTCTTGATGACCACGGGCGCCGCCGGCGCTGGCATCGCCGCCTCAAGACTCCCCGCTCAGACACCCGCGACGAAACCTCGAGCGAAGGTCGAGCGGCTCGGCGTCGGCGCGATCGGAATGCGGTACCAAGGGAGCGTGATCACCGAACGAGCACGTGATTACGCCGACATTGTCGCCATCTGTGATGTCGACCGACATGTACGCGAACAGGCGCGTGCGAGTTTCGGAAGCACGCCACGGATCTTCGAGGATTACAACGAATTGCTCGCGCGCAGCGACGTCGACGTCGTGTTGATCGGCGTGCCGGACCACTGGCACACAAAAATGCTGATTGACGCAACCCGCGCCGGAAAAGATGTCTACTGTGAAAAACCGTTGACGTTAACGATCGACGAAGGCAAGACACTCCGAAGCGAAGTCGGCAAAACCGAATCCGTCGTCCAGGTTGGCACGTGGCAGCGGAGTGACCATCGATTCCGTTTGGCCGCTGAAATGGTTCGTGGCGGACGGATCGGAACGCTTCGCAAAGTGACCTGTGCGACCAGCGCCAATCCAACGGGCGGACCATTTCAAACGCAACCGGTTCCCGGTCACTTCAATTGGGATCTCTGGCAAGGACAGACGAGCGACGTTCCCTATGTGCCCGAGCGGGCGCATTACACGTTTCGTTGGTGGTACGAATACAGCGGCGGAAAGATGACCGATTGGGGCGCGCATCACATCGACATCGCACAGTGGGCAATCAACAGTTTGCCCATCAGTATCGAAGGCCGCGGCGAACCGTCCCCGATCGAGCGCGGGTACAATGTGCACGAGCGATTTGGGGCCACGATTCGCTATCACAACGGCGTCGTCATGGAGATCAACGACGAAGGCCGAAACGGTATCTTATTCGAAGGCGATAAGGGCCGCTTGTTTGTCAATCGCGGATCGATTTCGGGAGTACCCCTCGAAGAACTCGAGTCGAATCCGTTTCCACGCGAAACTTTCGCTTTGTACGAGCACGACAACCTGTCGCGGCCAGAGCGGGTCGGCAAGATCGATGCGATCGTCAATCACATGGGCAATTTCTTTGACTGCATCGAAACACGTGATACGCCAATTTCGGATTTGGAAAGCCAACATCGCAGCGTGACCACGTGTCACCTCGCGAACATCTCGATCCGGCTCGGGCGTCCCATCAAGTGGGACCCTGAGGCCGAGAGAATCGTCGGCGACACGCAGGCCGCGGCGATGCAAAGCCGGCCCCAACGTGATGGCTTTGAAATCAACTGATGTGATCAAAGCGGATTTCGGAAACCTCACCAACCCAAACAAGTCGAGACAGAGCAGAGATGGCTGACAAGGTATTGATCATCGTGGGCGACGCTTCCGAGACGCTCGACACGATGTACCCCTATTACCGATTGCAGGAAGCCGGATTCCAACCGGTCGTAGCGGCGCCGGAAAAGCGCCGCTACCAAATGGTGCTGCATGAGGTCAAACCGGGATGGACAATCACCAAGGAATGGGAAGGCTACACGATCGATGCGGATGTAGCGTTCAGCGAGATCGACCCGGAACAATATGCGGGGATTCTGTTCAGCGGCGGACGTGCACCGGAATACATTCGCTATGACGCGGATCTCGTCCGCATCACCAAGCACTTTTTCGAAACCAACAAGCCGGTGGCAAGCGTTTGTCACGGCGTCGAAATTCCTGCTTACGCGGACTGCGTCCGAGGACGAAAGATGGCGACGGTGCCGAAATGCAAATTCGATTTGGAGATATGCGGCGGCACATTCGTGGACGAACCGTGCGTCGTTGACGGGAATCTCGTCAGCGGCCGTACCTTTCATGACAACGGACACTATGTCGGACCATGGATTGAGTTGTTGGAGAAAGCACGAAAGGGCCAGACGGTCACTGCATAGGTACTTTTCATTGCATCCAGGCCCGCGATGCTACAAAGCCCCCCGGCCAATCGAGATGTTTCGGCGGCGGATCGGGGCGGGTAATGGACATTCCACCATCAATCACGGACGATGCGGATGGATTTCTTCACTGTAGGCCCTGATGAATTCAAACCAACCGGACCGTATGTCATCGCTCTTGCCCGTGATCGATGCGGGCTTGCCGACCGGCGTGGTCGAACCCTTTGCGGATCGCGTTGCGCGCGAGGAAGAATCGCTGGTCCGGCATGCATTGACCGACCTGCAGATCAATCTCGGCAAGCTGTGCAACCAGACCTGCACCCATTGTCACGTCGAGGCGGGACCGACCAAGACGCGCGAGAACATGGATGCGGCGACGGCCCAGCGGATCGTCGAACTGGCCGCGGAATGCGAAACTCTTCAAACCGTTGACCTGACCGGCGGGGCACCTGAGTTGAACCCGAATTTTCGCCCGTTGGTGACCGTGTTTCGCAACGCCGGCCTACGGGTCATCGATCGCTGCAATCTGACGATTCTCTCCGAACCCGGATTTGAAGACCTCGGACAATTTCTCGCTGACAATCAAGTCGACGTCGTGGCGTCGCTTCCGTGTTACCTCGAAGACAACGTCGACGCCCAGCGTGGAAGCGGTGTCTTCGCGCGCAGCATCGACGCTTTAAAACTGCTCAACCGACTAGGATATGGACGCCAAGCAAGCGGATTGCGGCTCGACCTGGTTTTCAATCCAACCGGTCCATCCCTGCCGCCGGACCAAACGAGATTGGAAGCGGACTACAAACGCGAATTGGCAGCGCGATACGAAATCGAATTCAATCACTTGCTTGCGATCACCAATATCCCGATCAAGCGTTACGCACAGTTTCTTTTCAAGCGTGGACAACTGGATTCCTACATGCAATTGCTGGCCGAAAACTTCAACGCACTCGCCGCGCGTCACGTCATGTGCCGGACGCTTCTGTCGATCGGATGGGATGGCGAGATCTTCGATTGCGACTTCAACCAGATGCTTGAAATGCCTGTGGGTGGCGCGCAACCCTTGAACATTTGGGACATCGAATCATTCGACGCATTCGTTCATCAACGGATTGCCGTCGCCGACCACTGCTATGGGTGCACGGCCGGCGCCGGCAGCAGTTGTGGCGGCGCGGTCGTTTCGGAAAATGATCTCTGAGCAATAAGAACCATGACAACCTCTCTGAACACCGAAGACGCCGTTCGCGAACGATATTCCGCGGCGGCTCAACAGCGCGAACCACAACTGTGCTGTCCAATCAACTACGACAAGCGCTATCTCGACGCGATTCCCCAAGAGGTGATCGACCGCGATTACGGTTGCGGGGACCCGTCGCAATTCGTCAACGAGGGAGAAACGGTGCTCGATCTCGGCAGCGGTGGAGGAAAGATTTGCTTCATCGCGGCCCAGGTGGTCGGACCTCGTGGCAAAGTAATCGGCGTCGACATGAATGACACGATGCTCGAGTTGGCGCGGAAGTGCCAAGGCGATGTGGCAGCGACGATAGGGTTTGACAACGTCGAGTTTCGCAAAGGAAAAATCCAGGACATGGCGATCGATCGCGACCTGGTCGACGCCTATTTGAAGGACCATCCGGTCAAGGACGAGGCCGGCTTGCGCGACCTGGAAACTTTCCTGACCAACATGCGTCAAACGTCACCGATGATCGCGGACAACTCGGTGGACGTGGTTGCCAGTAATTGCGTGCTCAATTTGGTCGATCCCGCGGAAAAGTCGAAGCTGTTCGATGAAATTCACCGTGTCCTGCGGCCCGGCGGGAGGGCAGTGATCAGCGACATCGTCAGTGACGAACCGGTCCCCAAACACTTGCAAAACGATCCGGATCTGTGGAGTGGCTGCATCTCCGGTGCGTTCCAGGAATCAGAGTTCTTACGCGCTTTTGAACGGGCCGGGTTCTACGGAATCGAGATGCCGATTTTGCAAACCGAGCCTTGGCAGACGGTCGAGGGAATCGAATTCCGTTCGGTGACCGTCATTGCGTTCAAGGGGAAAGAGGGACCCTGCGACGACTATCACGAGGCAGTGATCTATCGCGGACCGTTTCGCAAAGTCTTCGATGACGACGGGCACGTGTTCGAGCGGGGACAACGAACGGCAGTTTGTCGCAAAACGTTCAAGATCATGACGCGCGCGCCATACGGTGACCATTTCGTGCCGGTCGAGCCGCACAAGGCCGTTTCCGATGCCGATGCGCGACCGATGGATTGCAGCGGCGTGAGTCGCTCGCCGCGCGTCACCAAAGGCAAAGACTACAAATTGACCCTCGTCGGTGACGACTGCTGCGGTGGCAACGAGTGCTGTTAAACAAAGTTCTCAACAACTCCGACGCCCTGGACGCCGGAATCGCGCAAACTGCGTGTAAAAGCGTTGATCGCCGACGGGTCGGTCCGTGTCACATCACGCACGATAATCGCGCTGTCGACCGATGAAGCGCAGGATTTGAGGCAGGGCGACGTGCCCGCCGGCCCGTCGATGATGACGAGCTCGAACTTGTACTTCAATAGGTCCATCACCTCGATGAGCTCCGAGTCGGCCACGGACGACTTTCCCTGAGGCGGCATCAAAGGAACCAGCGTCACGCCGTCTTCGACGGCGAGCACAGCCACTTCCTTGATCGGCAATCCGCCACGAATCGCGTCGACCCAACCAAACCGCAAGTCCAATCGCAAATCATCGGCTAACGTGGGATCCTGCGTGTCCGCGTCAACCAGCGCCACACGAATTCCCGCAGCCGCGGCTGCCATCGCCATGCCGATCGCCACGCTGCTGCGGCCTTCGCCGGTACACATGCTGGTGACCAGCACTGTATTGAGCCCGCTGCTGACCGCCTCGGACATCCGCTCAGCGATCTGTTGGAACAATACGCCTTCGAAGAACAGGTCGGCGACCACGTTTGGAACGTCAAATACGTCCACCTCCCAGACAGCCTGGAAAGGAATGTGCGCCATCGGCGCGATCGGTGACGGCGCATCGATCCGCAATTCGGTTTTCTCGTCGACGGTTCCGTTTGGAACAACCGGAGCGACATCTGCATCCGGAATCTGAGAGGGTGCCAAGGTCGATTCGAAAGGCACCTGTGCGGGCATCTCGAACGTTGTTTGCTGCGGCGCCGCCACCGGTGTCTCGGCCAGCGGCGTCGCGTAGGCAGTGTGCATGTGTGCAAAGGCTTCGATACCGTCGGCCGGTGTCGGGGCTTCCGGTGTCGGGGCTTCCGACGGCGACGCTTTCTCGATTTGCGGCTGCGGCGGTTGATTCGCCTCGACGTGGGGCCGCGGCAGCGCCGAGACGCCTTCGTCGGCACGCGCGATCGAGTCCTCGATCGGATCAACCCAAACCTGCGCCGTGCTGGCGACCGACTGATCAACTTGCAGCGACCCCGGCTCCCGAACCAATCGGACGGTTTCCTCCACGGAATTCACCGGGGTGGAAGACGCGACAGGCGGAGATGACGGTGACGCCACTGGCTCAGACGCGGGAAGCCGTGTACCGGAACCTCGGTTGCTGCGACGGTTTCGTCGTGCGAATGCTTTTACGAAAGCTTGGTCCATCGAACTCATAGTCAAAGCATCTATTGTGAAGGAGTTTGGTTTTGGGGGCTCGAATCGGCTGCAGGCTTGTACTCTGGGACGTAGCGCGACCAGTCGATGACGGGGTTGGGAGTGTTGGAGACCCGATGCGGCGACGAACGGGTCATCGATTCCGTCGTGTCACTTTCTCCAGCCAGATCTTCCAGACTCGGAAGTGTGGAACCGGTGTCGGTCGACGTGTCGCGGGTCGACGCAGCTCGCGCATCGACGCCGCCATTGAGCATGAATTCGTTGACTTGAACCATATCCCATTCTGCGCCCGGACCCTGCGGTGTCCCTGCCTCCGACTGTGGTTCATCGAGAACGGCAGCATTCGCTACGTCGGCAAGGGTTTCATCTCCAGCCTCATTCCCGGCGTTCAACTCGATTGACTCTGCCGCCTCGACATCCAATTGCGACGCTGCGATCGAGAGTTCAGTGCCCTGCGGCGTGGGAACGTGTTCGGTATCGACCGACGAAACGAACTCTGTCGCGTCGTCAAAGCCGTGTCTAGGGAGTGGTAGGTCGACATCCGTCCCAGCGCCAAAATCAAGTAGTTCCGTTTGCTCCGAGAGGGTCGTGTCGTGATCCTGTGTGTTGCGTCCGGTGATCAATGCGGCCGCAACGACAACCAAAAGCAACAGGACGACAATGCCGTGCGACCCGACTGTTTCCATCCAGGCTCTTCCCGCTGGATTGCCCGAGACGGGGGTATCTGATTTGGATGCTAGCGGAGTTTGATTTGATTGAATTCGCGATGTTTCCGTTCCTGATTCGTGTGAACTCGAGGTGGGTACGCTCGCGGCGTCCTGGGGGCTCTCGGTGGCAGTCCCGGTTGTCACGGGGGCGGCGTTACGCGGCATCGGAAATGTTGGGATCGCCTGACCGGCTTTCGGTGCCTCGTTTTCGCTCTGGCCGACCGAGGTGCAGCAGGGTTCCGCCAATTCGCACTGTGGCTGTGTGGAGGACGCTTTTTGCGCCGCGGCGTTCAGATTCGGTAACTGAAAAAGCGTTGGCGGCAGTGTGGCGGAAGGGGCCTCCGGCTCGATGTGATCATTCATTTCTCTGGGACCACAGACTTCTCTGGGGACGCGACCTTCAACGACTCGATGCGGATTGCCGTCCGTGGCCCGTTGTGGCGAGACGGTCATGCGATATTCCTGGTGGGCGGAAGGTAGACAACGGTAAAACCGGGTTCCAATGTGAACCCTTTCTCTACACTCTTCTTCTAGATCGGAATCAACCCTTCCGATCTTTAGGGATCTGCGACATAGCCAAACTGAGCCGATCGGGCAAGATTGAATGGGAATGCTGACGGAGCTCGATTCCTACCGCGGGTTGTGATGCGGGCTCTGCAGATGGAAGATGACAGATCTCCGCGAAGATCCTCCGTGAAACTCACCCCCATGTTGCAAGCCGACTCAACCGCCTCTCGCCTCCATGAGCTCGTTCGCGAGCGAATCCTGCTCCTTGATGGTGCGATGGGTACGATGATCCAGCGATTGCGTCTGGACGAGGCGGCGGTCCGTGGCGAACGCTTCGCCGGTCATCACAAGGATTTGAAGAATTTCTCCGATATCCTCTGTTTGACCCACCCCGAGAAAATCACCGACATTCACCGGGCTTACTTCGAGGCGGGCAGTGATATCGTCGAAACGAACTCCTTCGGCGCGTCGCCAGTGGGAATGGTCGAATTTGATCTTCCGCTCGAATTGGTCGACGAAATCAACCATGCCGCCGTACGCTGTGCTCGGATCGCGGCGGATCAATGGAGCCAGCGGACTCCGGATCGACCCCGCTTCGTGGCCGGTTCGATCGGACCGACAACCAAGCAAACGGCGATCAGCACAAAGGTCGAAGACCCGGCTCATCGCGATACGACATTCATGGAGATGAAAGACAGCTATCTCGCCCAGGTTGAATCACTTGTCAATGCGGGAGTGGACATCCTGTTGCCCGAAACGGCGATCGACACGCTGAATTTGAAAGCTTGCCTGTTTGCGATTCAGGAGTTCTTTGACGCCGGCGGGCGTTGTGTCCCCGTGATGGTCAGCGGCACATTCGACAAGGGAGGCCGTACGTTCGTCAGCGGACAGAGTGTGGAAGCGTTCGTGACCTCGTTGTCGCACTTTCCGGTTTTATCCATCGGAATGAACTGTGCGCTCGGCCCGGACGTGATGCGGCCACACCTCGAAGAAATGAGTCTCGCGACGGGGCTCCCCATCAGCTGTCACCCCAATGCCGGATTGCCCAATGACATGGGGCAATTTGATCTTGGCCCGGAGGCAATGGCCGAGATCGTTGGTGAGTTCGCCGATAACGGTTGGGTCAATATTCTCGGAGGATGCTGCGGTACGACTCCCGACCACATTCGCGCGATGGCCGCGCGGATCGAGGGCTGCCGGCCGAAACAGGAATCGGCTGGTCCGGTGTGGACACGGTTGGCCGGTCAGTTGCCGATGGTGATGCGCCCGGAAATACCCTTCACGATGGTCGGCGAGCGCACGAATGTAACAGGAAGCAAGAAATTTGCGCGGTTGATTCGCAACGAGAACTACGAAGAAGCAGTCGAAGTCGCGCGTGAACAGGTCCAAAACGGCGCCACCATCATCGATATCAACTTTGATGATGCGTTGCTTGACGGTGTCGAAGCAATGACGCGTTATCTCCGGTTGATTTCCGGCGACGACATTGTTGCCGCGGTCCCGGTGATGGTCGACAGCAGCAAGTGGGAAGTACTCGAAGCCGGGCTTCGCAATCTCCAGGGCAAGGCGATCGTCAATTCGATCTCGATGAAGGATGGTGAAGAGGAATTCCTGCGTCGGGCGCGGCTCGTTCGTCAATATGGCGCCGCCGCGGTCGTGATGGCGTTTGACGAGGAGGGCCAGGCAGCCGACGAAGACAACAAAGTCCGAATTTGCAAACGAGCCTACGACCTGCTCGTTGACCAGATCGACTTTCCGCCCGAAGACATCATTTTTGACCCGAACATCCTGACCGTCGCGACCGGGATCGAAGAGCACAACAACTACGCCGTTGATTTCATCAACGCGGTCCGTCGCATCAAACAGGAATGTCCGGGCGCGAAAACAAGCGGTGGTGTCAGCAACATCAGCTTCAGCTTTCGCGGCAATGATCGCGTCCGCGAAGCGATGCACAGCGCCTTCTTGTACCATGCCGTGGCTGCTGGTTTGGACATGGGAATCGTCAATGCCGGCCAGTTGGAAGTTTATGAGGAGATTCCCAAGGATCTTCTCGAACACGTCGAGGACGTGTTGCTCAATCGGCGCCCCGACGCAACCGACCGCCTGCTCGACCTTGCCGAAACGGTCAAGGGAAGCGGGAAGAAGAAGGCTGGCGAAGACCTGGCTTGGCGCGATGCCGATGTCGCCGAGCGCATGAAGCACGCCCTGATCAAGGGTATCGACAAATACATCGTCGATGACACCGAAGAGGCCCGCCAACATTACGATCGCTGTTTGCAGGTCATTGAAGGCCCGTTGATGGACGGCATGCAGGTGGTCGGCGATCTATTTGGCGCAGGCAAGATGTTTCTGCCCCAGGTCGTCAAATCGGCGCGCGTGATGAAGAAGGCGGTCGCCTATCTGGAACCGTTCATGGAAGAGGAAAAACTCGCCGCCGGCTTGGAAGGTTCAGCCGCCCGCGGAAAATTCCTGATCGCCACGGTCAAAGGTGATGTTCACGATATCGGCAAGAACATTGTCGGTGTGGTTCTGCAATGCAACAACTACGAAGTCATCGATTTGGGCGTGATGGTCTCCAGCGAAACGATCCTCGAGGAAGCTGAGAAGCGAGGCGTCGATATGATCGGGCTCAGCGGGCTGATCACACCCAGTCTCGATGAGATGGTTCACGTTGCGCGAGAGATGAAACGCAAGGGAATGAACCTCCCGCTGTTGGTCGGCGGCGCTACGACGAGCGCCAAACACACCGCGGTAAAGATTTCTCCGGCCTACCAGGGTCCGGTGGTCCACGTGCTCGACGCCAGCCGCAGCGTGAACGTGGTCGAGAAACTGATCAGCGACGAACAACGTGAAAGTTTCGTTGCGGAGAACCGGGACTTGCAAACGCAACTGGTAGCAAGCTACCAGGGCCGCCAACAGAAACTGGTTCCGTACTCCGACGCACTCGCCAAACGGTTCGCGACCGATTGGCAGAAGGTCCGAATCGATCAACCCTCATTTACCGGCGTACGAGTTCTCGAAGATATCCCGCTCGCTGAGATTCGACCTTACGTCGATTGGTCTCCATTTTTCATGACTTGGGAGCTGAAAGGCAAGTTCCCGAAGATCTTCGAAAGCGATGTGGTGGGCCAGCAGGCGCGCGAACTGTACGACGACGCCAACGCATTGATCGACGAGGTCATCGCGGATCACTCGCTACGGGCAAATGCCGTCTACGCGTTTTGGAATGCGGCCAGCGATGAGGACGACATTATTTTGTACAACGATGATTCCCGGTCGTCGGAACTTGGTCGATTTCACTGCCTGCGTCAGCAGTGGGAGCGCCGCGGTCAATCCGATTTTCGGTCGCTGGCCGACTACGTCGCACCACGCGACAGCGGACGAAAAGATTACGTGGGTGGATTCGTCGTGACGGCCGGCATAGGGGCGGACGAACTGGCCACACATTACAAAGCCGACCATGACGATTACAAGGCGATCATGGTCCAGGCGATCGCCGACCGACTGGCCGAAGCATTGGCCGAAATGATGCATGAGCGGGCACGGCGTGAATGGGGATTCGGAACTGAGGAGGGACTCACGAAAGATGATCTGATCGCCGAGAAGTATCGCGGCATTCGACCCGCGGCCGGTTACCCGGCGTGTCCGGATCACACAGAAAAACGCACGCTCTTTGATCTGCTCGGCGCGGAAGCCAAGATCGGTGTCGAGTTGACGTCCAGCTTTGCGATGACGCCGGCCGCCAGCGTCAGCGGGCTTTACTTTGCCCACCCCGAGGCACGCTACTTCGCCGTCGACCGAATCACCAAGGACCAGGTCGAAGACTATGCCCGACGTAAGGGAAAGCCGATCGAGGAAATGGAACGATGGCTCGCCCCAAACCTCGCCTACGAACCTTCGTAAGCGGTCGCCTCGCCGTTCCCTGCAACCGGTTCAAAATCAAACCACCGATACGGAGCGGGTAATTCGGCGCACGGTGCCAGTTCGAGGTGCACAACGCGACGGTGCTGCAGCGTGTCCGGACTGGCCGCGCGGCTGCCGTGAAGGAGCAGGGGACGCATCAGAAAAACGTCGCCGGCGTTGCAGTGAATCGGCACGGTTGCCTCACCTTGAGTCTCATCGAGACGTTCGTGCGATCCCGGCACCACGAACAAGGCACCGTTTTCTACTGTCATCGCATCGAGATGTAAACGCAGGGTCAACATCCCCTTGAGCAACGCCTCATCCGCCTCGACGTGGGGAACGCCCGCTTTTTTCGTTGGCTTGGAAAAGGGATCGGCCGGTTCATGATGCTCGGCAACGGCGATCGTCTTGTCACGGTGAAGCGATAGTGACCAACCCTGGCCCGGCGGCTTGTCGAAATACAGAATCCGGACGAGTCCCGCTCGTGGGCCAACATGTTCCGTCACTGTCGCTTTGACATCCGGGTGATCGGTGATACGGCGCCAAGTGGACCAGTGACGCATCAGGTTTCGTCCACCGACACGAGCCCCGCCCGATTGGATCGCATCGGCCGATGCGGATTCGAACGCAGCATCCACATCGCCCGCGATGGATCGGCAGCCGTCCTCGCAGACGGTGTTGGCGAGAATCGTGAATCCGTCACGAGCAAGATTCATGTTTCAATTTTCACATGGCAGGGTCAAACGGATGTTGGACATTCTAGGTTCGATCGATTTCGCGTGTACCACTGGAACAACGCCTCGGCGCGAACCTTGACGACGAGCCGCTTGTCCAAGGGGCAATAGGTGGTCACGTGGCCTGAAAGATTCTGGCTCGCGAGCGACCGCGTCTCACACCATGAATCGCGATCCGAGCGATTCTTCTCTGACCCATATCGGGTCTTTTCTGTCACTGCGGTCGACCCCCGAGGTTGACGGTCCGAACCAATCGCTCGTTCCGGGCAATCGGGTTGGACCTTCTGCAGCTGGATACAAATCGGATATGTTTCTTGACTATGGATATCTCAACGACTCTGGCCAACCGCGTCATGCGATTGGTCGTCTCTCCCGATTACCGCCCCAGCAAGCCGAAGCAGATCGCGACCCAGTTGAAGCTCGATCCTGAGGGGACTCGCGAGCTGCGGCGCGTGATCAAGCAACTCGCACTCGAAGGTCGTCTTACCTACGGATCGAACCATCTTGTGATGAGCGTCGGTTCGGTCGGCGGCCCCAAGGACGTGATCCGCGGCACATTTCGTCGGGCGATGGGGGGTGGATTTGGATTCGTCCGGCCGAGCCACGCGGAGGATTCCGGCGAGATTCGCGAAGACATTTTCGTGCCTCCCGGCGCGACCGGCGGTGCGCTCGAAGGCGACCTGGTCGAAATCAAGATCGGTCCCAGCCGGCGGGGTGGCACGGAAGGCTCTGTCGTTGAGGTCCTTCAACGAGCCCGCCGACAATTCACCGGCACATTTCAAGTCGTCGATTCAAACCCCGCCGTCTTCCTCGATGGAACGCCATACGAGCAACCAGTCTCGGTCGGCGACGTTCGAGGGCTGCCGCTTGAGAATGACGACAAGGTGTTTGTCGAGATCGTCGAATACCCCAAGGATGACGGCAGCGGCGGCGAGGCGGTCATCCTCGAGCGTCTGGGGAGTAACACGAATCCGGCAATTGACACGCTGACCATCATGCGTCAGTACGCATTGCCCGATGCCTTTCCCGAGACAGTTCTCGATGACGCACGCAAACAGGCCGACGCCTTTAACGACGATGCCGTCCCGGAAGGTCGCACCGATCTGACGAAGCTGTTGACCATCACGATCGATCCCTTCGATGCACGCGATTTCGACGACGCGATATCGCTCGAGCGCGAGAAAGGTCGATGGCGACTATGGGTGCACATCGCCGATGTCAGCCATTTTGTACCCGTTGGCAGCGCGATCGACGAGGAAGCGAAACACCGGGCGACGAGCGTTTACCTGCCTGACCGCGTGATTCCCATGATCCCCGAGATCATCAGCAACCACCTGGCCAGCCTGCAACCGGACCGCATTCGGTTGGTCAAAACAGTCGAAATTGAATTGCTCGACGATCTGACGATCACCCATACCGAGGTCCACAACGCCGCAATTCACAGCGACATGCGGCTGAATTACCAACAGGTCGATCAGTTCCTCGAAAACCCCGAGTCATTCCGCGACAAATGGGGCGGCGAAATCTGTGACTTGCTCCAGCGGATGCACGAGTTGGCAATGAAAACGCGCAAGTCCCGATTCAAAGGGGGCGCGCTGTCCATGGACATGCCGGATATCAAGTTGGATCTCGACAAGAGCGGAAAAGTCAAAGGTGCTTACCGCGTCGAGCATACCGAAAGCCACCAAATCATCGAAGAGTTCATGCTCGCCGGCAATCAGGCGGTGGCGACATGGCTCGATGACCTGAAACTGAACTTCCTGCACCGTATCCATCCGCCTCCCGAACGACGCAAGCTCAGACAGCTCGGAAATTTCGTCAAGGACCTCGGTATCAATGTCACCTCGATCGAAAGCCGATTCGAGATCCAGAAAGTGCTCGACCAAGTTGCGGGAACGCCACTCGAAGACGCGGTCAATTTCGCCGTGTTGAAAAGCATGAACAAGGCAATCTACGCCCCGCAACTCGAGGGACACTACGCGCTCGACATGGAGCATTACTGCCACTTCACCAGCCCGATTCGCCGCTATCCCGATCTGACCGTACACCGTTTGATTCAAAACCTGCTTGATCGAAAAAAGACACCCGATGATCCGTTTGCGACGCTGGTAAAGCTCGGGCACCACTGCAGCGACATGGAACGCAACGCCGCCGCGGCGGAACGTGAATTGATCGAATTGAAACTGTTGCATTATTTGAAGAAACACATCGGCGAAAAGATGGAGGCCGTGATCAGCCGCGTCTTTGCCGATGGGATTCATGCCCGATGTGTCAAGCTGCCGGTCGACGGCTTCATCCCCGTGACGACGCTTCCGAACGATAAGTATCGTTACGAACGACGTGGTCAGATGATCATCGGATTCAAAGAGGGCAACCGGTACCGTTTGGGCGATCAATTGACCGTCAAGATCGCGAAGGTCGACCTCCAGGACCGCCAGCTCTACCTTGAGGCGGTAAAGAACCACAGCACTCGCGCCGAGCGGAAGTCGAAACGCTCGAATTCGTCCGCCAAACCCCGTTACAAGGGCAAACGCAAGAAAGATCGCCGAGACAAGAAGAAACGGAGAAAGAAGCGATGAAGCAGCGGCTCAGATTGACATCAAGTCGAGTCAAAACGACGGCAATTCGATGAGACGCCGAAGCCGGGTGTTTCGAATGCCGTCGCCGCAAACTCCGCTATGGCTAGAGCTTACACCGCACGGTCGCGCAGAACCAATCCGCTGGCACGCTGTATGCACGACCATCGCGGATTCCACCCACGCTCGCCAACGCGTCGCTATCGCCGACAACGAGGATTGAACATGAGGACTTACATCACGCTCTGCATCACCTTTGCGGCGCTGCTCGGTATCACGACCGAAGCACGAGCCGAACATCGTCCGGCGCTGTTCGAACTTGCCCGCCAATACGAAGCCTCGGCTGAACAATTCGAACAGGTCGTGTTGTCAGTCCGCGGGATCGACCGTTCCGATGAACAGTTGGTCGACCGTCTCGACGACGCGGCCGCCAGATTCCGCCGCGCGGCACAGAACCCGCGTCACCTGAATCGGCTCTACTTCGAATGGCAGAAAATCCAGAAGCTGCAGGCCGAGGTCGAATCGAATATCTTCGGCAAGTACACGCCACATCATGACCTGTTCTACACTTGGCGGGTCGTACAACAGCGCAACCTCATATTCGCGGAAGAGTTTTTCTACCACGTCGAGAACCCGGATCATGCCCAGGGCGTCCGCCGTGTCATGGAAACATCGGCGCGCCGCGACCGCTATTTCGGTTCAACCCCGCGCTGAACCGGCGATCCAGCGCCGGCCCAATCAAACCGTGGGCATCCCGAATGCTTCCGCTACCGCCGCATTGGTAACCTTGCCGCGATGAACATTGATCGCGTCGCGGAGGGGGCCTTTTTTAGCTAGCGCTCCGTCGACTCCAATTTCGGCCAATCGCAATACCCAACTGAGCGTCGCATTACAAAGCGCAAACGTGCTGGTCCTCCCCACCGCACCGGGCATGTTGGATACGCAGTAGTGCACGACTTCGTCGACAACGTAGGTGGGATTACTATGCGTGGTCGGCTTGCTCGTTTCCACGCATCCTCCCTGGTCTACGGCCACATCGATGATCACGCTGCCGTGCTTCATCAGCCGCAAGTCCTCCGCACGAACCAGCCGGGGTGCTTTGCCGCCCGGTATCAGCACTGATCCGATCACCAGATCGGCGCGCTGAATCTGTTCCAACACCGTATGACGGTCGCTGTAGAGCATGTTGACGTTGGCGGGCATCACGTCATCGAGATACCGCAAGCGGTCCAGATCGACGTCAAGAATCGCCACATCGGCTTGAAACCCGGCTGCGATTCGGGCCGCATTGGCGCCGACGATTCCGCCGCCTAGCACGGTAATGTGCGCAGGTGCGACACCGGGGACACCACCCAACAGGATTCCGCGGCCCATTTGTGGACGTTCGAGGTACTTGGCTCCTTCTTGAATGCTCATTCGCCCAGCGACTTCGCTCATCGGAGTCAGCAGCGGCAACCGGCCGTGCTTGTCGCGCAGCGTCTCATACGCGAAACAGGTGCAGCCCGAATCAATCATCGCATCGGTCAACTCACGGCTAGCCGCGAAGTGAAAGTAGGTGAACACGAGTTGCCCGCTTCGAATCAACGCGAATTCCTCGGGCTGAGGTTCTTTCACCTTGACGATCAGCTCGGACTGTTCGAAGACCTCCTTGCCGCTGGCCGCCATTTCGGCTCCGGCTCGTAGATACTCGTGATCGGCGAGTCCGGACCCCAGGCCCGCGCCAGCCTGAATGAGAACGCGGTGCCCACGACCTACCAATTCCTCGACTCCCACGGGCAACATAGCCACGCGGTACTCATCTGTTTTCACTTCGGTAGGCACGCCAATGATCATGGGCAACGGACTCGATGTTTGGGTAACCGGTACGACGCCATCAGTGCTCGATGGGGCGAGCTTCTTTTGACAGCTCATCAATCATACCGCTTAGTGACACCCGCAGTTGATCCATGATCGGGTCGGGCTCGCCACGACGAGCCTTTTCGGCGGGCACGTCGATTGCTTCGCCGCACTGAATCACCACGCGCAATGGGACGCCGTGGTCCGGCTTTCCCAAAAATGATTCCTGCATCCGCTGGATCGTTTCGACAATCCGAGTATCGGTAACCTGGCCGCGCTGCAGGTAGCAATCGGGGTAGGACATCAATTCCTGAGCCAAGGATGCTGCGGCGGCATCGCTATGCAAACCGTTTTTTTCGTCCGGCGCGAGATCAGCGGAAAAGTAGCGCGAAGCGACCTTCGTACGAATCGCGCGGATTCTTGCGGAAACTTGATGCTCGGGCTCGATGCCGAGCCGACGTTCAGTGCGATCGAGCAGGTGCGCGATCAAGTTATCCCTGCGAGCGGGAAGTGGACCACTTTTTGACTCGCCCAGGTATTCGATCTCCTTGAGTGCCAGCAATCCTTCAGCCAGCCGTACCGTCCGTTGAAGCAGGCTGCGTTCAACCCCCTTGTGCCATCCAAGCCGATCTTCGATTCGCCGAAGTTGATGATCGGCCCAATCGTGGAAGTCGGATTCGCAGAGATACTTGATTGCGATAGGGTGCATGACGACACGTCCGCCACAATGTTTCTCTCGGCGTCGCGCGGCGGATCGCGCAATGAACGCGACGCCGTCGAGCAACGGTTTCAGCACGTCATTGGTCCGATTGGTAGTTCCTTCAGGAAAAATGATCAGCGGACGCTCGGCCGTCGCGAGTATTTCGATGGCGGTTTCGAGCGCATGCCGGTCGGTCCCTTCGCGATTGATACTGAATCCGCCCATCTTCTGAATGGCAAACGCATCGAATCGACCTTTATTGAACAGATGCCACGATGCCATCGCGTAAACGTGTGCGCCCAGTTCGCGTGCGGGCCAACCCAAAACGAGCGGATCGGCGTAGCGGCAATGATTCGGCGCCAACAGGATTCCGTCGCCCCGATCAATCGATGCGCGAAGTCGATCGAAGTTTCGAGACTCGTAATCGACGACCCCCTCGTTCCATTGGAGGTACAGATCGACGATCCTCAGAGACTGAATCAGGCTCGGCCACAGATCACCGCGGTGGGGCGGGACAAATTCATAGGGCTTGTCAAAAACGACGGTCATTGCACGTAAATACCACTTGGAGCGTCAACGACCCAGACCGCGGTACCTAGCTGGTGATCCGCGCCAGGTAAAACCCGATCGCCACAGCAACGACCAAAAGTGCTGTCATCAGGGCACCCACCAACAACGGATCGATGCCTCGCTTGCGTTGGGAACCAGGTGAACTGCCAGGTCGCCGCGCGACGCGACGCGCGTCCGAATCGCCGCCGACATTCACGCTCGAGGCGCCAGCCGTTCTCGCCATACCGCGATCGAGCCGCGGAGACGAACCGTGCGAATCTTCTTTTTCCTTCTTCGCCTGCCTCGCGATCCCGGAATTAGGCCGGTACCCCGATTCGACTTGGAGATCGATGAAACTTCCTTCGATCAAATCGTGTCGCGGCTTGACATTCACCAAACGACCGCTGTCGCTCGCGCTGATGCCTTTGCCGCGGACCAAATCCGTGCGCGCGTTGGCGAGTGTATCATCGTTCCGGCTGGTGATCGTGTCACCATGCTTGGTCGAAGAATCGTCAAAGGAGATCGACGACGAATCATCATCGAAATCGGGGTCGGCGCCCAAGCCGGCCGTCACCTTTGCGCCCCTGGGAACTGCGACTACGAATTTCTCCAATGCTTCGGCCACATCCCCTGCGGATTGGTACCGGTACCGTGGATCTTTTTGAATCATCTTGACGCAAATGCCTTCCAGCTCTCCGGGGCAATCCGGTTGAACCTGGCGTATCGGCTTCGGCATTTCGGTCTGATGTTTGGCAATCCGCTGGGCCAAGGTTCCATCGCTGAAGGGTGGCTTGCCGGTGAGCAGAAAATAGAGCGTGCAACCGAGACCGTAAATATCAGCTCGATGATCCACAGTGTGACTGTTGAGCGCCTGCTCGGGCGCCAGGTAGTCGGCTGTCCCCAGCACGTTTTCGTTATTCACAACCGTTAGTGATTTTTCATCATCGGCTTTCACCAAGGCGAGTCCCATGTCGAGCAGACGAACGCTTCCATCTCCATCGATCAAGAAGTTCGCTGGCTTGACGTCGCGGTGTATCACACCCTTGCTGTGGGCATGCTCCAACCCTCGAGCACCCTGGGCGACCATCTCGGCTGCGGTCGATGCATCCAACGGACCGTCGCGTTTGACGAGTTGTTGCAAGTCGACACCGTTGACATACTCCATGACGATGTAATGAACGTCGCCTTCGTTGTCGATGTCGTAGGCCAATACGATGTTGGGATGATTCAATGAAGCGATGGCTTGCGCTTCCAATTGGAACCGCGCCAAGTAGCTCGCATCCTTGACCCGGCTTTTCGGAAGAACCTTGATAGCACGTTTGTCGTGCATCAACGTGTGTTCGGCCAGATAGACGCTGCTCATCCCGCCGGTACCGAGGTGACCGAGCAATTTGTACTTGCCCAGAAAAAAGCCCTTGTACTTGCCACCGAGAAGTTTCTCGGCGTGCCATGTGGTCAGCAATCCGGCTTTGACAAAACCCGCCGCCAACTTCTTGGCGGACTCGGGAAGCTCGCCCCCGTACTTGGCCCGGACCTTGTCGACCACTTGATCCATCGCCTCCGCCTTCACCAATCCACTCTTGGCGACATTTTGAAGAAAGCGTTCCGATGTCAACTTTTCTGGCATGGGTTGCCAACCGTGACCCCATGGAGGCAGACGCAGAGATTTGAGAAGATAACAGGTTTGACGCGGGTGGTTAAGCGACTCGAGTCGGTCAACGACTCGGATACTGCCTTCACTGATTCCACTTCATCCTAACCTCAATCCTAACCGGCAACATTCCCGTAGCAACTCGCACCGAGACGATGCGAGATTCCAGCCCCGAATCACGGACCCGCAATTTGCCTTCCCAACCCGACCCGATGACGCTTGGCCTGATGACCAAATACTGGATCACGGGCGAGGTAAAAACGCGGCTCGGCGTCGACATCGGCATGGAAAGAGCCGCAAAGCTGCACCGGCGGTTCGTCTCGCACCTATGCCGCACGCTCGCTACCGCCGCCGACCGTCGCGTCGTGAGCCTTTCACCGGAGGGCCGACTGGATCAATTCGCAAGGGACCTCGCCGAATGGGATCTCCAGACGGCCTGGCGGGTGACTTTGCAAGGAACGGGTGATCTTGGCGAAAGAATGCGGGTTTGGTTCCAGCTCCATCTCGACGCGGGAGAAACGAGCTGCCAGCGGGCGGTATTGATCGGTGCGGATTGTCCCACCGTGGGTCCCGATGACATCGCAGCAGCAGGCGAGTTGCTCAATGACAACGACGTGGTGCTCGGACCCGCCGCCGACGGCGGTTACTATTTGATTGGAATTCGCGGACCGTGGCCTGTCGATCGCTCGCCGCTGGACAAGCTGTTCCTTGATATCCCCTGGAGCAGCAAGAACGTGCTTTCCGCCACACGTGAACGTCTCGGCTCGGCCGGTTTGTCTCACGCCGAACTGGAATTGCGCGAGGACATCGACACGGTCAACGAGTTAAACCGCTTTCGCAAGTCCATCCAATCGCCAGATCATCCGCTCGCGGAGCTGGCGTCGGACATCTCGCGGATTGTCGGTGATCGGATGCCATCGAAGGGGTGTACCCAATGACGCATCGACGGCACGTTCGAATTGTCGGCTCGGGCGCGGTTGGCTTGTGTCTCGCCTGGGAATTGTCGCGTCGCGGCCTCGAAGTCACGTTGATGGACCGCGCGCAAATTGGTCGCGGAACATCATGGGCAGGTGCCGGAATCCTGCCGGCGGCGAATTACGGCGCGGCAACCGATCCGATCGATCGGCTACGCGGACTGAGCCATGATCTGTTTCCACAGTGGACCGAAACGCTCGAATCAATCACGGGCATTGACAGCGGTTATCGTCGGTGTGGTGGATGGTATTTGGCCAGCACCGCGGGCGAGCGGGCGGCGATGGTGGGAATGACTGGATACTGGAATGAACTTGGTATTGAGTGCGCATCGGTTCCCTCGGATGCCTTGGTATCGCGTGAACCATCGCTGCGATCGTGGTCGCGACGCCCACGCGGCGCGGCATGGTGGGTACCGGGCGAGGCGCAAGTCCGCCCGCCGAGATTCCTGCGGGCGCTCGCCGAAGCATGTCGCATCGCCGGGGTCCGGCTCGTCGAACAGACGCCGATTACCGATATCAGATCAAACGATTCCACGGCCGAAGTGCTTGATGGTAACCATCGCCGCCATAGCGCCGACTGCGTCGTGATTTGTAGCGGTGCCTGGACAGGACAGATCGCCAAGTCGCTGCGTTTGCAATGCAGCCTCGTTCCGGTGCGCGGCCAGATGTTGCTGCTGAAAACCGATACACCCCGTTTGCGGAGCATCGTCAACGTCGGACACCGGTACGTTGTCTGTCGAGACGACGGTCACACACTGGTGGGATCCAACGAAGAAGAAACCGGGTTTGAGCTTGGTACGTCCAACGAGGTTCTCGATTCGCTGCACCAGTTTGCGGCCCGATTGGTACCCGAACTTGAATCGGCGCCGAGGATCGACGCCTGGTCGGGACTTCGCCCGATGACGTTTGACGGATTTCCGATGATCGGCAGGGTCCCCGATACTCGCAATCTCTTCGTGGCGGCGGGGCACTTCCGAAGCGGGATTCATCTCGCTCCCGCTACCGCGACGGTACTTGCCGATTTGATCTGTGGACAATCGCCGCCGATTGATCTCGATGCATTCAGTGTCGGACGGCAACAATCAAGTGCGTCAATGTTTCGAGAAGCTGCAAGTGAACCTGTCGGTCGAGTCAATGGATGAACAATCGGCGATGAACGATTCGATGACGCTCGATCCGCCAGGGTCGGTTGCCGTGATCGGTGCCGGTCCGATCGGTGTCGAAGCTGCACTCTACGGCCGGTTTCTCGGCTACGACGTTACCCTTTTCGAGTCGGTCGCGGTCGGTCATTCAATGTCGCATCACGGGGACGAGTCCTTTCCCATGATGCCCGACCGATGCATGTCTCCCCTGGCCCTCGCAGCACTTCGTGCCCAGCAGCGCGACAACATCCTCGATCCATCACCGCCGCACGCTGCGGCGGAAAGCAAGATGCTGCCGATGACCTATCGTCAATGGATTCACGAGGCCTTGATTCCGCTGACCGAAACCGATTTACTCCGCGGGCGATTGCGGGTTCCGGTAAGCGTTACAGAAATCGCGACGGTTCCCGTTCAAAGCGATGACGAAGACGAGGGCAGCGACGAGATACCTGCCGATTTTCGATTGAGCGTGGCCGATTCAGGCGGGCAAAAGGAATCAATCGATTTCGAAGCGGTGATCCTCGCGGTCGGCTCCCAGTGCGATATCACACTCCGATTCGAGACCCCCACTGCCTATTTCCACCGAATCGGTGCCACCCCGAGCGGCGACCCGGAAAAGGATCTCGCCACCGGGTTACGTGAGATTGTGCGGGTGTTCGCCGAATTGGCCGGCAGGGCCGATCTCGATCTTTACCGACCTCGCCGCGTTTGAATCGTTGCGGTCGTGAGGGCCATGACGAATGTGACGGTCTGGTCGACTCGGGAACCTGCTGTTTCTTTTTCGCCACGTCCGTCTCATGGTCACAACGTGATCTAGCTTTCAATGGCGATTTGTGCGCGTACCACGTCGGTGCGTGCCCCAAACGCATTATCAATGCATGCCCAAGCACGGCACCACAAAGCCGGCGGCGGACGTGCAGCTCGGGGGAACTCTCAATGATCAAGCTGACTCGACTCGACGGTGAGCCCTTCGTGCTCAATGCCGATCTGATTCGTTACGTCGAATGTCGGCCTGATACGTTCGTCACGCTCACCAGCGGCGATCGGATTGTGGTCTCCGAGAAGATGGAAGAAGTCATCGAGCGTGCCGTGCACTATCAACAGCGCAAGCACTACATGCCGATGCCGACGGGAAACGTCCGCACCTTGAATCCTGACACGACCGCATAGACCTGACCACCGCAGAACTGAACCATGGACATCGCAAGTCTCGTAGGGCTTATTCTCGCCATCGGCCTGATTATCGCGTCAATCGCACTCGGTAACGCGCCCTTCACCGCATTCATCGATATTCCGTCGATGTTGGTGGTGGTTGGTGGTGCAGTCGCCGCCGCACTGATCTGTTTTCCGCTCGGCAGCATGCTGAAGTCTCCGATGATCGCCTTGAAGGTGCTGCTGAACAAAAGCGAAGACCGTCTTGGCTTGATCAAGCAAATCGTCGAATTGGCCGAGACTGCTCGCCGCGACGGGTTGTTGGCGTTGGAATCGAAGGTCGCCGAGATTGACAATCCGTTGGTCAAATCGGGCATTCAGATGGCGGTCGATGGAAGCACTCCCGAAGTCGTTGAAGAGGTGTTGCGCACCGAGGTCGAAGCGATCGCCGCCCGGCACCGAGAAGGCAAGGGCATCATGGATCAACTCGGCCGGTTTGCGCCCGCCTACGGGATGATTGGAACGCTGATGGGCCTGATCATGATGCTCCAGGACATGAGTGATCCCTCGGGCATCGGTGCCGGTATGGCTATCGCACTGATCACAACCCTGTACGGCGCTATCGTGGCCAACGTGTTCTTCAGCCCGTTCGCTGAGAAGCTCGGTTTGATCAGTCGTAACGAAATGATCACTCTTGAAATCGCGATTCGAGGCGTGATGGCCATTCAATCGGGTGAAAGTCCCCGGGCGATCGACCAGAAACTGAGAACGTTTCTGCCGCCAAAACAACGTGAGGCGGAGTAATGATGGAAGAAGAATCAGATGAAATGGGCATTCCCGAGTGGGTTGTCACCTTCGGCGACATGATGAGCTTGCTGCTGACGTTCTTCATCATGTTGGTCTCACTCAGCGAGATCAAAGAAGAAGAAACGTACCAGGCGCTCGTCGATTCGATGCAGCGCCAATTCGGCTACGCGCGCACACTCAACGCGCTGACCCCGGGAGAATCGCGTCCGCGCACCGCCGCATACACGACGTTGGCAACCACCGGACGTGCGAAAAAGAAAGATACGGCCAAAGGCGGTGTCCCGGAAAAGGCTCCCGTCGGCGAAGAACGGCAAGTCCGTATCGTGCGTCCCGGGCAAATGACCGCGGTCGGATCGGTTGTGTTTTTCGAGCTCGGTTCGGACAAGATCACCAAATCAGCCGATGCGGTGATCACCAGTCTCGCGGCGCAGCTTCGGGGCAAGCCGCAAAAGATCGAGGTAAGAGGTCACGTTTCGGCAGAGTTTGCCGCTCGCACCGAGGGTACCGATGAGGCGCTTTTGCTCGGCTTTCGCCGGGCCGCGGCGGTTCAAAAAATTCTCGTTGAGCGGGAAGGCATCGAGGCCGTGCGGTTCCGAATCTCCTCAGCAGCCGAAAGTGAGCCGATGAGCCGCACCGGCCGCAGCAGCGCCGTGGCTCGAAATCCACGTGTCGAAGTCTTCATGCTCGATGAAACAGTCGAGGATTTGCACGGAACGGCCGATGAACGAAATGCGGCTACGATCCAATTGGACGACACGAGCCCGGAGAAAGAGTGATGGCCGACGAGGCAGCAACGCCGGAAAACGACGAAACCACCCCCAGCGCCCCTGCCAGCGGCGGGGGCGGACGTGGATTGATTATCGCTTTTGTTGCGATCGTCGTCCTGCTCGAAACAGGGATGTTTTTCTTCCTCGTCCCCAGCGCCGACGAAGTCAGCGCCCTGGCTGAAGCCAAACTGATCAAGTCAGTCCAGGAAGGCGAGGCGGCCGCTGAGGAACAGGCTTCCGACGAGAATTCCGTCCGTGAATTCAAACTCGGACTCTACGGCGAAACCTTCAGCCCGATCGACACCGAACGCTCCTACCGCGTTGAAATCGATCTCTACGGGCTCGTACGCAAGAAAAACCTCGACAAAATGCAGTCTGAATTCGGCAATAAAGAGGGTCGCCTGCGCCACGCAATCCGGATGAAAATCCGCAATAGCGCCCTGGAAGAGCTGAACGAGAATAATCTGGGGTTGCTCGAACGCCGTATTTTGACGACATGTAACCACTTGCTAGAAGATGACCTGCTCCTCGGCGTCGGTTTCAAGAGTTACCAGCTGATCGAGCAGTAATCTGCTCGCGAATGCGGTTCATCCGCACTCGCCCAGGAAACTCCTGCGTGAAACATTCGCCTCAGGCAAGGACGCTTCAGTGGCCGATCCAAACGACGAACCCGAAAACGATGAGAGTGCCGGTGACCCGGCGCCGGAGGGCTCCAGCAGCGAATCAACCGCGGCCGCCGACGGCCCCGCTACCGAGACTGCGACCGAGAATGACACGGGCAAAGAGTCGGGGGGCAATCAACTCAATACCGACGAGATTGAGAAACTTCTCGACCAGGCCTCCGAATCACTCGAGCAAGCCGCCGGCGAAAACGTTTCGCCCCAGGCGACCGCCAAACCTTTCAGCCTTGGCGATCTCGCGCCCGATAACTCCGATGACGATCGCCAACCGATCGATCTGCTCGGCGAAGTCGAAATGGATCTGCGGATCGAACTCGGGCGGACCCAGATGCGGCTCGAAGATGTGCTGCAGCTTCGTGGCGGCTCGGTCGTTGCACTGGACAAGCTCGCCGGTGACCCGGTCGACGTGTTCGTTAACGGTCGACTGATTGCCCGCGGAGAAGTCTTGGTGATGAACGACAATTTCTGTATACGAGTCACAGAACTAATCGGCGTTTAATCGACCATTTCAGTTTTGACCGTCCAGGATTCCTCTGTCCGCAAGTGTGAAGACAAGGGAAACGTCGCCAAGGATCCGACCATGCAGAATCTGTTGATCAGGACGATTTCTTTTGTCTTTTCGCTTTCGATTTTCACGGTCACCTGGGGTCAAACCATCACTCGCGACGGTGACCCGTCCGGCGTCGTGTTGCAGCGGCAAAACGTAACGGCTCGCACCTCTGCGACACCGCGCGGTTACGATGTCATCCAGGCTTCGGCCGAAACCACACCGGAGCTGACGTCCGCGACGTTCCCCGCACTCGGACCCAAACCAGCCGCGGATGCGTCAACGCCCGAAGGCGATGCAGACAATGGCCGAGATGTCGGAATCGCGCGACCCGCGATCACTGTTACATCGAGCCTCGCCGTTGTGCTGGGCCTGTTCGCTGCCATGGTGTGGATAACGCGAAAGTTCAACGGACGTACGCTGGCCCAGGGAAACGTTCCCAAAGAAGTCCTCTACGGACTCGGCAGCACCGCTATCGACGCGAGAACGCGGGTCACACTGGTTCGCTGCGGAAACCGTATTCTTGTGATGGCACAATCACCCACCGGCGTGTACCCGCTCGCCGAGATCACCGATCCTCAGGAAGTGATCGATTTGTCCGCGAGATGTCTTGGTGACTCCAAGAAGTCGTTCGCCTCAACGCTGCAAACGATTGAGAACGAACCGACCGAATCCGGTTTCATCGCGTCGGCACAAACCGCGCCGAAGCCCCGCTCACGTGGGCGCCTTTTCGCCAATGCCTAAGTGGACAGCGGGAGAATATACCAGCGAAAGCTTCGTAGGCAGGACCAGAGCCTACCGCGTAACGACACCGAGTCGCCGCAACCAGTCTTCGCATAGTGCGGGCCACTGGGATGCACCCGCCTGGTCTTTTGCCAAACCGAGTCCATGGCGCCCCTTGGGAAAGACATGCAGTTCCGCCGGAACGCCGTTTTTCTGGCAAGCCAGGAAATACTGAACACTGTTTTCTGGTGGCACCGCCTTATCCTCGGCCGTGTGGAATAAAAAGGTCGGCGGTGTATGCTCGGACACCTGTCGCTCGTTGGAGAGCAACTCGACCAGTTTACGATCAGGGTTTTCACCAATCAGGTTCCGCTGGCTACCCTTGTGCGTGTAAGGCTTGTCAAACGCGATCACCGGGTAACAGAGAATCGAGAAATCAGGTCGCGATGAAACCGCCGCGACCGGGTCCTCGCTCGACGAATCGACGTCGGCAAAATGAGTCGATATCGTCGAGCACAGGTGGCCGCCCGCCGAAAACCCAATCGCGCCGATGCGGTCTGGATCAATGTTCCATTCCGCCGCCCGTGCCCGCAAAGTTTGAATCGCTCGCTGTGCGTCTTGCATCGGAATCGGATGTCCGTAGCCCTTTCCCTGATTGCCCTTACCACGGAGACGGTACGTACAGATGGCCGATGTAACGCCGAGTGAATGGAACCACTCGGCAAACTGGTATCCCTCATGATCCATCGCGTGCCCTCCATAACCTCCTCCTGGCAAAATCACGATCGCCGCTGTGGGCGAATCCGATTCCACCCTTGTGAGAATCAACTCGGGAACGTCGCCTTCGTCGCTGGCAGTCGATCCGGGCGGCACCGATGGCCACAGCGGCATCGTGACAGCGCTGGGAGACGCGGCGGGGGTGGCTTGGACAAAGGTTACGGCGAGGATTACGCACGCCATGACGTGCAAGTCGGCTCTCATCTCTTTGCATCTCAATCGTTAGTGGGAACGCTCGACGGCGACGGGGACTCGCCAATTCGCGGCGAAACCGATATCACTCGGGTACCACACCCCCACCGGTCATTGATCATCGTACTGCAGAGGCACCGTGTCCAGCGCTTCGACCACCCAGGAATTTCCGGCTGCAAGTCATCGCAGCGGGATCGCGTGGCGGCTGTCGTTGTGGTGGATGATCTTGCGCACCTCTCTGGAAGAACGTCTGGTGTACCGTGGCGACTTTGCGCTCGGCACGCTGATGCGGTTTCTCCCCATCATCACCCAGATCTTTCTCTGGTACGCCGTGTTCGATTCCATTGGCGATCCGGAAGGCGATGACGCGGCCAGCATCGCGGGATTCGGCTTTCGCGAAATCGTCGCCTATTACCTATTGACGATGATCGCCAGGGCTTTCTCGAGCATGCCGGGTTTAGCCTCGGGAATCGCCCGCCAAATACGCGAGGGCGAGATCAAGCGATACCTGATCCAACCGATCGATCTGATTGCTTTTCTTCTGCTCAACCGGATCGCGCACAAGTTGGCTTACTACGCGATTGCCATCGCGCCATTCGCGCTTGTGTTCTACTTGTGCCGCCACTACTTCGTTGCTGGATGGCCGCCGGCGCACGTCATGGCTGCATTCATTGCGTCGCTCGTGATGGGATTCCTGATTGGTTTCTTCCTCGAAGCAGCGATCGGGATGATCGGGTTCTGGTTTCTCGAAGTCTCGTCATTGTTGTTTGTCTACATGCTGTTCAGCTTCTTTCTGTCCGGGCATATGTTTCCATTGACAATGTTGCCCGATGGAATCGAAGGGTTCGTGAACTTTCTGCCGTTCAAATACCTCGCCTATTTCCCGGCGGCCGTTTTTCTTGGAAAGATTCCCGAGGAAGATCTCCCGATGGAGATGGCGATCGAAGCTCTCTGGCTGGTTTTCTTTATCGTCGTCTGCCGCGTCGCTTACGCGCGAGGAGTGAATCGATACAGCGGGTTTGGAGGGTAGGGGAGTGAAGCTTTTTTCGCGATCCGAATTCAGCCCGAGCTACTGGAATGTTTTCCGGACCTTTGCCCGCAACAGCCTGGTGCGGGACATGACGTTCCGCACCAATTTCGTGCTCCAGTGCGTCAGCAGTATCGGTTGGACGCTGATGAACGTCGGCTTCTACCTGATTCTGTTCCAGTACACCGATACGATTGGTGAAGGAAGCGGATGGGATCGCGACAAATTCTTTCTGTTCATCGCGACGACATGGTTCATCAATTCGCTGGTCCAGGCGTTCTTCATGCCCAATGCCGAGGAGTTCAGCGAGTTGATACGCACCGGCGGCCTCGACTTTGCGCTGTTGAAACCCATCGACACACAGTTCCTGGTCTCATTCCGAAAAGTTGACTGGAGCGCACTGTCGAATTTTTTCGCCGGAATGGTCATCGCGGTCGTATCCCTCTACGCGCTCGCCACGCGAGAAGTCAATCCGATGGTTCCGTCGCTTATTTCTGTGCTGCTGTACGTGATTTTCATCGGCTGCGGGATCGTGATCATGTACAGCCTGATGATATGTCTGAGCGCGACGAGCATCTGGCTCGGACGCAACCAGACGCTCTACAACTTCTGGTTCTACATCACCAACTTCAGCCGTTACCCGATGGAAATGTATAACCGCGGTTGGGGGCGTCCGCTGTACGGATTTTTTACCTTCATTGTGCCGGTGCTGCTTGTTGTCAACGTGCCGGCCCGACTGATTGCCAAGCCGATCGATCCCCGGACCTACGAGGAATGGATGTTTGTCCTCTGGGCCGTCGTGGCAACTTTTCTGAGTGTGGTGACGAGCCGCTGGGTATTTCGGCAAGCCTTGTCGAGTTACCGTAGTGCAAGCTCTTGATGTTGGCATTGGTTGCTGCTTCCCGGGATGATGCCAAGATCGGATTCCCGATTTCGAATACGCACAAAACCCCTCGACGGCCCCCCTTGGGAGAAATGACTTGAGCGAACTTTCCGAGTCAAGCGGCAAGAGCGCCGCTGAGTTTCGCGCCGAGGATATCACGCGTCCAGCGCCGGTTCTGTTGAAGTATTACATCCTCTGCAGCTTCCTCGCTGGACCTTTCTTTCCGTTCGCGCTCGTTCCGCTGATCTTCAAGTACATCACGCTTCGGTACCGCTTCGACGAAAGCGGGATCGCGATGCAATGGGGAGTTTTGTTTCGCCGCGAAATCTACCTGACCTATCGTCGCATCCAAGACATTCACTTAACGCGCAACATCGTCCAGCGGTGGCTTGGATTGGCGACCCTCGCGGTGCAAACTGCCTCCGGCAGCGCGACGCCGGAAATGAGCATTGAAGGCATCCTTGAGGCCGAACCACTGCGAGATCATCTGTACGCGAAAATGCGAGGGGCGCGTGGCGAGTCGGACGAACCACACCAGGGTGAAACCGACGAGGATGACGCGATCCTGGCTTTGCTTGGTGAAATTCGTGACTCAATGCGGCAACTTGCTGACCAATCGTCCCCCGGCGGAGACGCAAGCGCATGAGCAACGCAAATGACTCGGCGACGGCACAGTCATGGCTGTACGAGGGCATTTGGGGAATGCTTTCCGGTTTTTTCTGCGTCCCGCGCACCTCTCCGATCCTGCCCGCGATAGATCGTGAATCGGTTGTCTCACGCAAGCCTTCACCCGGCTTTTTGAGATATCTGAAATTCCAGTTTTGGGTCAGCATCGCGATCATAACGATCATTGTCATGGTGGCTTCGATCGTCATCTTGATCGCAAGTGAAGAGCCACTCGTGCTGATTGGCTCCGTGGCGGTCGTCATCTTGTTCGCTGCAATCAGCCTGATTGGATACCTGGCGATCTATTTGCGTTTCGACACGACATGGTATGTCTTCAGCGATCGCAGCATGCGTCTGCGGCGTGGGATCTGGTTGATTCGTGAATCGACGATCACATTCGAGAACGTCCAAAACGTCAAAGTCACGCAGGGCCCGCTGCAACGATTCTTCGGGATCGCCAATGTTGTCGTGGAAACCGCGGGCGGCGGCGGAGCAGTGAACGAGGCAGGCGCCGGCCTCGGCATGCACGCCGGATTGATCGAAGGGGTTGCCGAGGCAGCGGAAATCCGCGATTCAATCATGAGCCGCGTGAAGACCACCAAGACGACTGGCCTGGGTGATGAGGAAACCGGCACAGCGCATCCTGCGTCGAACTGGTCACCACGGCACGTGGAAACGCTGCGTGAAATCCGTGATCTCGCCAAACAACTCGCTCATCGCTGAGGCCGGTCGAGCTCAACCTCCGATGCCTGCGAGCCAGATCAATAGCGCGATGACAAGGAAACAAACGACGCACGCGGCGAGGAACCCGACAACATCCTTCACGGTCGGCTTGACGAATTCCCAATCTGAATCTGGGAACAGCTTTCGTGTCCGCGTTGTTTCGGGTGATGCGTACGCCTGCTCGAGAATGCGTTGATCCGCAGCGTGATCCGCCAGAACCGGCGTATTCATTTTTGCAAAATAGCGGTCGAGCACGCGCTCATCCTCGCGTGGAGTGAAAAGGGACAGCAGAATCAGCACCAAAAACGGAGTTAACAAACGGGCCGGCAAGCGGAGCGTTTCCAATGTCGCCTTGGACGCCTCTGATAAATCAATTCCAACAACCGAGTACAACAAGAAATCGATATTCAGTGATCCCTGCCCGACTTGGGCTCCGGTAATTCGCTCGACGCGAACCTGTGTGCTTCCTTCCTGGTGCTCGCTGACCAATTCAACCTCGGCCGCGTCCTTGGGTTTAACACCGCCTCGCCAATAGATCGCCTGGCCGCCGCTCTTCATGGAGATCGTGATGGGTTCACCCACGGTCGCTTTGGGCGGCTCGGGCCCGAGTGAATCGAGCGCCGCCTCGTACCTGGTCGTGGCTTCGGGGTGATCGGACGCATCACGCTTTTCCATCAGGTTCTGTTGCGCGCCGATCCACGCTTCATGACGCGC
This sequence comes from Rhodopirellula sp., assembly GCA_024644085.1. Taxonomy (GTDB): domain Bacteria; phylum Planctomycetota; class Planctomycetia; order Pirellulales; family Pirellulaceae; genus Rubripirellula. The sequence goes on from JAHELS010000015.1 coordinate 46,616, forward strand.
GACATCCGAGTCGGTCGCCAAGCGATCGAATGTCCTGGTGACAATTTGCGTCGTCGTCGTCAGGGATGCGCTTTCGCGAAGCCCGGGATTGATGACCGGGATCGCAAATGGCAACACGAAAAAAATCAACAGCGATGCGAAGATGGTTCCCCAAACCGCCGTTCGGTTGGCCCGTCGCCAATACATGCCAACCCAGAATGGTGCTGCGAAAAGAATCGGTAACTCCATCGCCATTTTGAATTGGCCGAAGACGTCGGCGTAGGTCAAAGCCACAACGGACGCGCCGAGAATGATTATCAATCCCGTGATCCGTCCGACCATCACATACTTCTTCTCGTCCGCATCGGGATCGATGTAGGCGGCATAAACATTTCGTACGACCAGCGCGGAGGTGACGATCATGTAGGTGTCGGCGGAACTCATCATCGCCGCCAACAAACAAGCGAGCATCAGCCCGACGAGCCCAAGATTAAGCGGACCGAGGATCTCACGTGCCGCCACGCCCCAAACACGATCGGGGTCCTCCGCAATCTCACTGCTGCCGGCCAACAGCGCGAGGGCAATCAGCGCCGTCAACGCCCATCCGACCGTGCAGAGACGTTTCAAAAAGTTGCCGACCACCAATCCGATGCGAGCCTCATCCTCGCTCTTTGCCGAACCACCGCCGGTCGCAATGAAGTGCGGCTGGACAACAATCCCCACCATCCCCAACAACGACAGCGAGACGATGTACTGGATCGGAAACTCGCCGCTGCTCGGTCCCGAAAACAAACTGAAGTAATCTCCCGACACCCGATCGTGCATGATCCGGAAACCATCCATCAAACCGTCCTGGCCTTCGCCGCCGTATTGCGCGGCCAGTGCCCAGAGTCCGTACGGAATCAGTAGGACCGAGAGCAGAATGATGAACAGGCCCTGGATCAAATCGGTCCAGTAGGCTGCGGTCAGTCCACCGAGCACGCCATAGACAATCACGACCCCGGCAATCAACGGAATCAACGTGTACCTCAACTCGTACCCGAACAAACCCGTTTCGACTCCCATCAGCGGGACAGCGAACTTGGCGATCGCCGAAAGCATTGTCGACAAATAGAACATGTAAAATACGATCGCAAACAGCGTGTAGGCCGCGCCCATTGATCGCGATTGGTACCTTTCGACAAACCAGTCGCCAAGTGTCAGATGTCGCATTCGGCGGTACCACACCGCGGTGATCCAGTAGATCGGTGTCACGAACAACCACATCAACGCCGACCAAACACCGCTAAGCCCACTTGTCCACCCGGTGCGACCGACCGTGACCGGCTCGTGCGCGCCGGTCCCCGCGCCAAAGGCAGCAAAGGTTTGCAACAATTTGCCAAAACCTCGCCCGCCCATGAAATAGTCTTCTTGGTTGCTGACGCGGCGCATTGCCCACAGCCCGATCGCAATCATGATGGCGAAGTAGGAAATCAGGACGAAGTAGTCGATTGGTTGCATCGTCGGGAACGGAGTCGATCCGTTGGCCAGGGGAAGGGCAGGGCGGCAATCGCGGAGGGTGCGGCCAGTTTAGTGCCTCGTGTCGCTCAGCGGGGGCTCGCGTCCACGGTGACCCAATGGTCGATCCAATCGAGCGGTTGTCGAATTCGCTGCTCGACACTACCAATTAGCTATGCCCACCGAGCCGAGTCGCAGCCGTTTTTCCGAATATCGCCAAAGAGTCCGCGAGCGAAACGCCCGCGGTGAGCGCCCCCGGCCTCATGGTCATGGGCATCACGGTCATAGCCCCCACGGTCATGGCGAGCAGGCCCCGACAAAACTGGGTAGCCGAGATCGCAGCTTCGGCGAATTGTTCAAGGAGTTTTTGCGGCTCACCTCGAGCCATCGGCGACAAATCATTCTCTCTCTGGTGCTGTTGACGATCGGTATCGGTCTGCGGCTGATCCCACCCTTTGGGACCAAGCTGGCAATCGACTCAGCGCTCACCGATCCTCCCAAGCCGCTACCGGCGTGGGTGGAGTCGTTGACGCTGCCGGGTTCGACGATGTCTTTACCGAGTTCGCCGATGGGACTGCTCGTGGCGATCGCCGTGGTGGTCGTCGTGGTGACAATCATTTCGACGATCGTGCACCTGGCCAGCCGTTGGATGGCAACCAAGGCCGTCAATCAGACTCAAGTGTCGATTCGACGCAAAGTATTTGACCATGCAATCAAGTTGCCGCTCAATCAGGTGTACAGCATGCGAAGTGGAGGCGTGGCCAGCCTGATTCGCGAAGACGCCGGCGGCGTGTCCGACTTGATCTTCAGCATGCTGTACAACCCCTGGCGAGCCATCGTCCAATTCACCGGCAGCTTGATCATCTTGATGCTGGTGGATTGGAAATTGATGGTCGGTGGGTTGATGTTGCTGCCCGTCGTGTGGGTCACGCACCGAACGTGGATCAATCGTATCCGACCTCTTTACCGGGACATTCGCAAGCAGCGTCAACAAATCGACGGTAACGCCACCGAGACCTTCGGCGGCATCCGCGTCGTGCGAACCTTTTCGCGCAGCCGCAGCGAATCGTCCCGTTTTGTTCGCGAAGGCGATTTTCTAGTGCGTCAGCAACTGTTCACGTGGTGGTGGACACGGATCATCGAAACGATCTGGGAGGTCGTCATTCCGATCGCGTCGACGGGACTGTTGCTCTATGGCGGATACCAAATCATCGGCGGCGAGCTGACACTTGGTGACTTGATGATGTTCTTGGTCTACTTGACCATGCTGCTCGATCCCTTGGCGACCATTGCCGCCAGCGCTGTGTCATTCCAAAACAATCTCGCGGGACTGGACCGTGTGCTCGACGTGCTCGAAACGAAAGAAGAATTGCCAAGCCGCAACGCATCGGTCGGATTGAATCGCAACGACGTCCGCGGAGCGATCTCGATCAGGAATGTCTCCTTTGTCTATCCCGATTCCAAGCCGACCGTGCTCAGCGATATCTCGCTCGAGATCGCAGCCGGCGAAACGGTCGCGTTGGTTGGACGAAGCGGAGCCGGGAAGACCACGCTCACCAATCTGATCGCCCGCTTCTATGATCCGACCTCCGGCAGCATCTGCCTGGATGGGCGTGACCTGCGCGATATCGAACTCGGCTCCTATCGCAGTCTGCTCGGTATCGTCGAACAGGACGTTTTTCTGTTCGACGGAACGATTCGCGAGAACATCGCCTACGCTCGCAAACGGTCAACCGAAAAGGAAGTGATTGCCGCGGCCGATGCGGCGGCAGCCGACGAATTCATTCGCCGGTTGCCAGGCGGATACGACACCATGATCGGCGAACGGGGCGTCAAGTTATCCGGCGGTCAGCGGCAACGAATTGCGATCGCCCGTGCGATCCTGGCCGACCCGGTCTTACTGGTGCTCGACGAAGCAACCAGCAATCTGGACAGTGAAAGCGAACGGTTGATCCAGGCAAGCCTTGGCGAACTACTCGAGGACCGCACAGCACTCGTGATCGCACACCGCTTGAGCACAATTGCCGGGGCCGACAAGATCGTCGTGCTCGAGGACGGACGCGTCGTCGAAGTCGGGACACACGACGAATTGCTTCGTGACGGAGGCCGCTACCGTGACATGGTCTACTTGCAAATGAGCGAAGGAGTCGCCACTTAGTCCGCATTGGGTCAATGCCGCCAATTGATGAAACTCGTTATATTGGCGATGCGTCGCTTCGTTCCCCCTCGATTTTTTTACCTATGACCAGAGCTCTCCTTTCCTACGTTGGCTGCATTTCGATGCTCACTCTGTCCGTGCCATTCGCCGTCGGCGGTGACGCGGATTGGCCACAGTGGCGGGGCCCCAACCGCGACGGCCACGCGGCGCCGCAGGATCTGATGAAGTCATGGCCCGAGGGCGGCCCGGATCAAGCTTGGGAATTCAACCAGGCGGGCCGCGGATACTCCACCCTCGCGATCTTCGATGGTCGGATCTATACGCTCGGATCGAGTGAAGGTGAATGCTTCGCGATTTGCATCAACGCAAAGGATGGCAGCGAGCATTGGCGCACGACCATCTCGCGAGCCAGCGTCTCGGAGGATTACAACCACGGCTGGGGAGGCGGCCCGCGCAGCACCCCCACAATCGATGGAGACCAGGTCTTCGTGCTCAGCGACATCGGCATCCTCGCTTCGCTTGATCGGACCAGCGGTGATGTGCAGTGGAAGACCGATTTGGTTAACGACCACGAAGGCAAGATCCCGGTTTGGGGCTACAGCGACTCGCCCCTTGTCGACGGCGACCGCGTCGTTGTGACTCCCGGGGAATCAAATTTTCTCCTTGCGGTCGATCGAAAAACCGGCAACCGCGTCTGGGCAAGCAAGGGTGTCACCCAGGGGGCTCAATATGTGTCGATCATGAAAGGCACGGTCGGATCGGTCAGTTATTACGTCACCGCCAGCAAGCAAGGGCTCTTCGCATTCGATACAGAATCGGGCGAACAACTCTTTTCCGACACCTCGACCGGAAACACAGTGGCTGTCATCCCGACTCCCATCGTCGACGGCGATCGGCTATATCACACCAGCGATTACGGAGCGGGCAACACTTTATTGAAACTCACCAGCGAGGGGCCGGGAGATCTAACGGCGGACTCGGTTTACCACCTTGCCGACAAGACGATGCGAAACCATCACGGCGGTGTTGTGTTGGTCGACGAAACCATTTACGGATTCAGCAAGGCCAACGGTGGCGTGTGGATGGCCCAGGACCTGACCAGCGGTGAAACGCTGTGGGAAGAAAAGTTGCGCCCCAACCGCAGCGGATCGATCTGTTTTGCCGACGGCCATCTGTACTGCTACAACGACACCGATGGCACGCTTTGCCTCGTCGAAGCGACGCGCGAAGGCTGGATCGAGAAAGGCAAATTGAAACTCCCGCGACAAACCGAGCTGCCACGAGATAAAGGAGCCATCTGGGCGCACCCCGTCATCGCCGATGGCAAGCTGTTGATTCGCGACCAAGACTTGATCTTCGCCTACGAAATTGGGGAATAGACCGTCGAAGAACACTCGTCATCGCTACTTGTCGGTCCCTTAGCGGTGGTCGATTCGCTATCGCTGGTAAATCGGCAGATAGCCTCGGTCGAGTTGCAGCATGATCAGGTTGCATGCGGTGACGTAGACGGGATGAATCTGGCCCTCCCAGTATCCGTCGGGTCGCTGCTCGCTGACGATCCGGTCGTAGAGCCGGTCACGGAACGAATGCCACAAATCGTTCCCTTGGCGGTACACCACCTGGCTGTAGTAAAGATAGGTGTAGTGCCAGTGTCCAAACGCACGCGTGCCGTCGCTGATGTCATGCAACGACTCCTTGGCGTACTTCAGCATTTCGGGAACATGCTCGCTGTCGTAGTCACCGGCGTTATAAAGTGCGGCGAGTGCGGCGGCTGTGATCGCCGGCCGGCTGCTGCCCTTTTGGCGAGAGCTGTAACTGATACCGCCGTCGGGATTTTTGCAGCCGTAGATGTACTGCTTCGCATTGTCGATCACTTTCCCGCTGACCGGAATGCCCGCATTGCGACATCCACGCAAACCCTGTACCTGAGTGATCGTCGTTGAACCTTCGTCAAAGTCATTTCCTTCTCTTGCCGAAACGTATCCCCAACCGCCGGCGGCGGTCTGCGCGTTGCCACTGAATTCAACCGCCTTGGTCAAAACATCCACCAACTCCTCGCGACGATCGAGCAGTCCCTCTTCGCCGAGAACCTGTGAGAGGAACAGCATCGAAAAGCCGTGCCCGTAGGTGTAGCGGGAATCGGTTTGTGGATCACCGATCAATCCGTTGCTCCGACTTTTGCTGATCAGGTAATCCGACGCGCGGGCAATTTCTTTGGCGTAAGGACCCTGCGTCGTTGTGCTGCCGCTCGCGATCAACGCCGTTCCGGCCAACGCCGCCATCGCGGTTGGATAGACCTGGGTGTTCCACTGGCCGCGCGATGACTGTGTTCGGCTGAGCCAGTTGAGTCCTTTGGTGACCGACTCGTTCCAGCGGGCACGACGATTCTCATCAGCCGCCAGCAGCGATTGCCCGGTGGCCCCGGCCGCGGTCAAGATCGTCGCGGTCCGAAGCCATTGTCGCCGGGTTTGTGTGGAATGCATTGCAAGCCTTTGTTGTTCACATGACGCGGTGTCGGCCTCCCCCAAGAGGAACCCCGCACGCTCGCATTGTACTGGGACCGGACTTGAGAAAGAAACTTCAAACCAGCTTGACCGATCGGTGCAAACCACGTTTTCGCTGGCAATTCGAGCAGAAAAACGTGCTTCGCTGGGCCTGGACGATGCGACGAATCTTGCCGGCCCCACACCGGGGACACGTCAAACCGGCACGATCGTAGACACGGTGAAAGCTTTGGTAGCCACCCTCGCCGTTGAGCGCATTACGGTAGGTTCCGTCACTCAGCGTGCTCCCCTCGTAGCGAATCGCGTCACGCAATACCTCGAGCGTTGCCCGCTGGATTCGTTCCCACTGGTGACGCGAAAGCTGATCGCACCGAGCACGCGGATCCACGCCGGCAAGATACAAAATCTCCGCTGCATAGAGATTGCCGATTCCCGCCACGACCGATTGATCAAGCAATGCGACCTTCACCGCCCGTCGGCTCGTTCGCAATCGATCGCGCAGGTGGTCCGCGGTAATTGCCAAAGCATCGACACCCAACTTTGAATCAACATGCTGTGCGACTTCGCCCGGGTGAAGCAAGCGCACGGTGCCAAGACCACGACGGTCCCAAAACAGAAGTTGACTGCTCGGACCTCCGGTCAACCGCAGCCGCAACCTCAGATGTTCTTCCCCCGGTGGATCGGCCAGCAACACGAGCCCTGTCATCCGCGGTTCGATCACGACAACCTGGCCGT
>JAHELS010000016.1 GCA_024644085.1 Rhodopirellula sp.
GGATTGATCCTCGGCCAACGATTGGGTGAGAGCCGTTTTGCCACACTATTCAATTACGCATCGGGTGAAAGTATTTCCAGCGCATTGGAAAACGTTGACGGACGCAATGTCGGCAACGAGACGACTTTCCAAGGTCGCTTGTTCGAAAAAAACCGTCTTTCACAGCTGACGGTGACGGTTTTGAAGGACCGCGTCACGATGTCCGTCGATGGGCGCGCCATTGTCGACTGGAAGGGTGGCAGTGATCAATTGTCGTTGTCCGACTACTGGAAGACGCCGGATGACAATGCACTCTTCCTCGGCGCGTACGATTGTCGGTATCGATTCCATCGAATCACGCTCAATCCAATTTCGGGCGAGGGACGTGCGCTGGAGCGCTGATGTTATTCCTCCGTTCCGTTCGGCAAGGGAATGAAATCGGGATTCCAGCTCATGCGGCGAATTCTCTCATTACTGCCGTGTTGCTCAATGATTTCCTTGAGTGACAACTTGATCGGATTGGTATCGGGTACGGCCACCCGGTAATCGAGCTTCGCGTATTGGATGAATCCCGCCGGGATTTCCCATTCTTCGCGAACGTAGTCGAGCACAATCCGATGCACTCCCGGCAACAGAGCTTTATGGAACGGAGGATCAAGGATGGAAAACTCATTGTTCGAAATCTTCTGCGTCGGATAATTCACCATCCGCAATTTGACACCAGGCATGTCTTCGACGACCTCCACCAACGCCTGGTTTCTCAACTCAAGATCTTCATCCGAAAGAACGATTTCCGTTTCCTGTTGATTGACGGGAAGAACGTGTCGCAAGTACTCGCGGCCGTCTTTCAGGATCACGTGGATGGCAGCGGTGTTGTGCAACGAGTCGAGTGGAAGCTTAACAATGGTTTCGTTCGGCGATACGACGTATCGCGTCGAGCCACCTCGATTCACAAGTAGCTCGCGAATTTCCCACTCCGGATGCCTGAAGACGACGGTGGGTTGAGCCCGGGTCATCATGCTGTTTGATCTCCTAACGGGCGCTGGCTTGGGACTCGGAGGCGAGTCGATCAAGTTGTGGACGAATCCGATCGCTACCGCCAATAACGCCGCGATCACAATTGGGAATACTGCGTCGATTCGACGACGTTGTTCGCCTCCGAGCACGTATCGCAAGACGTACCCGGCGACAATGAGTACGAGACAAGCGGGGATGGCTGTGATCATGGCGATTGCGGCGAATTCCATGATGTCACCGTCGATCAATACGCCCGTCAACATCAGGCACGCTGGAAACACGGCGACAAACAACGCGAGTTGAAACGACCGCCTGCCGACTCGTGCATGAAGCGTCTCAAGCTGTTCCGCGTGGCGGGGTTCTGTCGCGCCGACCACAGTGCGGCCCGCGTAACCCACGAATGCGAGCCAGCACAACATCAGGAGGGAGGAAAGTGCAAAATCCGTTTGACTCGCGGCTGATCCACTGCGAAGTAACGTTGCCCATCCAAAACCGCAGGCCACGGTTCCGACCAAACTTGAAATGACCAGAGACCAATGCCGAGCTTGCCGGTTCGGCCCGAGTGCGGCAAAGCAGACTGCGACCGACACGACGATTGCGGCGGCCGCAACACCGAGAAACTGCAGCAATCGCCGTTCTACAGCTTGCAGATCCGTATTGAACAACGACTCCGGAAGAATGATCGGCGACAGGACAGCACCGACGACGGCAGCGATCAAGAGCCCAATTCCGAAACGCAGCCATGATCCCGAGTTCGTTGCGACGACCGAGTCGCTCGCCTGGGTCGCGGAGGATCGACGGTGCGCTTCGGTGGTGGGTTGGTTGCCGGTCGCCGAAGAAATCCGTTTGTTGATTTGTGTATGTGAATCGGGGTCGGCGGGTCTCTGTAAGCGGGCGAGATGTAGGTCCAGGATTCCGACAAGTTCATCGGCCGAATCAAATCGCTGGTCTGCATTCTTTTCCAATAGCCGGATGACGATTTGCGCAAGCCATGCAGGTACCTCTGGATTTTGGTCGGTGATGTCGCGCGGCGTGTCCTGGGTGACCCGCTTGATTGCTTGCGCCAACGATTCGGCGCGAAAGGGACTGTGGCCGGTGCACATCGCGTACATCACGCATCCGAGGCTGAACAGATCGCTGCGATGATCGACGCGATGCCCGCTTGCCTGTTCGGGTGACATGTATTGAGGCGTTCCGGAGACCTCACCGGCGCGCGTGACCGTGATGTCGTCAATCGCACGTGCCAGACCGAAATCGGTGATCGTAACTCGTTCGACCCCGTTTTCGAGCAAGATGTTGGCCGGCTTGATGTCCCTGTGAATCAAACCCTGTTTGTGTGCTGCGGCGAGCCCTTCGGCGATCTGGCGGCTGATCCGCAAGATCTCGGCAAGCCGCGGCGGACCGTTTGCATCGAGTTTCTCCTGCAGCGATTGACCCACCACGCATTCCATCACCAGGTATGGCGGCGTTCTATCGGTTGCCTCCTCCACCGCATGAATCGTTACCACATGAGGGTGGCTAACGGCCGCGGCCGCTTGGGCTTCACGGAGGAATCGACGACGTGCTGTTGAATTTGCGGCAAGGTGAGGCAGCAGCACTTTCACCGCGACGATGCGGTTGAGTTTCGACTCGAACGCCCGCAGCACGATTCCCATGCCGCCGCGCCCGATCACTTCCAGCACTTCGTAGGGGCCGAGAATACCGAGACACTCGGGCTTTTCGCTTGGCAACAAAAAATCGAGCGAGATATCGTCCCGCCTGGGCGTCCCGCCAACGGGCGTTTCCAGAAAACTTCCGGCATCCTCGTAGGCCCGCAGCAGCGCAGTGACACGATTCCTGCGTTCTACGTCATCGCCGCACCTTTCCCGCAAGAATTCCTCCCGCTGGCTCGGCGAGGATTTCTGGAGCGCCGTCAAGAACAACCCTTCGATCGATTGGGGATCGACCGAGTGGGGATCGATCGAACTGGCGTCGGCGGGTCGCTGGCCGGAATCATCCCAATGGGACGTCTCTTCGCTCTCTGACATGGTTTTCTCCCATCGTAAAACTACTTCGCGACACCATGTCATGCGACGCAGAGGCCCGTGGCGCCTCACAAATCGCAAAAAGTCACGAAGAAGTCTTCTGCCGCTACGTTTCCCGGATCTTCGCGAACAGCCATGCCCGGGCGAATGCCCACCACCTCGAGGCTGTAGCACGGGAAATCCCGAGCGTTTCGGCGGCCTCGTCTTCGTTCAAGCCGGCAAAGTATCGCAACCGCACCAGTTCCGCTTTGCGGGGATCTTCGCGTTCCAATTCACGCAATGCCTCGTCGAGTGCCAACAGATCGTCGTCCGCGCTGCCTTCGTCGGCGATGATGTCGACGTTCGACAATTCGACCTTTTGAAACTCGCCTCCCCGTTTGAGACGCTGCTTTCGCCGCGCCTGTTCGACGAGGATCCTCTGCATGGCAATCGCTGCAGCGCCAAAAAAGTGCCTGCGGTTTTCCCAAGTACTCTTGCTTCCAAGTAGTCGCAGGAATGCCTCGTGTACCAGCGCGGTTGCCTGAAGGGTTTGTCCGGGTCTTTCCTGCTTGATCTTGCCCGCGGCCATCCGACGCAGTTCCTCGTAGACAAGCGGCATCAGGTCATCAGCGGACGCATCCCCCTGCTCAATTGCGTTCAGGATCAGCGTAACGTCGGTCATTCGTCCATCCCGAAACTATCGCTTCCCACCGGGTGTTCTCATGACGCTGATTGACCGGATCACAATCGGGTCCACACCAGATTGCCGTCGCGTTTAGGCAGCCTCATACGGTGAATGTGCGCAGAAAACATCGTACCAGACCGCTGCGTAGCTGTGCGCGTTGGTGCGAGCACCGCTGGTCGTTGGGTCGACCCGTACAGCCCGGAGGGCCGGCAATAAGCCTCCTGGCGTGACGGGCACTTTTTGCGGCGCGCCTTCCAATCGGCTAACCTTAGACGCCATTGGTTTGACAGCCTCAAGGAGTGCCGCCGTGATTCGACAATTGATTGCTCTGGTTCTGATTTCAGTCATGCTTCCCGCGCTTCCCGCAAGCGCTCAGCAAGAAACCAGAAAGAAGAAGGAGAGGGCGGAAGAAAAGATCACGCGGATGACGCCGGAGTTGCTTTGGAAACTCGGCCGGGTCGGCAACGCAGCGCTCTCGAGCGATGGGACACACGTCGCTTACACCGTCAAGCGTTACGACTTGGAAGACAACTCAGGGACAAGCACGCTTTTCATAAAAGAGCTCACTTCGGGCGATACAAGAACGTTGGTCGCCGATTGGAAATCGATTGGCGATGTGCAATTTGTTCCCTCGCCATTTGGTGAACGGATCTATTTATCCGGGCTTTCAGGAAAAGACGAGGAGGCGAAACCGCAAGCCTGGTCGATTAATCCTGTCGATGGAGGTGCCTACCAGGTTACGGACATCGAAGAAGGAATTGCAAATCTGAAAGTCGATCCGACCGGAAAGCATCTCGCCTTTACCGTCGACATCAAGCTCGACAAAGAAGTGACTGAACTTTTTGAGGATCTGCCCAAGGCAGACGCACGGATCATCGATTCTTTGATGTTTCGACATTGGAATGCGTGGCACGATTACAAGTTCTCGCACTTGCACATTGCAAAGCTCGATCAACAGGGACGCGCCGAGGAAGCGACCGATCTGATGAAAGATGTGCGTGCTGATTGCCCCGTACCGCCCTTTGGGGGAAGCGAACAATTCAATTGGTCGCCTGACGGATCGGAGATCGCCTACACATTGAAAGATGTCGATGACTGGGCCGAATCAACCAACAGCGACGTGTTTGTTGTCAAGGTCGAGCGTCCGACGACCGTGGTGAACATTTCCGAGGGGATGGAGGGATACGACAACAATCCCGTCTATTCTCCCGATGGCCGTTTCCTGGCGTTTCATTCAATGCAGCGCGCGGGATTTGAATCGGATCGCAATCGCATCATGATCTACGACCGGGCCGGCGGAGAGATCACCGAAGCGACTGGCGGATTGGATCAAACAACGCACGGCGCAACCTGGTCTCCCGACGGCAACCAGCTTTACTTTACTTCCGAACACCACGGGACAGTGCAGGTGTACCGTGTGCCGCGAGTCGGTGGACCAGCAAAACAAGTCAGCAACGGGCGTTTCAATTGGAACTTGATTGCTGTCGACTCCAGCGGAAAGAAGGCGCTCGTCTCGTATATGAGCATGTTGCGGCCAACCGAGTTGGGGCTGCTCAATTTGTCCAAAGGGACATCTGAAAAGATCACGCGGGTCAATGATGAGCTGTACCGGAACCTGGAGCTTCCCAAGATCCAACAGCGGTGGGTCGAGGCGACCGATGGCAAGAAGATTCACTGCTGGGTGATCTATCCGCCGAAATTCGATCCCAAGAAGAAATGGCCGTTGTTGACGTATTGCCAGGGCGGGCCGCAGGGCCAAATCGGTCAATGGTTTTCGTTTCGCTGGAACTTTCACCTGATGGCCGCCAATGATTACGTCATCGTTGCCCCCAATCGACGCGGGTTGCCCGGTTTTGGCCGCGAGTGGAACGACCAGATCAGCGGTGATTGGGGCGGCCAGGCGATGCAGGACATTCTCTCGGCCACCGACGATTTGATGGGGGAAAATTTTATCGACCCGAAGCGGACCGGTGCGATCGGGGCCAGCTTCGGCGGTTATACCGCCTATTGGTTGATGGGAAATCACGAGGACCGCTTCGCATGCATGATCTCACATTGCGGCGTGTTCAATCTCGAATCGATGTACGGTTCGACGGAAGAACTTTTCTTCGTGAATTGGGATCTTGGTGGACCTTATTGGGAAAGCAGAAAGATCCAGCGTGAATACGATCAATTCTCTCCCCATCGTTTCGTCAAGAACTGGACGACGCCGTTATTGGTCATTCACGGACAGAAAGACTTTCGAGTTCCGGTCACCCAGGGGATCGAGGCATTCACGGCCGCACAGGTCGAGGGAGTGCCGTCACGGTTTCTATACTTTCCCGACGAAGGGCATTGGGTGCTCGGGCCGCAAAACGGCGTGCTTTGGCACCGAGTCTTCTTCGATTGGCTCGACCGGTATTGCAAACCCACCACGAAACGGAAGGCTTCGGCGAGTAAGTAAGCGGTCTCGCGCCGGCGTGCGACGGAACTACGGAGCCACCGCGAACAATGTCGTCGAGTGGATGACCCGAGTTGCCTCCTCGACAAACCCGGGCTGGTCGACCAACTTCATGACCGCCGGGTGGCTCAACAACTTCATCGCAGTCGACCTGTCAATCTTCTGGCCCGACCGCAAGATCTCACGGATTTCAGGATCCGAGGTCAGCTCGTTGACCGCTTCGCGCACCTCAGGCCGGTGTTGCAGTTTACGAATTGCGGGATGATACAGCAGTCCCTGGATCTTCGCTGGATCGCTGAGAACCTGGACACTTTGTTGGACCTCTTCGACCTTGTTCAGTTGTGGAATTCGGATGAATGGGTTGTAGGCGACTATTGCTGGACCGACACGGCTTTCCTTGGCACTGGCCGCTGTCGACAAAATGAATCGCGAGATCACTTGCCCACGAACATCATCGGGGTCTCGCTGTTGCGCGCGTTGCTGTTCGATCGGTTCGAGCACCATCAATCCGCCGAGGAAAAACGCGATCGCGACAGCTCCCTCCAATCCACCGATGCAAAAACCACACCACCGATTCATGGAGTCCAGACGAGGGAGGCTGCGAAGGATCTTTCCGCCCAGGGAGATGCCAAAGCTCGATACGGCCAGTGTGATCCCGAGCCCGATCGCTCCAACGCTGAGGAATCGGTTCGTAAGTCCCGTCGTGCCGACGTACTGGCCAAAGGTCTCCTCGTGCTCGAGCCCGAGCGCGGGGGCGAAGAGGATCGCCGCGGTGATTCCGACAAACATGGTCAGGATATTCAGCGCGCCGGCTCGGTAACCACCGAAGGCTCCCATGCCTGCGACGGCCAGCACGGCGGCGGTCACGTAGTCGCCGCTCATCTTGCAGTAGAGCGCCGGCAGATAGAACAGCGCACAGAAAAAGAGACGCCAACGCAGACTCATTTTACGTCGCTTGCGTTCCAGTTTTTCAAGTTCGGCGTTCGCGGCGTTTTGCGAGGTTTCCGCTTCGTTTGTCTTCATCGTCCCGGTGTCGTAATCACTCGTTGGTTGTTCGCTGAAACATAGGTTGCGCCCCCGCGTAACGACCGATTTTGGCTGCGACGGCCTCTGGTGTCCCCGATATCCCTCCAGCGAGTTCACTTTGTAACGGTTGTGACGACGCGGCGTATTCGAGTCGGTGCGGGGTGCCGAAGCGTCGAATTTGCTAGAAAGGGACAACCGCTTGGTTTGCGACGCGACGGATTGAGATGATGACAAGAACGAGGCAAATGCTCATGACGCGGATAGCCGTTGCATGTTTGACGGTAGCATTCGCTACGGCTTGTTCGGCGCAAGAATTTGCGTCCGAAACCGACACTCGGATCAGCAAGCCCTCCTACGCCGGCGACGGATTTCGGTTGCCGGAGTTGGTGGCCCCATCGATCGCGACTGCGGACATTGGCGACGGCAACATTCCGGTCGGTTTTCGAAGTGGTGTCGACGCGCCGATCTACCGCTTGCCCGAAAGCGCCGCCGAGCGTGATGCGAATTGGGCTTGGACGCTGAGTCATTGGGCAGCGCCGAACACCTTTTCAAAGCCGCGGTATTTCGAGGACCGCATGTTGGAACGGCATGGACATACGCGGTGGGGAAAATTACAGCCCGCCGCCTCCGGTGCGCGATTCTTTGCGACTGTCGCGATGTTGCCCTACTTGATGACACTGCAACATCCGAGCGAGTGCGAATACACGCTCGGCTATTATCGCTCCGGTTCGCGAACTCCGGCCCTGCTGCAGCGTCCGCCGTATGACCGGCGGGCTGCGATCGTCGAAGCGGCCGCCGTGGCGGGTGCGATCATCGCGTTTCCCTGATCATCGCGTTTCCCTGATCATCGCATTCGCCTGGGCATTTCGGGGATCCCGGCGATGGGGTTGGTCACCGGTCCAGCCGGCTGTGATGTCACAGCCCTTTCGCCGGAGCGGGCCAATCGATAAAAAAGGAGGGTTGGAACTGGATTTCCTCCTCACCGAAAAGCCCTCCGATGTTTTACCTGTTGATTCTCGTTGTCGCCGCCAGCCGTTTTCTACCACACCCGCCGAATGTCGCCTGCGTCGGTGCGCTCGGTTTGTTCGCAGGGTGTTATTTGGTGGGCCGACGAGCGTACCTGGTCCCGTTGGCGGTATTGCTGCTGAGTGATCTTGCTGGGCACTTGCTGAGCGTTCCAGGTATGGGATTCTACAATCCGGTCACGATGGCACTGGTGTACGCCGGCGCGCTCGCTGCGGTTCCGGTCGGTCGTTGGATGCGATCGAATCAGAGCAAGCTCCGTTTACCCGCGGGCTCGCTTGCGGCTTCTTCGCTGTTCTTCCTGATCAGCAATTTCGGGGTTTGGCTGGGTGGATGGTATCCGATGACCGGATTCGGATTGTTGGCATGCTACACCAGCGCCATCCCATTCTTTGGTTACACGATCGCAGGCGACTTGCTGTTCACATTCCTGTTGTTCGGGGCGTACCAGTGGTCAAGCCAACCGCTCACGTTGCAACGGCGTGCGTTTGCAAAAGCGAACGTGTAAAATGTTGAGTAACGCATTGATCATGATGCGTCATCATTTATCCAACTCGATCGATCCCCAGTCAGGGGCAGCGTGCGCTGTCGTGCGCGATCCGAGCTTTTGACACCCCCAGGAAAAAGGTCTCCCGGAAATGACTGCTCGTTTTATCACCGCCGTTTTGTGCATCGTTCTGTTATTTGTTCTTGTGTTTGACGACAAGCGGGCTGTGCTCGGTGACGGCGGTGATCCCGATCGCATCGAAGCCCTCCAGCGCCGAATCGAAAAACTCGAGGTTGCGCAAAGAGACCGGGTTCGTTTGACGGACTTGACTGCGCTGCGATTGAAAGTCAACGAATTGGAGCGGATGGTCCGTGACGTCCGACCATCCACGACATCGCTGAGTTCCCAGCGGAACGGGTCGATGCAGCGACAGGCAACCGACGCATTGAAACGATCGGTGTCCACTCTGGAGTCGAAAGTCACCACCGGTGCACAGCAAGTCACGCAACTGCAACGCGAAACCGATCGGTTACGACTTCAGCTGTCCTCGCTGCAGAGCAAGGTTGATCGACTCGGGCGTTAACAGGCGAACTCGGGCGATAACAGGCCGAACTCGGGTGAACGGACAACTAACCGATTGCCGTACGAATTCGATTGACCAGTCCGCGTGTTGGTTCCGTCTCGCTTCGTAGTTGGTAAGTCGAAGCGGCGAGAAACCGGTTTCGCCACTCCGGTGTGAGTACGCGATAGTCTTCGAGCGCAGCAGAACTGAACTTGTAATCGTGCGAGTCGCTCCCTTTCAGGAACACTAAACGACGTGCGTGATCGACGACGTTTTGGGGGTTTCCTCCGCCCGACAAATAGGCATACATCTGGTGGGATGCCTCGGTGCGGTCGGATCCCATCGTTCGGAAAATACCGGGGACATCGATTTCACGGGTTGGTTCGGAACTCAATTCATCGACTCGTCGATCGGCGAGCTTGCCGCGTCCGGCCGCCGCTTCGACGAACATTGGCAAGAACGATGCGTTCTGCAGCAAGAGGTACTTTGCCGTATCGTCATCACCGACCGTGCGAAAAGCGTGATGAATTGCATTGGTCGTCGTGACCGCGTGCAATGCAACAATGCCGCGCTGTCGCATCGACAATTCACTCGCAGATGCAAACAGTGCGTCCCAGATCGATTGCGCCGCGACGCCGCGATTGATCATGTCCACGACCAATTCGCTCGCATCGCGCGGCGAACAGTCGTGCAGAGTGCGAACCAGATCTCGAGTCGCATCCGGATCGATCTTTCCATGACGCCACTTGTCGGAAATCTTTCCTTGCAGCTCACGATTGAAACGACCGGGCCGATCCGCAGGGAGGTCGCTTTCGGACGGATTTGGATCACCCTGGTGATTCAACATTGCATAGACGAGGCTTCGCATCACGGGCTCGGCATAATCCCAGCCGATGGTTTGCAGCGTGCGGAATGCGTTGGAGAGATAAATTACTTTGTGACCAATGCTGCGGAAGTCGCGTGCCGCATGAACGGCTAGTTGGTCGAAGACTCGGTTTGCGCCGGCGGTACGCACCAGTCCCGTGATCGCGACATCCGCCGCCGATTCGTCCCAGTGCTCCAGTGCATGACCGAGTTGATCGCTCGCTTGGTGTCCCTTGGGCACATTTGCTTCATCGACGGCGGCCAGGGTCCAATTTCCTTCGTTAACGTCGCGGGCCTGCGAACTCTTGAAGTTATCGATCGCCCAGAGAATCGGCAGCCAGCGGTCGCTGCTACTGCTACTGAGGCTCGCCAGGTGGGCGGAATTCACCACCAACACAGCATGGAATTTAAAACCAACGCTGGGGCGCGGTTGGACGTTTCGGACACCGGCGAGCAACAGCGCCGCGAGAAGTTCGCGGTAGCCCACGCCGGCCTGGATCCGTTTAGCCGTCTCCTCGATCACCACGTCGCGAGGTGTGTTTTCAAGAAATTGCACCAGTGGTTCAATCTCGCCGGAGAAGCGAGCGATTCCCTTGTTCATGCTGACCTCGTCGGCCGAAAGGGGACCGAGGGCGTCGAGGACGTGACTTAGACCGAGTCCGCTCGCAGTTGCCGCCAGAAAATGTCGGCGATTGAGTGGGGCCATCGAAGGATCTCCGGAAAAAAGGTGATTCGCCGCTACCCTTTCATTGTACGCCGTCGCGCCGCGCGGGAAGATGTCCCGCCAGCCCGTTTCGTGGCAGCCTCATTGCGAGGCTCGGTTCGGGCGGCCTCGGCACAGGCACGCGTTTCCTTGTCGACTTGATCACCCACTGTGGAGCTATCCAGCAATGCGAAGCGGTCTCTTGATGTCCCTGGCTTTCTCGTTTTTCCTCATCGCCGCCATCAGCGAAGTTGCCTGCGGCGAGATAACGCACTCGTTTTTCGTGGCGGGTCCAACATTCACGGGAATCATCGACGAGGATGGAAACGAAGCTTGGGACGCGGGACGGGGCGGGGCCCGTGACGGGTGGGTACTGGAAAACGGGAACGTGTTGATCGCGTGGAATGACGTCGTTCGTGAATTCACCCCCGAGAAAAAAATTGTATTTGAGTACAAGATTGACCCGATCAACAAGGAAATCGGGACTGCCCAGCGTTTGGAAAACGGCAATACCCTGATTACGGAATTGGGGACCAAGCCGCGGTTGATGGAGATCGATTCGCAAGGAAACACCGTGATCGAGTTTCCGCTGTTGCCTGAAACCGACAACGCCCACATGCAAACTCGCATGGCGCGAAAACTCGACAGCGGAAACTACCTTGTTCCGCACTTATTGGCGTTCAAGGTCAAGGAGTACACGGCGGAGGGGGACGTCGTGAAGGAATTCCGGACCGACCTGGATGAACTGGGTGGACGGGAAGCAAAGAATTGGCCTTTCACGGCAATTCGACTCGAAAACGGGAACACGCTCGCCTGCTTGACCAATGGAAACAAGGTCGTGGAGATGGACGCGGATGGAAACGTCGTTTGGCGAGTCAGCAATCAGGATTTAGAGGGCAATCCGATCGATGATGCATGCGGCGGCCAGCGACTTCCCAACGGCAACACCGTGATCGCCGCTTATCACGCCAAAGTTGGCGTTAAATTGCTGGAGGTGACACGGGACAAAGAAGTGGTGTGGAGTTACGAAGGTCCACACCGGGCCCATCACTTTCAAGTTTTGACGACGAACGGTCAGCCGATTGAGGGGACGCCGCTGAAATAGGCTAACGTGGCTTCAGAGGGAGTTCACAGTGCTTCGCGAAATTCCCCGTTGGAGTCGGCGGCCAGCTTTTTCAGAAATGTTTCGGTCGGGCCTTTGACGCCAATCCCAATGGTGTTGAAATTCAGGTGTCGGAAGCGGTTGCGATGCAAGATATCGTTTACGATTGAGACCGGAGCCACGATGTCACCGGTGGTGGGGCGACCATCGGTCAACAGAAAGACCGCTTCTAAATCATCATCAAAGTCAAGCGAGCGGCGGAGGGCGCCGTAGGTGTTGGTTTGATTTCCGTATCCGAGCCGACGCACGAACTGAATCGCTTCGAGCTTGTTTTCTTCGGTTGCCGAGCACAGCTCATTCCGCCAATGCTTGACGTTGGTATGGTAGAAGACGATGGCAAATTCCGCGTTGTCTGGCAACTCGTTGATCGCGCGAATCAGCTCGGTTTTTGCCCTGTCCAGCCTCGTATAATTTCCCCAGTACTGCTTCATGCTGCCGCTGTGATCGATGATGAACATCAATCGCTTCGCGTGAATATCGATTCCGTAGTATTGGGGTCGACCCAGTCGGACTCGGTTGAGTGAATCCGGCTCAACGTCGGCATTCGCAAAGAAGCTTTCCCGCTTTGGCTCCTCGCCGCTTTCGGTGGCCAACCACTTCTCATAGCGATCCTGATCACCGTGAAAGTGGCTGACCGTGACATCGCTGAGCAGCTTGTCGAGTTGGAAACGGAGTTGTCCGTCGAGCGATTCGCGCAGCTGTGTCAGGAAATCGACGGCATCGGGATGTTGCATGAGCGCAAGGGATCGCACCAGGTTGAAGCGAAAACCGTAACTCTCCGCGTACTCCGGCCGATCGATTTGCTTCTTCAGGTAATCGATCGCGCCGTAGTATTTGAACTCCCCGAGCACATCCGCGCTGGCCATTGCGATACCCGGATGCTCGGCGTCGAGCAATTCGATCAACAGGCTTTCCGCTTCGGGTTGGTCGGTTCGGCCGATGGCATACAACAGCGCGACGGTGCTTGGCCTCACAATTTCTGCGCGTTTGGTTTCCGCGGCGTGCCGCTGGGCTGCCGTGACCAGGTCGTCGATGGCGTTGCGTCGCGCCGACGGATTGCGGTTGATGCTCGCCAAGGACCGCAGCCGAGTTTGCTCGTTGCGTCCCGATAGCGTTCGCAAAAGTCTGGAATCGCGTGCCTCATCACCGTGGCAAAGGGATACCACAAGAAACGGACAGAAAAAAGTTAGAACAAGAACGAATCGAACGGCGGTCACAGTTTCCCCAGATCGATGCATCGGATAAGTGACGATCGACACGACGTGCCGTGAACATGTGGACATGAATGGAGGCTTCAATCCACAAGGACGCCAATCCTGACGACAACAGAAATTCTACCGAATCGCCGCGGCGCGTCAAAATCCTCGGAAAGTCCGTGCGTTTTCAGCTGATTCGATCGCTCACATGTCCACCGATTCCATCTTCGCACGCTCGATCGAAGCGTCCATATCGGCAAACAGGTTGCCCGCCCCTGCGCCAAAGACGCGCCCGATCAACAAGTCGGTGACGTTGCCGCGGTGTTCCGGATGTTCTTTCATGAACCGACCGATGCTGAATTCTTTGGTGTAGAACGCGTTGACCAGCTTCCGTACCCACTGGGCACCCTCTTTAAACGACGCGCACCACGATCCGAGTTGCTGTGCGGAAAGGTCGCCTTTACGCAGGCCCTCGGCGACAGCATCCCCGGCACGCACGCCCATTTCAAGCGCGAAGTAAACGCCGGAGGAGTAAACAGGGTCGATGAACCCCAAGGCGTCGCCGACCAACACCCAGCCGTCTCCCGCATTCGCCTTTGTCATGTACGAAAACTCTTTCGCGGTGCGGATGTCGCCCAGCTGCGTTGCGTTCTCGAGCCGAGGTTTCAGTCCCGGACATATTTCGAGTTCTTGCTGGAAGATCTCTTCCGGCTTGCCGCGACCTTTTAACAGATAATCCGTGTCGCCGACGCAGCCGATGCTGGTGACTCCTCGTGACAACGGGATGAACCAGAACCACGATTGCTTTGACTCGGTGTTCAGGATGATTGTCGCGCCTTCGTTGTCACCTTCCCCTCGCACTGCATCCTTGTAATAAGTCCAGATTGCGGCCTTCTTCAGATCTGGATCGACCTTTTTCAATCCGAGCTTGTTGGCAAGAAAGGACTGTTGGCCCGTCCCGTCGATCACAACTTTGCAAGCGATTTCGTGCTCCTTGCCGTCGCGGTCGCGAATGAGTACTCCCGTTGCCCGCTGTGATTCATCGAACTGCACATCAATCAATCGAGTCTGGTCGTAGCAATCAGCGCCAAGCTCGCTGGCACGATCGAACAACATCTTGTCAAATTCGCTCCGTTCGACCTGCCACGTTTCGCTGCAGTCGCGTTCGTCGTGCTGGCGGAAGAAAAACGGCTCGGATTCGGTGCCGCGATGGGTGACGAACTGAACACTCTTCTTCGTCTGCCACCCCGACCTGCGAATCCGCTGGTTGAGACCAAGACGTTCCAACGGCCAATACGTTTCTGGCATCAACGACTCACCCACGTGGAACCGAGGCACCGGCTCACGCTCGATCAGCAGGCATTCGAACCCCGCCTCGGCAACGATCGCGGCCGCCGAACATCCGGCGGGACCGCCGCCGATCACCACGCAGTCATAACTCGATTTCATCAGTTCTTGTGCTCGTGTTCGTCGTTACGCCGCGCCGCCGAAGATTCGGTTCTTCGTCGTCGCGCGGCCCATTTCACTTATCCTATCTATTACCGTCACTCTATTGTCCTGTTAACCCCGCGTAGACCGCAAATTGGGCTGTTGGCCAGGGTCACGCTCAGGGGTCGGGTAGGATCGCAGTTAGGGGTCACGCCGTTTTTTTGACGGAGACGCCCGTTGTCGGGGAATTCGGGTGAGATGGACTTCGGTCGTGGATCCCCGATAATGGGACCGTGGGCATCCCACTTCCGCTGTCACCATTTCCGATTCACCGACGGGCGGTCGCAGTCACGGATTTTGAGTCGAATTCATGCTTGGCCGTTTTTTTCACCCCGTACAGACCTTCCGCCATCGCGGCAAAAGGTACGCGTTACGCTCGCCCGGAGCCAGGACGCTGTTGATGCTCGGTGAGATCGCCAGCGAACCCCACCTTCGATCGCGGCGCGGTCTGCTTTCATTGCGGCCCCGTCTTCGGCGGGCGTTATCTGTTCCGGCGCCGGTCGCACTTTCGTACACGCTTGATAAGTCCTACACCCTCGAGACGACACACGAAACGGTGGTGATTCGACTCGTGCTTTGGATGCTGGGGCGGATCGGAAACCGGTACGCGGTCGATAGCGTTGTCGCGAAAACCGCACATCCGGATTTTCGCGTTCGTCGAGAAGCGATCCGGACGCTCAACCGCCTCGAGGCCTGGAATCATCTGCGCCGCATTGCCGGCGAGCACCCCGATCCGCGAACTCGTTCAATAGCCCAACCGTCGACTCCGCGCGATTACGAAGATCGGTTGGCCGCATTCGTGTCGTCGACCGAGCCGCGGTCGCCGTCGCGCAGGCGGCCTGGGTTATTCGTGGCGGCCGAGGCTGAGATCGGATCTGGTCGGCCCCCAAAGTCGATGTGGCAGATCCGCTTGGTGCTGCGAAGGATTCGCCGGCTTGTTCGTCGCCCCACCCGACGTCGTATGTCGCGAGCGACGGGCCGTTGCCTGGCCCTGTTTCGACAGCGGAACGAGAAGCTGGAGCGTTAGTCGAGCAACATTGTCTGGCTGGTTTCTCTACAATGCTTGGCGGTCGGTTCAGATTCGCACGCACTCGCAACTTCACAGATCCATGCTACGACACTCGCTTTGTTTTCTTGTTGTTCTCGTCGCTTCGTCAAGTTTTGCATTTGCGGCCGAAAAGCCGAACGTGGTCATCGTGATCACGGACGACCAGGGTCACGGCGACCTGTCATGCCATGGAAACCCAATACTCAAGACGCCGCACATCGACAAACTTTTTGCCGATTCGGTTCGATTGACCGATTACCACGTCGCGCCAACCTGTTCGCCGACGCGCTGCGCATTTCTAACCGGGCACT
The DNA here is from genome assembly GCA_024644085.1 of Rhodopirellula sp. Taxonomy (GTDB): domain Bacteria; phylum Planctomycetota; class Planctomycetia; order Pirellulales; family Pirellulaceae; genus Rubripirellula. The sequence continues at coordinate 15,995 of JAHELS010000016.1, forward strand.
GGACCAATCGCACCGGTGTTTGGCACACGATCATGGGGCGCTCGATGCTTCGCGAAGACGAAGTCACGATGGGCCAGGTGTTTCTGGACAACGGCTACTCAACCGGAATTTTTGGCAAGTGGCATCTCGGCGACAACTATCCTTACCGTCCCGAGGATCGAGGGTTCACCGAGGTGATGCGCCACGGCGGCGGCGGGGTAGGCCAAACGCCGGATTACTGGGACAACGCCTATTTCGACGGCAGCTATTGGCACAACGGCACACCTGAGGCTGTCGAAGGTTTTTGCACCGACGTTTTCTTTGATTACGCAAAGCAGTTCATTCGGGACCAGAAAAAAGCCGGCAAGCCGTTCCTCGCGTATATCGCGACCAACGCTCCGCACGGGCCGATGCATTCGCCCGAGCAATCCAGTCGTCCGTACCAGGATTTGAACGTCAACCTTGCGAATTTCTTTGGGATGATCGCCAACATCGATGACAACGTTGGCAAGCTCCGGTCGTTTCTCGAGGCTGAGGGATTGAGCGACAATACGATCTTCATCTTCACGACCGACAACGGGACTTCATCTGGTGACAAAGTTCATAATTCCGGGATGCGGGGTAAAAAGGGAAGTGAGTACGACGGCGGACATCGAGTCCCACTATTCGTGCATTGGCCCGCCGGGAAAATGACAGGCGGCCGCGACGTCAATCCGATTACCGCCTATGTCGATGTGCTGCCGACATTGATCGAGTTGTGTGAGATCGAGCCACCCAGTAGCGTCAAATTTGATGGGACGAGCATCGCGCCGCTCCTTTCCGGTGACGTTCCGAGCGATTGGCCCGACCGGATTCTTGTCACCGATTCACAACGAGTGAAAGATCCGATCAAGTGGCGGAAAAGTTCCGTGATGACGTCACAGTGGCGGTTGATCAACGGCAAAGAACTTTATGACATAAAAGCGGATCCCGGTCAGAGTACGAATGTTGCGGCGAAACATCCGGACGTTCTCGCGCGATTGACTGAGTTCTATGAATCGTGGTGGGCGGAACTCGAGCCGACTTTTGCGAATGCGACTGCGATCTACCTCGGCCATCCCGGCGAGAACCCGGCTCGGCTGACTTCGCACGATTGGATCACCACCGGGTCGACGCCATGGAACCAGGCTCACATCCGAAAAGCTGTCACCGGTCCGTCGAACACCGGTTTCTGGAATGTGAAGGTGGTCGAGGCGGGCGACTACGAAATCCGTCTTCGGCGATGGCCCGAAGAGGCTGACACGGCGATCGATGCTCCGATGAAGCCTGGCGCGCCGGTCCCGGGTGTCGCTGCATTCCGAACGACGCCGGGCAAGGCGTTCGAACCGGTCAAGGCATCGATCGAAATTGGCGACGTGATGGCGGAGAGCGATGTTCCAAGCGGCGCCAAAGAAGTCGTATTCAATGTACGGCTCAAGGAAGGAAAGACCCGTTTGACGGCGTTGTTCGAAACTGGGGACGGCGACACCTACGGTGCCTATTACGCGTACGTCAAAAAGAAATAGCCACCGCTAGACGCGAAAGGGTTCCAGGATGTCGGGTCGAATTTCACGACGGCGATTCACGTCGGTTGCGATCGCGGCGACCGCTGCACCTCGTTTTGCGCCCGGCCAGGAAAACGTTTCTTCGCCGGGTTGGATCGACGCCCATGTCCATGTTTGGACGCCGGACGTTGAACAATATCCGCTCGATGCGAGTTTTGATGTCGCGGACATGCGGCCGACCAGCTTCACGCCTGAGCAACTGTTTGCCCATTGCCGACCGGCCGGAGTCGATCGGATCGTGTTGATCCAGATGAGTTTTTACAGGTTTGACAACCGCTACATGCTCGACGTGATGGATCGGCACCCGGGGGTCTTTTCCGGGGTCGGAATCGTCGATCACCATGCGCCGGGGCTTGCCGCTCGGATGAATGAATTGATCTCTCGCGGCGTTCGTGGTTTTCGCATTAACGCCCGCGGACAGGCTGCCAGTGATTGGGTGGACGACGAGGCAATGGCGACTCTGTGGCGAACGGCTCGAGAATCGGGAGTGGCGGTATGTCCGCTGATCAATCCGACCGACATTCCGCATGTCGACGCGCTTTGTAAAAAACATCCTGACACCCGTGTGGTTGTCGATCACTTTGCCCGCGTCGGAATCAGCGGCGAGATCGATTCCCGCGAATTGACTACGCTCTGCCGTCTGGCCCGGTTTCCCAACGTGCACGTTAAGACGTCCGCGTTCTATGCGCTCGGTGCGAAAACGCCGCCTTACACGGATTTGATCCCGATGATTCGCAAGGTCGTTGACGCCTTCGGACCCGAGCGGTTGATGTGGGCGAGCGATTGTCCCTATCAAGTCCAGGGGAAACACGATTACGAATCTTCCATCGCGCTGATTCGCGATCGAATTGATTTTCTTTCGCCCAGCGACAAAGCGTGGATCTTACGCAAGACAGCCGAGAAAGTATTCTTCGCTTGATTCTCACCAGCTGAGGAAGCGGCGTAGCAATTCAGTGCCTGGTTGAGTCAGAAAGCTTTCGGGGTGAAACTGCCAACCCTCGAGGCGAAATTCCTTATGCCTCACACCCATGATTTGACGATCGCCGCCGGTATCGGTCCATGCCGACACGATCAACTCATCTGGCAGCGTCGCAGGATCGATCACGAGACTGTGGTATCGGGTTGCCACGAACGGGTTTTCCAAGCCGGCAAACAAGCCCTGGTTGTCATGCTCGATTTCGTCCGTCTTTCCGTGCATCAATTCCGGGGCGCGAACGATCTTACCGCCCAGCGCCTGTCCGATTGACTGGTGTCCCAGGCAGACTCCGAGCAACGGAATCTTTCCGGCGAAGTGTTTGACACAATCAACACTGATTCCGGCTTCGGTCGGCGTGCAGGGACCGGGAGAAACGAGCACGCGTGAGGGTGAGAGTTCGTCGAGTTGTTCCACCGACAACTGGTCGTTGCGAATCACACGAATGTCAATTTCGGGGTCGATTTCTCCCAATCGTTGCACGAGGTTGTAGGTAAAGGAATCGTAGTTATCAATCACGATGACCATGGCACAATCTTCGTCGTGGATGTCAATGGGAAAACGGCTCGCAATCACAAAAAAGATATTCTTTTGTTAACAGCTTAAACGCTCTTTAGCCAGTTCGGATACGGTGCGTATAATGGCGTGGTCGCCGGCGGTTGAGACGTTGCGTTTTCGCGAATACGCTGATCACGATGCCGCTCAATGGTCGCCCGGGACAAACGTTTTTCTGAACTTGCCCCATGCAAAATCAGAAAACATAGATGACAATGACGTTATCAATATCCGGTTTGTGACCGGATTTTTTATTCCTACAGGTCGGATGGATTTATTGTGCTTTCGGTTCGCCCTAAAGTCGCCGAGTTAGCGTTTCACGTCTTCAGTCGTTCGCTACATCCCGAGCTTTATACGATTCACAAGAGTCGAATTGTTGAGCGAAGTGAGTACCAGGCACAAATTGATATCACCAACTGCGGACATGTGATCACGTGGAACGCGGGCGGGGTGATCCTCTGCGAGGTCGCGACAAGCGCGCATCAACCGTTACCAAAACGTCGATGCCTGCTTTCCAAGCCTCTCAAAGGCAGCCGGACCGAACGGGCGAAGTGCCGCGGCGGTATCACGTACCGTTCGCACTTCCAACTCGAGCCCGTAGAGCCTGCGTTGTTCCAGATGGTCCAGAAACAGCTTGGCAGCGGCCCCACAGAAGGTTTGTTGCACACCTTCGATAGCGGTCGAATCGCGATGGGAGCACTTAGCTACGTGAATGTTGAAACGAGACGACATTCGATGCTGGTCCAGGCCATTCATACATTTCCCGACGATTATGCAATCGTCAAAGTGGAATCACTTTTTTCGCTGCCGCCCTCTGCCGACACAGCTTGAACGCTCTGTTGAACGCGGATGCTTTGGCGAACGCGGATTACGCCGACCGAATCGTCGGCGTCATCGATCTTTGCGGCGGACAAGCGGTCCATGCGATCGCGGGCGCCCGATCAAACTACCACCACGTTGCTTTTTGTGGCGGTGACCCCGTTGCCCTTGCCGCGCACTACCAAACGCTTGGACTCTCGGCTCTCTATATCGCCGACCTTGACTCGATTCAGAATCGCGAATTGCAAGCCGCGACAATCGAGTCGTTGTGCCACGCAGCCTGCGGTCGTGAGGTCGTGATTGATGTCGGTTGGACCGGCAATCCATCCGAGCGAAAAGTCCGGGCAATCATGAGTTGTGCCGAAAGATTCCCAAACGTTCGCTGGGTAGCGGCCACCGAGTCGCTCGGCGGAACGAAGTCGCTGTCTGAATTTGCCGACCTGCTCGGCAGCGAGAATGTAATTCTCGGTCTCGATTTTCGCGCCGGTGAATTGATCACGCCAGATATCGCCTTGGAAAGTTGGGTCGCTCGGGCGGTGAAACTGGAAATTGGCGGCATTCTCGTGCTGGATCTCGCCAGCGTGGGCACGCGAGGCGGAGTCGCGACGATCGAAACATGCCGGCACGTTCGGGAACTTGCCCCAGGGCAAACGCTCCTTTCCGGAGGCGGCATTCGATCCATCGAAGACATGGAATCACTCTTCGAGGCTGGCTGCGATCGGTGTCTCGTCGCCACTGCGTTGCACGGTTGATGCAGCGCGGTTGATTTCGGATCACGCCGCGAAGGTCGCGTGACGCAACGATCAATCCGTAGACTCCAGGGCCACTTCGAACCGCTTGATCGAATGGGCTCTGCCATTCTTGTTGGCCTGAATGATGGCTCCACAGAGTCGCACGTCGCGGGTTGCCACGTGAAAATGGCAGGGCTCGAATGAGCGGGTGGTTTGTGTCACACGCTTGATATCGCGACCGATGATACTTTCGTACGGTCCGCACATTCCGACATCGCATTGAAACGCTGTTCCGCCCGGCAACACCGACGCGTCGGCGGTTGGCACATGCGTGTGTGTTCCCAGCACCGCGGTCACCTTACCGTCGAGGTATCTCGCCAGGACCTGTTTGTCGCTGGTCGCTTCGGCATGCACGTCCACCACGATGTGAGCTGCTTTGTCCCCGATCTCCTCAATCGCGCGATCGAGGGCATCAAACGGGCAATCGACCGGCCGCATGTACACTCGGCCCATTACCGAGATGACGGCGAGCGGTCCTTTTGGCGTATCGACCATCGCCCACGTTCGTCCCGGCGAATCGGCGGGGTAGTTCGCGGGTTTAACAATTCGATCACTCTTCTTGAGTGTCGGGATGATTTCTTTGCACCGGTAGATGTGGTCTCCCAATGTGATCAAATCAACACCCGATTCGATAAGCCGCTTGTATTGGCGGGGCATCAATCCCGAACCATCGGAAGCATTTTCGGCATTGACGATCAAAGCATCAATCTGATGTTTTTCGCGCAGCGAGGCTGCGTGTTTGACCACGCCTGAATACCCTGGTTTGCCAACCAGATCGCCTAGGAAGAGAATACGCATCGGATAAGCTACGAATGGACGTACGAAAATCGCAGTGGTCGTATGATACGCAAAATCAACATCGGTGATTAGTAGTCGTCCAGCAGACAGTCCGATGTCCGTTGCCGGCGTCGAAAGGGGTCCGAGCCGTGTTGAAAGCAGTCTTTTTTGATCTCGACAACACACTGATTGACCGCGATATGGCGGTGCGCAAATACGTTTATCATTTGCTCCATCGCATTCGCCCGGGCGATTCCGGTGCAACGCGTGGCGCGCTGCTCGAGCGAATCATGGCGTGTGACGAACACGGCTACACGCCGCGATCTCAGTGGTGCTGTGATACCGTCGAGATAATCGGACCACCGGGAATCACACCCGAGGATCTGTGGCGTGATTTCAATGACCGTTTGCTTTCCCACCTGCCACTCTCGCCGATCGTGCCAAATCTGCGTCGGTTGTCACAGAATTTCAAAACGGCGCTGATCAGCAATGGCTCATCTTCGATGCAGCGGGCAAAGTTGCGGGCGGCGGGACTGGCCGATGTTTTTTCCAGACCATTGATTTCGCAAGAGGTTGGAATCTGCAAACCTGATGAGAGGCTTTTTCGCCGGGCGCTGACACAAGCGGGTGTCGAGCCCGAGGAAGCATTGATGGTCGGGGATGATCCGCGGCGAGATATCGACCCTGCCGCGAAAATCGGCATCACGACATGTTGGATCAGCCTGGGCCGATCCTATCCCGCGCACGCTCAGTCGCCAGCGATCACGTTCGCATCGATTGCGGAATTCTTCCGGGTCGTGGAGGGTCAATCGTTGCTCTCGTCGATTTCGAGCCGGCAGATGCGGAACCCGATCGTTGGCGTGATGTGAGTTCTGCGATCGTATTCCTCCGATTTCCATCCTACGGAATCACGCGACATCCGAAAGCTGACCGTGACCGCTTCGGCACAGTCGACCCACGAACCGCCTCGCAATACACGTTGTCGTGCGCGACGTGACTGCGTCATCGAGATTGCACGCGTCGCCAATTTGCCCAGAAACCCGGGTTCCTTCTGAGTTGATTCGGTGGCCTCGAGAGCGTGGCGGTACGCGCGGCTGTCGTACTCGTCCTGGGTCCATTCCCAAACACCGCCGCACATTCCATAGAGTCCATAAGCGTTGGGCCGAGTCAGCTTCGGTGCCATGATTTCCCGCGCACCGAAATGATTGAAATCACAGAACTCCGTTGCTGGCGGAGAGTCGCCCCATCCGAATTTCTTTCCAATCAATCCACCACGCGCCGCCTTTTCCCATTCCGGTTCACTCGGCAGTCGAAATTCAAACTTTGAGTTGGAGATCGCCGCGCACATCTCGGAGGCATCGTCCATTGCCACAGCCACCATCGGTTTGACGTCAAACTCGATGGATCGGTTGGCGGAAAACGCCTCGTCGACGGTTGCACGCACCCGACAGTATTTCTGTTCGAATTCACGCTGCATTTTGACGTTCTCGCGATACTCGCGCGACTGAATACCGGTCCAAGTCCGGCTGTATAGCGATCGCAAATCGCCGCCGGCGTAGGCGCCGAAGATTTCTTGGCGCGGAATTCCACGAGGCGAACTCGTTGGAGGAGGCGTCCAGTTGTTGAGGTCCGCAAATGTTGACCAGGTGGTCGGGACCTCGGCTATCCAAAAACCACCCAGGCGGACCGCGTGCACTGGACGTTCGTCGTGATCGCCTCGGTCGGAACCCATCAGAAATGAACCGGCGGGAACGTACCGAAATCGCAGTCCCCGATCGATTACCTCGAGTTGGTCGAGCACATCCTTGCGGCGTGCGGCAATTGAATCCTCACGCGGCGACAAACCCCATGCGCGATCGAGTGCCGAGGCGGCGAGTTTCAAGTCTCCATGCTCGAGAAAGTAATCGGCGATCACCAGAGCCTGGTCAGGTGATTCATCCGGTCGGTAAGCACCGAGAATCTGCTCGGAGAACGATTCGTATTCGCTGCTAGTCACGCGTCACGTAGAGGTTGTTCAAAGGGACAAAATATTGATCCGGTTTTGACTCGTATTGTCGATGCCAGGGATCATCCGCATCGACATCGCCATGCGCCGCAAGAGCGCGGGCACGACATCCACCGGAATGTGGACCCGTACGCATGCTTAAGAAACCTTGGTTTCGATTCCAGATTCGGGAAAAGGGTTCGTCGCGAATGTTTGCCGCCACGAATGCTTCCCGCAAAAAACCACAGGGGTTGACGTGGCCTTGTACCGACACGCTGGCGAGAAGTCTTCCGGCACCACACTCGGCGTTTCCTTCACCGATGTCGGATTCCATCGTGTCAGCACCCGCCAACTCCTTCAGTGCCGCTGTGTATCTCTCGAACGTCGGCATCAACTCAGGGTACCGCGTCGCGACACCGACTGGAAAGAGTGGCCGGAACACGACCCCGGCCGCGCCGAGATTCCGAGCCAATTGCACACAGGCTTCTGCTTCGGAAATATTATGGCTGGTCAAAGTGAACCCAATGACAAACTCGGTGTGATCGCGGAGCATCCGAGCATTCTCGCAAACGCGCTGGAATACGCCGTCGCCGCGAAGAGAGTCGTTGCTTTCACGCGTCGATCCGTCGAGGCTGAGATTCAATCGCAACGGCCGGCGACGACCCAGTTCGCGGGCAACCGAGCGGTCGATCAGCATTGCGTTGGTCGTCAGTGTTGGGTGCACCCCTCGCTCGATCGCGGCATCAATGATTTGAAACAAGTCGTGTCTCAGCAACGGCTCGCCGCCCGTCAAGCTGACTCGAAAACAACCATGGGACGCCAGATCTGCAAAGAGACAATCCAGCTCGTCAAGTCGCAGCGGGTCGTGGTTGCGAGGGAGATCACCCGCGAAGCAGTGATGACACGCGATGTTGCACGCGGCGATGATTTCAACGTGCGTCACCAGGGGCCCACACAGATGGTCTGCGGGCGGTTCAACATCGACAACATCTGCGTCGAGCCGACCACCGCACGAGAGGATTCCCTCGCCGATCAAATGCTCGGCAAATGCAATGGCAGCCGCTCGGTCCTTCGACTCAATCGCTTCAGCCACGTATGTATCGACCGATTCGTCGATCCAACGCTCCAGCAACCGCGTGCTCGGCTGGTCAAACGGCAGGTATCGCACGCGGGATCGATCGAACAACAGTGATCCGAAGTGTTGAGGGATCAGCGAAAAAGGTCGGTGATCGACGCGGGATGGGCGAATCATGTGCGAGCCTGGATCGAGAACGGTTTTCGGATCCACAATTCAGGCGTATCCGGAATTGACAGCGCCTTGACGCCGCGCTGCACAAGCATCCGGTAGCGCCACAACTCGTCGTATCCTCGTCCTGGAACTTCGGTTTCTAGTGGCGTTGTCCAGTTGGAGTCGTCGAAATCGGTTTGAGTCCAATCAAGCCGCTCTTGATCCGAGTCACCGCTGTGCATCAGCCAACCGGTATTGCCGGTCGTCAGGCTCGGGATCCTCGGGATCGTGACGTCGTAGCCGCGCTCAGCGGGTTGGACGTCGTAGTAGGCGGTAGCGGCGAACATGCGCGGCTGCTGCGATTCCCTCGTCACTCGAATCGCGAGCAGATGTTCGCCTTGCTTGAGAATCGTGCGAGGACTCTCGAGGTGCACGCCGTCGACGAACAATGTCGCTTCACCCGAGGCGACAACGTCAAATCGTATCGGCTCGCCTTCGTTCGGATCGCGCCACCGGAGCAGGATTCCACCGCAACCTGCGGAGTGCTCTTCGAGTACGAGTCGATCGGATTGCTTCTCGTATCGCTGCAGGCGGTTGATACGCAAGTCGTCAGACATTCCCGATCCCTCCGTGCCAACATTGTATCGGTATCAATCGATGTCGAAGGACTCGAGCGATTCTTCCAGAGAAGGAGGTGACTGGGGCGGCGCAGGTTCCCCCATTTTTGCCTGGTCGGAATCGGTCGCCGCGCGCACGTGAACTCGGCCGGTATCCACACTGGTGACGATCACCGAGGTTCCCGCATCGATCGGCATCCCCGTGCTGACCGCATCAAGCTTTTCCCCGTCGATGACGATCATCCCGCTCGGCAGCAGGTCGGTAAGTGCGTTGCCGAGGCGACCGACGAGTTCCTGAATTGGCGTCCCGCCCGAAGTGGTACGTTTTGGCGGCTCCTTGATCGTTTCGCCCGGTCGCCGATTGAGCATTCGGCGGCCAATCGGTGTGTGCGGCCATATCCGAACCATTCCCAGCAGGACCAACGGCGTGGTGACGATCACAAAGATCATCATCGTGATTCCAGCAACCATACTGTGCGAGAACGCGACGATGACTGCGGCAATCAACATGGCCACCGCGCTGGCGCCGAGCACACCTCCAGCGGGCAAAAAGAATTCGGCAATCATCAACAGGTAGAAAGCGACCAGCAAGCCGATCGCGTAGAACAACGTCATCCGTTCTCCAGTCGCTCGACGACTACCTTCGTCCCGTGCACTTCGCTGACGCGAACCGGATCCCCAGCCGAGATCGCGGTGCCATCACTGACAACCTGGACCACCTGGTCACCGAAACGCGCTTTCCCCGAAGGCCGCAGCGGCGTTGTGGTCGTCCCTGACTGGCCCAAAAGATTGCTGTAGTCACCCAGCTTTTCCGACTCGCCGATTTCCTCGTCGCTCGGAGGCTCCATGACCAATCCGCGCAGCAGCGGAACGTGCGGCAACATCATTCGAATGGCGATGAATCCGCCGACCATGCCTCCCGCACCTCCAAGGGCGACCCAGACGCCGCGCGTCAACACTTCAACCTGGTAGACATTTCGAGGAACGACGAACGTTTGGCTCATCAACACGACCCCAAGCACCGTCAATGCCAGGCCGCCGATCCCGAAGACGCCGAAACCGGGAATGATAAAAATCTCAATCGCAATGCAAATGATTCCCAGCGAGAACGCCACCAGTTCCAGCCATTCAGCCGTCCCGGCCAGGAACTTCATCCAGAAATACATGCCAAAGCAGATCAAGGCAACAAATCCGGGGAAGCTCAATCCCGGCGCATTCGCCTCGGCCGACAAAGCGGCAAAGCCGATGAACAAAAGGAGGAATGCGAGCGTGTTGCTGCGACCAATCTTTTCGACGAATCGGACCAGCCCTCGGTCGGCAACCGTCGGCGGCGTTTCGCTCAGGCCAACGCGGCGCGAAACGTCCTCAATCGAAGACGATTCTCCGTCGGCAAGGCCAAGCGATATCGCTTCGCTCGGCGCGAGTCCATCGCTGAGATCGACCCTTTCACCGCGCTCCCATTTCGCGAGCTCCGCCTCGGGGTCCTCGACCCCAAACGCGATGTCCTCTTCGGTCGCGTACCGGATGCGGCCCGTCTTGCGATTGGTGTAGCGATACACAACCAGGTCCGGATCGAGCAAACCACGGATCAGGGCTGAGGGTCGCTTCGTCGAAATCGCGATTTGATCAATCAGCTCGTTGTAGCGGTCAAGTTTTTCCGGCGTGATCGCTTCGGCACCTGGACCACCGAGCCTGGAGTCGGGTTTCATGAACAGCGGCTTGCAGGCGATCGCGACCAGGGATGCATCACCACGCGCTTCACCGCGAACTAACCCAGCCACAGTTCGCAGCGGCGGTTCCGGTTCGGCGAACCACCCCGCGAGTGTCGCGCTCTCGTCGAGGCTGCCGCCGCCGGTGTCAAACGCAATGACCCATGTGTTGATGTCACCCGATTCAAGAGTCGACGTCAGGTTGCTCTGCCATCGTCGCACGCGGCCTGAGACAATCGAGCCAGTGATCTCCAGCAGCACGCCTTTCGCTTCGCCGGAGAAAAGGTCGTCGCTGACCGGATTCAATTCCGCCAGATCCAAGAACTCGGCAGCCTCGTCCAGTGACGTAACGATGCGGTGCGCGATCCGTGAGGACCGCAATCGCCTGGCATCAAGTCGCAGCGGGACTCCGGGCGCGCTCCAAACATCCTCTCCAAGCACGTCGCCGGATTTTCTCAGCGTGTTCAATTCTTCGCCGGACGCAAACACCTGGTCGCCGCCCAACTTTGAGACCTGGGCCAATTCCAATCCCGGATCGACAAGCGCGGATACAACCGCGGCTGGAAAAAGACCGGCAAGTTCCGCGATCGCACGGTACGAGAGCTCAATGGTCTTGTCCGTACCTGATTCGCTTGCCGACGCGTTGGCGATCACTCCGCCGTCGCCGACCAGCAGGAGTTCAGAGGAGACGATCGGCAGAGTTGAATGTCCGGTCACTTCGCCTTGAACCAGCGATACCACGCGTACGCGGCGAAGCTCGTTGCCCGTCATCGCACGGGCCAGCTTAAGCGCGTCCTCGAATTGCGTCTCATCGCCTGATTGGACATCCTCGGTGTACTGCAGCACGACAGTCACACGCTCGTTATCGGGCGCCGCCGCCGCGAGTCGCGTCAATTGTTCGAGCAAGCGATTGGCCGTTCGAGTCTCGAGCGGGACGGGGACCTCAATCAGGTATCCGATTTTGGCCCGGTTCTCCACAGCGTCCTGAGCGGACGCGAACGATGATCCGCAAACGACGAAGAACGCCGCGAGGAAAGCGTTGATGTAACCCCAGCACGTTTGGATTGGCACAAATGGACTCCGCCAGCACGGCTAGTAACGAAACGGGCACATCCTGATTATACGGCCCAGTACAGATTGAAAAGCGGCGCGAATAATGGACCGCGTCCCAATTTCTACGTCACTTACCGCGACCCGGTAGCCAAGACCCGCAAATCGGCAACAATGGTTCGGCAGGGAACCTGGCGATATTCCTATCAAAACTTTTTCGAGGAAATCACCTCCCTCCCCGGCGGATACCTCCGATTCGCGATCCAGCGCGGGGGAGTCTCGTTGGCAGAGCAGATCGAACGATTTCCGACACGACCCAGTGCCAGGTGACGGCAAGCGGATGATGAAACTGAGCGAAGCCGATTCCGGTTCGACGCGGCGAGGCGTTTCGGCTTGGGCGAAACAGGCGGCGGAATCGGCGCCCCGTACCGGCACGGCCCAGGAGAACGACCCGGCCCGAGGAAGTTGGCGTTGGGTGATCGTGGTCTTCGCACTGCTCGGCGGCGGTTTGTTCGCGTTGATAGCCGGTGGGTTATTTGATCGAGGTCCCGATGTGCAAAGCCCGACGACGGGTGCGATTCCCGCCCAATACGATCCAGATCGCGCCTTTGGCTTTTTGGTGCAAATCTGTCAGCTCGGCCCGCGGCCTTCGGGGTCCGAGGCGATGCAGCGACAGCAAGCGATGCTGCAAAGGTACTTTGGCGATGCCGGTGCCGACGTCGCGCTGCAGACTTTCGAGATACGTCATCCCGAGGATGGTTCGCCGGTTCCGATGGCCAACCTGATTGCATCCTGGAACCCCGATCGGCCGAAACGATTCTTGCTGTGCGCCCACTACGATACGCGACCCTTTCCCGATCGCGACCGGCACAACAAACGTGGCGTGTTTGTGGGCGCCAATGATGGAGCCAGCGGAACGGCGGCGCTGATGGAATTGGCCCGACACCTATCGGATTTGCCCGATGATGTGGGTGTCGACATTGTTCTGTTTGATGGAGAAGAATTTGTCTGGCAGCAGGGCCGCGACGAGTATTTTCTCGGTTCAACTTTCTTCGCCGAGAAGTATCGCGCGCAACCGCCGACGGTGCCCTATCAGGCCGGAATATTGTTGGACATGATTGGCGATCGAGAGTTGAAGATCTACTTCGAGCAAAACAGTTTGAGATATGCCAGGGATGTGGCGCGCAGCATTTGGCGGACGGCGGACCAGTTGGGCGTGCGGGCCTTTGTGCCGCGAAGCCGCCACCGAATTGACGATGATCACATCCCCTTGAATGAGATTGCCGGGATTCCGACGGTCGACCTGATCGATTTCGATTATCCTCGACCCGGTATCGGGGCTCCGAAATATTGGCACACCGAACAGGATGTTCCGGAGAACTGCAGCGGGGAGTCGCTGGCCGCCGTGGTTTGGGTCGTGCACGAGTGGTTAAAGCAACAGTAACAACGTAACGGGAAACCTGGTTGAATGTTTGCCGGCAGCATGGTTCTGGGGATCACCTTGCTTTGCTTCGCAGCCTGGCTGCATTGGAATGACACGCACGGATGGCCGAACGAGAAATTCGAAACCAAGCTGGACAACGAATACCTTGCGCGACGCACCAGTGCACGCAAGCGAATTCACTTGATCATTGGTGCCTGTGGCGTATTGGTACTTGTGGCGGCATTCGCGGGACCGGGGCCGGTTTGGATCGGGGCCTGGATGTCGGTGACCGTGGCCCTGTTCACCGTCGTCCTGCTAGCTGGATTCGATGCCTTTCGTACCCATCGGTATCACCGTGACAAGTTACCGGAGATCCGTCGCGAAATCATGCGCGACGATGATTGACGATCCGAAATGGGTGACGAAATAGCGCGGGCGCCATCGAGAAAAAATTTCGATGCCGTGACTTATCCCGAAACTCCGACCTCGATCAGCCACCACATTGTCTCGTCGTTCTCGTCATCAGTGAGACGGTTCGGCGGCGCGACGTTTGAATGCCCAACCGCTTCGCCATCGGACGAGCCGCCGGCCGATAACCGAGCCAATTCGTTGATCGCCAGCAACGCATCGATGGCGGACAATTCATAGTCGCCGTTGACGTCCAGATAGACCCCGTCGGGTTGCTCGGATTGGGGATCCAATCCAGTAGCATCACCCCGAACATGCAGTTGATTGATCACGCGAAGGGCATCCGAGGCCGAGGTCTGACCGTCGTTGTTGACATCAAACCTCGACGTCGGGTTCTGGAATAACGGAGGTTCGTCGTCGAGCAACTCGATCTCGGCACGAGCATCGCTGTAACCTGCCGCAGAGAATTGGTATTCAAGCGACATGGTTCGTTCGGCAAGCAGGTCGTCGATCACGTCGAGCGGGATTTCGACCTCTTGCCGGTTGGCGGGAATCGTGATGGTCAAAGGCAGATCGATCTGGGTCCGATCGCCACCGGAAACATCAATCACCAATGGATCGGCCGTATCGCTGTTACTGCGGCGAAGCAGGAGATTGACGGGGCTTGATTCATTTTCGCGAAGCTCGCCGGCGGAGAACGTGGCCGTCAGGAACTCGGCATCTCGGACGATCAAATCAATGTGATCGGCTAGCAAACCGTCCGCCGAAGCGGACAATGCGACCGTCGATTCGCCGTCCAAAAGGTTGTCATCGACTGCGTCAACGGGAACGCTGACTGATGTCGCGTTGCCGGGAATCAAGGCCGTCGCCGGCAGCACGGCTTCGAGGGTGTCGTCGGATGCGAGTTGAATGACCTGGTCCGAGCCGGTTGCAGGCCCGCTACGTCGAATCGTCAACGTTGCCGCGTTGTCGCCGTCATCTTCCGAGATTGCGGGTCGGTCAAGTTCGAGCGATAACGAAGGAGGCGAAATCACGTCGACGCTAAACGTGCGCTGTGATACGCCGCCGTCATCGTCGGTCACGCGAATCGTGACAGTCCTGATCCCAGCTTGCTCGTACGTGTGGGATCCGTCGAAGGAGGCTGAGGTGAGACCGCCCGAGGCGTCGCCGTGGACGTCGATCGCCGCGCTGCCTTGATCGATCACGCCGTCACCCCACTCGATCGTGTAGCTGAATGATTCGATCGTTGGCGGGTCGGCCGAGACGTTGCGAAAACCGGGATCGGTGATAACGCCAATGTTTTCCAGATCGAGTGGCTGTCCGACAATGGCCGACTGGTTGCCAACAACGGTCAAGGTTGGGCTCACGTTCGTAGTGGTCGTTTCGGTGACCCGATGAACGACCTCGCCACCTTGGGTGCCCGTCAAGACGACGTCGACCGCGTAGGTGCCGTCGTCCGAAAAGCGATGTTCGGCCGCGACCGTTGCGTGAGTGTCGAGCAGTTCCCATCCGAGGTCATCCATCGCCGCGAAATCAAGCGGCGACAACAATTGGCGGACACCTGTCGAGATGTCCGAGCCCATCAAGACTGGGTGATTGGCTTCAACCGCTACGTCCCAGTGGTTGCTTTCGACCGCCGGGCTGCCGTTGCCGTTGTAGACGGCCGCAGTACTCGGACCGGTGAAGACGCCGCCGGCAATCGCTCGCTGCCACGATGTCGTCACATCGGTCCGGGTGATTCCAAATCCGAGCACGTGTGTGATTTCATGGACCGCGACCGAAATGAAATCGACCTCGCCAGACTGGATTCCGCCCGCCTCGATGCCAAAGTACCAATCGGTGTCGTTGTCGAAACTGATCGATCCGATATGGGGCGCGACGTCATGCTGCGGCGAGGCCAAAGCTCCGACCTGGCCGCGTCCGCGTACCGAATCACGAAAGGCTTCGATCTCGGCGAGTTTCGCATCGCACTCGGCCTGAGTTTGGCAGCTGAACTGGCTGGCCGGAAACGTGTAACTCGCCGGGCCTCCGACGCCGCGGTGGGACCCCGGCAAATCTCGCGCGCCGGGATAAATGATGATTTCGTTCTCTGCGACCGGCATGTTCTCAGCCAAAGGTGTGAGATCCCCCGAAGACTGGTTCGCAGCTCCAATCGAGGGATGAAACACCGACGGTTGCCACTGCTTGATGCCGCCGGGCGCGATCGCATCGAGCTGGTCGCCAAAACGCGACACAATCGAGGTAGCCGCGATTTCAAGCAGCTCCCTGCGCGGCTGTCCCGCACCCGAAAAGAATCCGCCGGTGTCGAGTGAATAATCAAAGCGGATCGAGAGGTCGCCGGCCGTCTCAGGGGGGCTCACTGACGATGCTGCGGACGATGTCCCGTCACCCCAGTGAATCGTTGCCCTGACGTCTCCGGCAATTCCCGATGCATCGAAAGCTTCGTTGAAGGAAAACAGCGAACCTTCGGCCGCCAGCAATCGGCGGCCTTCAAGGGACTCGCATCTCAAAATCCGTGCGCGGCGGTGTCCCGCACGGTTGTTCTGCGTCGTTTTGGTGAGGAATCTGCGCAAAAGTCGATCGGAAATCTGGTTCGTGGATACGGCCTCATGGGAAGTCCCAAAAATCGGCCCTCGTCGCCATCCCAGAATCCTCGGAATGGGGTCGGTCCCCAGGAGTGGGACCGGTGTGGAAAAGAGTGAAGGACGAAGGAAGTCTAGCACTCATTTGCGGCGCTCTCCAAGTTGAAACCCATGTTTTCCCTGGTCTTTTACCAAGCTTGGCGCGGCACAGTGACCGCTTTCATGGACCCACGATTTGCGTTATTGATGTACTCCGTATCGCTGGCGGCGTTGGCGCCGCGGATCCATTTCTACGGAGATTCTCTGATGCGCTCGATGTTCAACCGGTTTCATGTCGCACTTCTCGTTCCCCTCTTTCTGGGCATTCAGTATTCCCCCGCAGATGACTGGACGCAGTGGCGAGGTCCGGATCGTGCGAATCGGTCCGATGAGACCGGATTGTTCGCATTGTGGGACGCTGACGGACCGCCGCTCGAGTGGACCGCGGAAGGCTTGGGATCGGGGTACGCGAGCGTTTCGGTTGTCGGAGACCACATCTACACGAGTGGAAATTTTGACGACAACCAGTCGGTGATTGCGATTGATTCCAGGAAAGGATCGATCGTCTGGAAGCAACCGATCACGTCGGGGGCTCCCAAGCATGGTTACGAAGGGAGTCGAACCACTCCGACCATCGACTCAGATCGCTTGTATGCGGTCAGCAGCGATGGGCGAGTCGTCTGTTTGAATCGCCGTGATGGTACGGAAAAGTGGAGTCGTGATTTCAAGGATTGGGGCGGAAGGATGATGAGCGGGTGGGGGTACAGCGAGTCGCCTTTGGTTGATGGCGATCGCTTGATCTGCACGCCGGGCGGAAACGAGGGAATGGTCGTCGCTCTGGATAAGATGACCGGCGACGAGATCTGGGCCTGTGAAATGCCTGATATGGGCGAACAGACAGGCCTCAATGGGAAGCCACTCAAAGACGGAGCCGGTTATTCCTCGGTCGTCATCTCGGAAGGCGCCGGCGTGCGGCAATACGTTCAATTGGTCGGCCGAGGTTTGATCGGAGTGCGTGCGTCCGACGGCGAATTTCTCTGGCAGTACGATCGCGTCGCCAATGGCACGGCAAACATTCCAACGGCGCTGGTTGATGGCGACCATGTTTTTACCAGTACCGCCTACAACACTGGATCGGCCTTATTGAAACTGAGCCGAGACGGGGATGGCGTCGAGGCTGAGGAGGTCTATTGGCTCGATGCCAAGGATCTTCAGAACAAGCATGGTGGGATGACGCTCGTCGACGGTCACATCTATTGTGGGCACGGCAACGGAAACGGATTGCCGATCTGTGTGAAAATGAAAACCGGCGAAATCGCGTGGGGCCCTGAACGCGCCGAAGGCAATGGCGAGACCAGCCTGGTTTATGCGGACGGGCACATCATATTTCGTCGCGAAGACGGAACGGTGATTCTTGCACGGGCGACCCCGGAATCATTTGACGTCGTTCACACTTTCACGCCGGCGTACCAGGATGGAAAAACCTGGGCTCACCCGGTGATCGCCAACGGAAAACTGTACCTTCGCGAACAGGACAAATTGATGTGTTACCACCTCGCGGACTGACCCGCAGCCGGCGCGAGCTCGAGCGCGCGGGGATCTGATCATTCCTTGGCCGAGCGGCGAAAGACGGCGACGACATCCTCGACGGGCACGACAAACAATTGATTGTCGTGTTCGAGGTCAACCGGAACCGCGTTTTTCGGGTGGAACAATATCTTGTCGTACTGGCGCAGCGGTAATTCCTCGTCGTTTTCCACGACGGCGCTGATCGTGACGATGCGACCGGTGATGGTGGGGATTTCCGCCGCATCCGGCAGCGCGATCCCGCCACGCGTTTCACGCTTCGGTTCGTCCTTGCGCACCAACACGCGATCACCGATCGGTTCCACGTACTCAAACGAATCTGCTTTCTTCTTTCCCATCTTGGCTCCGAGTGCGCCGACGCGTTGACGTCCAATTCTCGCTCGCACCTGCGTCGGCGGCACGTATTCTGGCGGGATCGCCGGGAATCGTCGAGGCGGGAGCCGTTTCAGCCCGGAACGAACGTTTTCGCGTGCGCCTCGCGTTGTGCCAGATCGTAGTCGTGCTGGGTCATGATGCGGGCCAACTCTTCGAGATCCGTGGTCGCGACCCAGCCGAGTTTTTCTTTTGCCTTGGAGGCATCGCCCAGCAACAGGTCGACCTCGGCGGGCCTGAAGTAACGGGGGTCAATCTCCACGTGGTCTTCGTAATTCAGTCCAAGCTGTTCAAAGACAAGACGACAGAAATCGCGGACTGATTCGGTGCGGCCGGTTGCCAGAACAAAATCTTCGGGTTCATCGTGCTGAAGCATCCGCCACATTCCTTCGACGTAATCCTTGGCGTATCCCCAGTCACGTTTGGCGTCCATGTTGCCGAGGTACAGCTTGTCCTGAAGACCCGCCTTGATGCGGCCGGCGGCACGCGTGATCTTGCGCGTTACAAACGTCTCACCGCGCCGTTCCGACTCGTGATTGAAAAGAATCCCATTGCTGGCGAACAAGTCATAGCCGCGTCGGTAATTGACGGTTTGGAAAAACGCGTAGGCTTTCGCACATGCGTAGGGCGACTGGGGGTTGAAGGGTGTAGTTTCGTTTTGCGGCGTTTCCAGAACCTTGCCGTACATCTCGCTGCTGCTGGCCTGGTAAACGCGGACCGGTTTCTGCTGATTCAATAGCTTGGCGGCTTCAAGCACGTTCAATGCACCGACGCCCACGGTTTGCAGCGTGTAGACCGGTTGGTCATACGAAACGCGGACGTGGCTTTGTGCCCCGAGGTTATAGATCTCGTCCGGTTCGAGCTTGAGTACGAGGTTGGTCAGCGCCTGGCCATCGGTAAGATCGCCATAGTGCAAATGCAGGTGCGACCCCTGGTCGTGCACGTCGCGGTAAATGTGGTCGATTCGTTCGGTTGAAAATGTACTGCTGCGACGAACCAGCCCGTGAACCTGGTAGTTTTTTTCGAGCAGTAATTCGGCAAGGTAGCTGCCGTCCTGTCCGGTGATTCCCGTGATGAGGGCTGATTTTGACATTTGCAAGTTTGGTTTTTCAGTGGAGGGAGGGTGGGGTGCGTTGACAGTTTTCTAGCTGCACCGTGTTAGACGGATCTTAGGTGGCCGGCACCGGTTTCGGCAAGAAATGCCTGGTACGTTCGTTCGATTCCTTCGGCAAGACTGACTCGATGCTTCCAACCTAATCGATTCAGCCGGGTGACGTCGGAGCACTTGACCGGAGTGCCATCGGGTTTGGTCGGATCGGTTTCTATCGTGCCGCGGAACCCAACCGTGGCGGCAATCAATTCCGCCAATTCGGCAATCGTTTGATCGACGCCGGTGCCCACGTTGACCCAGTCGGGCGGATCGTCGAGCCCAATCAGGTGAACAATCGCATCAGCGAGATCGTCGACGTAAAGGAACTCACGCCGCGGCGTTCCCGACCCCCAAATGACCACCGAGGGGGCGTCAGCAATTTTCGCTTCGTGAAACCGTCGGATCAGGGCGGGTAACACATGGCTGTGTTGTGGATGATAGTTGTCGCCCGGTCCGTACAGATTGGTCGGCATCGCGCTGTGGTACACAACGCCATGTTGATGGCGATAGAACTGGCACAATTTCAACCCCGCTATCTTAGCCAGGGCGTACGCTTCATTGGTTGGCTCAAGCGGACCTGTTAGCAGGGCGTCCTCCCGGATCGGCTGTTCGCATTCACGGGGGTAAATGCAGGTGCTGCCGAGAAACAAAAACCGTTGGACCCCGGACTCAAACGCGGCGTTGATTGCGTTAAGGGCCATCGTCAAGTTGTCGGACAGGAATTCAACCGGGTAGGTCGAGTTGGCCAAAATCCCGCCGACGCGGGCCGCGGCGAAGATGACCACGTCGGGGCGTGTGGACGAAAAGAATTCGGCGCACGCACCGGGATCGCGGAGGTCCAATTCGTTTCGGGTGGCAGTGACAACCGCAGAGTCTGAATCGGCAAGCCGCCGGCAAACGGCCGAGCCGACCATCCCGCGATGTCCTGCGACGAAGATCTTCGGTGTAACTGGGGCATTCATTTCAACAAGAGTAATGAACACGTTCGGCCTCGTCATCACCCTCGCCAATCACATGTTTGCCCCTGAACGCGGTGAATACGCGAGCGCGGAGTGACATTGCCGGGTCGCCCACAGCCCATTTTCCGGTTTTTCAGTTTGCTCTGGTGACGTGGCATTTCATGTTTGGGGGAAGGCGGAGGGAGCAGGTAGATGATGAAGAGAAGTGAGCCGATCTATACATCAGTGACCCATGACGAAGTTGGTGGACCGACGAAAAATGGGTCGGTCACCCCTCCCTCCTGACCATGGAAGATTTGAGACGAACCGATGCGCACGGAAGTAAAAAGATCGTTGCTTTGGTGGCCTATTGCCGCGTCGGTGACCATCACTGCGCTGACGTGGTTCCCCTGCCTAAACGGACCGTCATCGCAGCTGTTGCGTTTCGCGGGTGTCCAGGCTGAATCGCAAATACTGGATGTGGTATCGCTGTACGCCAAATCGAGGCTGCGAATATCCGACATCGAGCTCTCCGCCCGCAGCGAACGTGGTGCGCGGGCGATGAGAATGCCGGATCGTGTGGCCGAAGTTTTCGGAGTCACGCAGGACATCCTCGAAGCACCAGTACGAAATGAACAGCAAGAGTTGGCAGGACTGGTACTGGAGAAAACCGACGTCAGCCTGGATGTTGCCGGCAATGCGTTTCCCCACCCGACCGCCGATGCGACCGAAGCAGAACTGGTGCTGAGCGCGCCGATTCACCTGCTCGGGAATTTGAGAAACCGCGATCATCTCTCGATGAAAAAAACCGGGCAGCCGCCGTCGCAATGTACGCCCCCGTCGCTCCTGGGCCCCGTTGATTCGCAGTCCCCGTCAATCCGCTCGGTATTCGAGGAAATTACCGGCGAACCACTTTCGATGATTCCCCAATCGATTCAGGCACTTGGAAAACGAATCCTATCGTCCCAGGCGGCAGCGCAGGATGCAACGCAAGTGGAGTTGCCGGTCGAATCGCCCAGCGTCACGATTCGGGTTGAAAAGTCTGATGACTTGCCACGTCACGTGACTCAGCGCTCTCCAGCAGGCTGGCCGGTTACGCAGCAATTGGATCGTCAATTGGTGGCACTCGCCGAATCGGTGAACAATCTGACCCCCGGGAAACCCAGCCGACGCGATCAGTTGGTGTCATCGGTGACAATTGATCGGTCGATCGAGCAATGGTCGGCCGACGTTTCGGGACGGCTGGATCAATTGCGTCGGCTGCCGCGCCTTGGCGATCCTCGCGCTGGAGATCTGATTGACCAGTTGTCGGAACTGGCGGACGAGGGATCCAGCCGGGCGGAACAACTGCGTGACCGGCAGCTTCAGATCCAGTGGCTTCGCGCCGCCTACGCGGTTGCCCGCCGAGTCGCAGTTTGGCGGCCCGTATGGGAAGTCAGTCGCGATCATGAGCCGACGTGGATGGTAAGCGACGATCGTACCGCGACGCCCGAATCGATTCGGCAAATGATCGAAGCGATTCGCCTCGATCTGGAGTCCACGGGTGATGGCGACGGCTGGAATCGCTACCTGTT
Organism: Rhodopirellula sp.; assembly: GCA_024644085.1. Lineage (GTDB taxonomy): Bacteria > Planctomycetota > Planctomycetia > Pirellulales > Pirellulaceae > Rubripirellula. The sequence goes on from JAHELS010000016.1 coordinate 38,133, forward strand.
GCTGGATGAGATCAGCCGCGCAAGCGAATCGGGCGAGCAGCATCCTCGGACCGTGCTCGCCCAGCGATTCCTGTCACGATTGACGTGGCACGGTCTTGATGTGGAACAACAAAGGTGGTTGGACCGTGAATCGATCAATAGCTTGGCGTCCATGATTCGGCCCTGGACTCGCAAGGCGACCGACTATGCCAACTTGATGACCCATCTCGAGAGGCAGGAATCGAATTCGATCGACCTGGCTGCGATCGATATCGCGGGCGCTGTCCAATCGCTGCGTTTCGCCGAGAACCCGAAGGCTGTGCGCGTCGCCGAGGCAATCGACGTGCATTATCGCAACGCAAACGTCCGTCTTGCATTGAGCCAGCCAATGTTACAGCGGATGATGCCGTCGATCGATCCACAATCGATACCAATTCGCACTAAGATGTTTGGAAGCCGCGTGCGTGGAATGAGCCGCGTTGAAAGTGATTTGAGGATCCAGCTTGTCCCTTCACCCGATCGCTGGACCATGCATCTGAATACGATTGGGAACGTTCGTACCCAATCAACCGGGTTTAGCGGACCGGTCGCCGTCCGCACTTCGGGTAATTCCAACTTCGTCGCCGCGACGCCGATCGAAGTCACACCGCGCGGCGTCCAGCTTGGTGGATCCGAGGTTGATGTGAACGGACGAACGCGGCTCCGCTCGATTCGCACCGACTACGATGGATGGCCGTTGATCGGATCGTTGGTTAAGAGTATCGCTGCGAGTCGTTATGAGTCGGTGGCACCACGCTCGCATCGCGCTGCAAACCACAAGATCGAAAGTGAGGTCGGTGCAGAGATCAATACGCAACTTGACCAACGCGTGGGCGTCGCGACGGACCAGCTGAGCGAAATGGTGTTGGGACCGCTGGCGAAGATGAGGCTCGATCCAAAAGTCTCCGACATGCAGACGACCGAGTCACGGTTGTTGGCGCGTTACCGTTTGGCCGGCGATTGGCAGATTGGCGCCTATACCCCGCGTCCACGCGCACCGTCGACGAGCCTGATGAGTGTCCAAGTGCACCAATCCGCACTCAACAACACGCTCGAGCAACTGATTCCCCGTGATCGCACACTTTCGATTCGCGAAATGATCCAAGTGTGTGCCGAGACGTTTGGCCAGGATGAAATTGCAGTTCCCGATGACATTCCCGAGGATGTAACGGTGCGATTTGCCAACACTCGGCCGATCACCGTGGAAATCGAGGAAGGTGGATTGTGGGTGACGCTGCGAATTTTGAGCTTGCAGCGGGGCGATCGCGTCGATTTGACCCGGTTCATCGTGCGTGCGGCCTACAAACCTCAGCTCAATGGAATGCAGGCGGTGCTGGTCCGCGACGGACATCTTCGCATCAGCGGTCCCGGAATGTCGATGCGCGAGCGTTTGCCCGTGCGAGCGATCTTTAACAAGGTACTTTCCTCGAATCGCCCGCTACCTTTGACAATGCCCCCCATCGTGGATCATCCGGCAACCCAGGGTCTCGCTGTCAGCCAGCTCGAGCTCCGTAGCGGATGGATCGCGATGGCGATCAGCGAGTCGGACGCGCCCCGTATCGCGCTGATCGAGACGCAGGATCCCAAATCACCGCGTGCCAAACGCTAGCTCGCACAAATGTGCCTGGGCGACCGGTTGGGGACAGCTCCACACCAGGAAGAAGAGAGCCTCGCGGCACCATCGGCCCACCGGATGGCCCTCGACAAATCCCGCGCCCTTGGCCGCTGTCATCGCGGCTTGAGTACAACGCAGCACGACACGATTCGCGGTGCCGCGAATCTCCGATGCATCACAGTCGCTAGTGCCGGAGGTGGCGCGGAGTAGTTGTTCCTCCAGCGCATCAAGCTCGCGGGCCAATTCGTCCGCAGCATCGCGGAGATCGTCGCGCCGAACCGCTTCGTCGTTTAGGTAGTTGACCGCGGCACGGGCCAGGCCGATTGCGAGTGTGGAAGTTTGCAACCCGCCAGTACGCGCGCCGATGCCCGACTGGAGTACGTTTTCGACCGGGCCTCCCAGTACCATCGAACGGTCGACCTCCGTTTCGTCGAATTCCACACGGTCGGTGCAGCTTGCCGAGAGGGCAATCAGGTCGCAGCCCGGACCGGCACGAACCCCCTTCAGGTTCGCATCAACCGCCACCAGAATTTGACGCCCGTCGTCCAAGGTTGCGCCGGTCACGTAAAGATCGGCGTGGGGAGCGCCGGTGACCCAGGGCGACATGCCTTGTAACTTATAACCATTCGATGTTTCCTCGGCCCGCAGTACCGGTTTCGTCAAATGTCGGCGGCTGGTCGTCAAGTGACTGATCCCAACGGTCGCAAAAGCGGTCCCGCTCGTCAAAGGTTCCAGCCATTGATCGGACGTCGCACGTTGCTCGCTGCCGGCGATCCTTCGAATCGCGCCCATGTACTGGGTAATGACGAATGTCGTTGTCAGGTCAGATTCGGCCAATCGCAGATAGCCTCGCGTTTGATCCTGATCGGACCATCCGAAGCCGCCTTGGGATTCAGGCAGGAACCACCGGTAGACTCCCGCCTGGCCGCAGAGCCTCAGCGAATCGGCGGGCCAGTCGTCGAGGCTGTTTCGGCGGTCGGACCACTCCCTGAGTTGACCACAGAGCCGGGCCATCGATTCGCATTGCGGAGTCGTTACGGGGGCCATGTTTTGCATTGGAAGGAATTGGCGGCACAAGCCGAGAATTGCGGGCAATAGTGTTGAAACGTTGGTTAACTTCGGGGCTCGAAATGGTTATTCTGTGGCCTTTCGGGGTGACCACAGCCATTCCAACCCCACCCCAATCTTTCCATTTTCTCCACATTCACCGCATTGGGGTCTTCCCAGCTAGCGAATCTGGATGCCGTCACGATAGTTTTACCGGCGGCAAGATAGTTTCTATCAGAAATTCATCAGCGCGAATTCCATGAGTCAGACTGAATTACCATCCCCCGTGTCACCAACCTCCCCCCTGCTGCAGCCCGACCACGCTCATCATCACGCCGATGATTTGTACGGAAAGCTGTGGGCATTGGCCAACAATCTATGGTGGAGCTGGCATCCCGAGTGTGACCAACTGTTTCGTGACATCGACCCGATTCGATGGAGGCAGATCGACCACAATCCGATCGCACTCTTGAAGGAGCTTACGCCGGAGCAGTTGGCCGAGCGTGCCAGCGAGTTGGTGCTGCACAGCCGTATCAACTACGCCTATCGGCGGTTGCAGGAATACCTTGCCGGCGCGCCGCGTTGGGCGGCAACCAACGCAGGTGTGCTCGGCTCGAAGCCGGTTGCCTATTTTTCGGCCGAATTTGGAATTCACGAATCGGTGCCGATCTACAGCGGTGGCCTCGGCGTTTTGTCGGGAGACCATATCAAGAGTGCCTCGGGTCTCGGCGTTCCGCTGGTTGGCGTCGGACTTTATTACTCGCAAGGTTACTTCCGCCAACACCTCAACGACGAGGGTTATCAGGGCGAAGATTACCTGGAAACGAAACTCGACGATTTGCCGATGACCGAGGCGGTCGATTCCAACGGCGATCCGATCACGATTTCGATTGATACTCGTAACGGCCAACTGCTTGCGAAAGTCTGGTTGATGAATGTCGGTCGTGTCCGGTTGTACCTGCTCGATTGCAATGTCGAGGGGAACAAGCCCGAGGACCGCGAATTGACCAGTCGGTTGTACGGTGGTGACCAGCGGACTCGAATTCGCCAGGAACTGGTGCTCGGAGTCGGCGGCGTCAAGGCGCTGCACGCGCTGGGAATTGATCCTGGGGTCTATCACCTCAATGAAGGCCACTCGGCGTTTGGTCCCTTGCAAGTTGTCAATTACTTGATGCAAGAGGACGGCAGGACGTTTGCCGAGGCGCATCACCAGGCTGCGCGAATGACTTGCTTTACGACGCACACGCCCGTGCCTGCTGGACATGATCGGTTCCCACCGGCTCTTGTCGAAGAGCACCTTGGCCCACTTCGCGATTCGCTCGGTTTGTCTGAAAGAGAGTTGATGGCACTCGGACGAGTTGATCCGGACGATCCACACGAGACTTTTTGCATGACGGTGATCGGATTCAAAATGAGCCGATACGCCAATGCCGTCAGCAACCTGCACGGTGTCGTTTCCCGCCGCATGTGGGCGCATCATTGGCCCGATCGGGCCGAGGATGAAGTGCCGATCGGTCATATCACCAACGGCGTTCACGTGCCGAGCTGGTTGGCAGGCCAAATGGCACTTCTTTACGACAAGCATTTCCCGGCCGATTGGAAAAGCCGTATTCAAGAGCCGAAGGTCTGGCACTGCATTCAAAACGTCGATCCCGGCGAATTATGGGAAACGCATAATGCGTTGAAGAACAACCTGCTGTCGTTCGTACGTCGTCGTGTCAGTCGCCAATGTCGTCGTCGCGGCGAAAGTGACGAAGTGGTGGAAGCAGCACGCCGTGTGCTCGACCCACGCGTCTTGACCATCGGGTTCGGACGTCGATTTGCAACCTACAAACGCGCGAATCTGCTGTTCAGCCAAATCGATCGCATTGCTGAATTGATCCAGAACGATGAGCGCCCGGTGCAATTGATTTATGCCGGAAAGGCGCATCCGAAAGACGAGCCGGGAAAAGGGTTCATCCAGGAGATCGCGAATTTGCGTCATGACGAACGATTCCGCGGTCGCGTGGCGTTTGTCGAAGATTACGACATCAATGTCTGTCGGCACCTGATCCAGGGCGTCGACGTCTGGTTGAACAATCCGCGACGTCCCCTCGAGGCGAGCGGCACCAGCGGCCAGAAAGTGGTACTCAACGGCGGACTCAACTGCAGCATTCTCGACGGTTGGTGGGCTGAGGCGTACAACGGAATCAACGGCTTTGCGATCGGCGAGGGGCGAAGTCACAAGGACGATCACGTCACCGACAGCCGAGATGCCGAGGCGCTCTACGAAACACTGGAAGAGCAAATCATTCCATGTTTCTACGATCGTGATGCCGATGGATTACCGAAGGCCTGGATCAACCGAATGATCCAGAGCATCAGTACGTTGGCGTGGCGATTCAGCAGCCACCGCATGGTTGCCGACTACACGACGCGAGCCTATTTATGGGCCGCTGGTGGTGTCACCTGCGACATGCGATATCGCTAAGCATGCGACCCGACCGGGGCAGCTGCGTCCGAATTTGAATCCCGCTCCAGCATCAATCGGAGCGGGGTTCGATTTGGCCGCTCCGGGGCTACGTGTAGCAATCGCACGTCGTAGCATCTCATCACCAGCATCGGCAGCGGAATCAGGCAGAGCAGGAGCAGAATAATGCTCCCCCCCAAAACGAATTCACCCGCCCCGAAAAAGGTACAGCGCGGTCGGATAGCCAACCGTGCGCTCCTCGATCGTGGCAAATACGCGTCCGTTCTCGGCGATGGCAACGCGGTCGACGCTGAGCTCGCGGAAATTCAGACAGATCTGAGCGGCCGCAAAGAGTGGCACGGCGAGGAAGGCTGCGACGAGATGCCGAATCTGCAGACTCGATTTCGTCTCATTCAGCCATGAGACAAAGTCGGATCGGCACTGCATCCAATCCGCTGCGGTTGGACGTTTCTGAGCCATTACGTGTCGGAGTGCCTCCTCGGATTCCCAGTCATCCACCGTAGCACAACGGTCCGAATCGAAGGGCTATAATCGCGACGAAAAACCTACACCTCGATTGGGAAAGAAGATTCGATCATGCATCCTCACCCGCGAACTCTTCTGCTTTGCGCTATCGCTTTCTCCGGCCATCTCACATTGGCACGCGCGGAAGGCGAAGTCGAAGATGGATTCACCCAGCTGTTCAATGGCCGTGACCTGAGTGGATGGATTGTTCCCGAGGGAGACGGCGGACATTGGAAAGTCGTCGATGGAGTCATCGATTACGACGCACAGAGCGAAGCGAGCGGAAACAAGAACCTGCAAACCGAGCAGGAGTTTGGCGACTTCATTCTGAAGATCGATTGGCGGCTGAAAAAAACGAGCGGACTGTACGATGTGCCAATCGTGCTCAGTGACGGCAGTTACCTGACGGATGCGGCCGGGAAAACGATCACGATCAAGATGCCCAACGCCGACTCGGGAATCTTCTTGCGAGGGCACTCGCGGGCCCAGTTGAATATCTGGTGTTGGCCCGTTGGATCGGGTGAAGTTTACGGGATACGCAACAATCCAAGCACGCTCCCGGAAATACGTGCCGCCGTGACACCTCGATTCAACGCCGACAATCCGGTGGGCGAGTGGAACCAATTCACGATCATCCTGGTAAAAGATCGCGTGACGGTCTTGTTGAACGATCACATGGTCCTCGAAAACGCGCCCCTTCCCGGGATCCCGGATCGGGGCCCGATTGTCCTCCAGCATCACGGGGGAATGAACAAAGACGGCAAACTCAGTCCAGCCTCGAGTCTCGTTCAGTTTCGAAACGTGTGGATCAAGTCGATCGATCCGTAGGGAGTCACAATGGCGATTGACGAAGCCGCGCGAGAGCTCGTGAAGCAACTGGCCGAGCGGCAGAAACGAATCGTGTTCGCCGAGAGTTGCACAGGCGGGATGATCTCGGCTGAGATTGCAAAGATTCCCGGCGTTTCGGATTGGCTGTGCGGATCTGCGGTGACATACCGCTGCGACACCAAGGTTCGATGGATCGGTGTCAACAGCACGGCGATTGAACAGCATACGGCGGTCAGCGCGGAAGTCGCGACTCAGATGGCAAGCGGAGTGCTCGAGCGGACGCCTGAAGCGGACGTTGCCGCCTCGGTTACCGGCCACCTGGGACCCGATGCACCGGAAGGTTTCGACGGCGTCGTTTTCGTTGGGCTGGCGCTGCGGGACGGCGGTGTCAACGCGTCCCGTTTCCAGCTTGCCGGAAAACATCGAGGTGAGCGGCAAGTTGAAGCGGCGGAATTAGTGATGAAACAGGTCTTGGAGATTCTTTGAGCGGCCTTTGCAGGCAATCCGCTGAAAAGCGAGGGAATCGACCGCTGCGTGCGACGGGTTACCACCCCCAAAATCGCGTATATTCACGGAGTGGTCCTTCTCGTTCGCCGCATTCAGCACCCGAGTCCAAAGATGACGTTTCACTTGCGTACTTTTTTGATCTTCGCCGTTCCTCTTGCGATGATATTGCCGGGCACACCGGCGCGGGCTCAGCGTGGGGCGTTGATCGAAGATCTTTTCCGAACCATTGCCGAGGCGCAGCTTGAGCGCGAGCAGCGCAAGCGTTTGGAAGCGGAGGAATCAGCTCGGAACCCTCCGGTTTCGCCTCAAGGTGATCTTCAAAAGGTGCCCGTTCCCCGAGGCCAGGTGCCACCCTCCGATGTGCGCGCCAGCCGACCGCCGTCGATCAGCGTCCGAAGTCGCGAGGCGGCTCAATTCGCACAGAATCTTGTGAATTTCAACGGGGCGATTGACCCGTTGGTCAGCGAACTGCGTGCAAACGCGGGGCGGAACGCGGCGGTGCGTGGGTTGTTGCCCCAGGCCTATCAGGTCGCTGCGGACACGCGGACGCTGATCCAGCGGTGTGACGGACTCTCGGCACTCGATCCAATCGTTGCACCCTACTCGGATCTCGATGCAAAGTGGCGTCAACTTTCTTTTCAGTTGCGCTCGCTCGATGGTTTGAGCAATCAATGCACAAGTGGGGTTCAGGCGTGCGATCAATTGGTCAGCACGATGTCGCGGCAGCTGAAACTCCAGCCGCAGTTTAACCGACACGAACTGCATGACCTGATGATCGTTGCAGCGACCCACATGCAGGCGCTGATGGATGACCTGCAGTTGCTGTCGATTCCGCGCAACGACATCGAGCGTTTGACTCACGATTGCCGTCTATTGCGCCAGCGGCTGCTTGGTGCGGCCGATCACGTTAGTGAAACATCCTACGAGGACGTCGTCACGCAGTTCACCGACTTTGTGTCTCGGTGGGAATCGTTCAGCGAACAATGCTATGCGATCAACAATCCGCATCTTCATCGCCGGCTTGACCGCGTTCGTGAGTGCGGCGACCAATCCTACGCGCTGCTTTGGATGCCACCCCCGTACAATGCCGCAACTTTGACGGCTTCGGCAAAGCGGCTCGAAGCCGGATGCGGTGATATCCTGGACCAATTGACGATCCGTTCGATGGTTTCGCTCAGCTCAAAAGAACGGGCCCGCGTGCTGGAATCGAGCCACCAGCTCTATCACCTCAGCGGCGAACTCGCACAGGCGACAACGCGGCGAACATCACGCAACGCGCTGCGCGACCAATTCGGGCGGTTTGACCAGGAATGGAATTCGTTGCGCCCGGTGTTCTATCGATTGCGATCGGTTAACCGTGCGACGCTCGCCAGTATCGATCATGAATGTGAGCAAATGCGTGGCGCGCTGGGAATCACCTCATTGGCTCCTCAGCCCGCAGCTCATGAAGACTTGATCGAGGTTGCCGCCGCACTCGAGGGCGCATCGGAATACCTGGATGCTGACCTCCAGCGTTATGCACGATACCTGCAACCAACCTCGTATCGCAATTCGTTGATCGGTGCATCGGGCGAATTCCACCGTCATGCCAAGCAGTTGCATGCGGACCTGAGCAAACATTCCGATCTCAGCAAGTTGCAGCGTGAGGCCGAACATATGCTGGACGGTTGGAATCAATTGTCGAAAGACCTCAGCCACATCGACGGTCATGGATTGACCGAGCGTCGGGCCGCGAGTTTGATGCGTGCACAACAGGAGCTTGTTCCGATGGTTGCCAAGATCGCTGCGGCGCTGGTTGAGCGATAGGGATCCACTCAGAACGGAAAGCCATCACTCGACATCACGCTTCATTTTTTGGGGCGTGATTTTTTTAGATAGGCAATGACGGCATCCCGTATTGGTGCGATTCCCTTGTAATGGAGTGTCGCTTCGGGACAGCTCTCGAGCACTCCGGCAAGGTTATGTTGTTGCCACGGTATCAATTCCTCGAGCGGTGTCTGGTGCGTGTGGATCGTGAACAAAATGGCATTTGTGTGGCCGAGCCGCGACAAGGTTTGCCGCTCGACACGGAAGAAGCATTCTCTCCCGGCGTTCTCAGTCGTGATCGCTTTCGCGTGCGATTCCAATTCAGTCGCCCATTTCGGCGATTGATCCAATCTTTCCCACGGCCGTACGCCCCAATTCATTCGCCATACCGGACGCTTCGGTTTCAGTTTTGAAAGCAGCCGGTCGGTCGACGTCGCCATCACGGACGCATACTCTGGAACGGGATCGTGCACTTCCATGATCGACTTTCCGATCTTGTCGCGGATTGACCAACCGCTCGGAAAGCAAACAGCTCCGGCAATGACGCCATGTCCAGACGCAGCGTCTCCGCTGAGAAGAACGAGGTCCTCCTGGACATATTTGGCGGCGTCCAATAGCGGCGGACCATCCTCCGCTGATCGATTCTTGAAAAGTTCGGGGGCGGTGGCGGCAAGCGTCTCGGTCGCTTCTCGCTGGGCCGGTTCACTTTGCGGCAAGGCCTGGAAATGGTTTGCCAAATCACTGCGGAGCAATTCGCGCCGCAACTGGATCTCCTCCTGGTAATGGTCGGTTTGCTCGAGAATCGACTCGTTTGCCGGCAGCGCGCTGATTCCGAACTGGTGCTCGAATCGATCATCTTGCAGCGGAAAATATTGCATCACCCGATCCGATTTTCGAACGCCCCCGAGCGCGGCGACCCGCATCGCCGGCCATCACCCGACAGTGTATCCGGCCGGTGGTGGGCCGAGCGGCATCAAAGGTTGTTCGCAACGCCCCGCCAACTCAGTTAGCATATGGCGACAAATTGCCATCAAAGAATCACATCCAAGGAGCCGAAGATGCGATCGAAGGTCGTGCATAGCCTCGTTTTCAGTTTTCTCGCGTCAACTTCCATGTCTGCCGCCGAATTGCCGGAGGTCGCCAAGCGGGAGGACGTCAAACCACGAAATGTCGTCTTCATTTTGACCGACGATCATCGATTCGACGCAATGGGGTTCACAGGACATCCGTTCCTCGAAACGCCGCACCTCGATTCGCTGGCCAGCAATGGCGTTCACTTGAAGAATGCCTTCGTGACCACATCGCTCTGCTCGCCCAGCCGTGCCTCGATCTTGACGGGGCTATACACCCACAAGCATCGCGTGATCGACAACAATCGGCTCGTACCGGAAGGAACGATTTTCTTTCCCCAATACCTGCAGCGTGCCGGTTACTCCACGGCCTATGTGGGCAAGTGGCACATGGGCGGGGCGCATGACGATCCCCGACCCGGTTTCGACCATTGGATCAGCTTCAAAGGCCAGGGCAACTATTTGCCGCCCGGACCCAATTACACGTTGAACGTCAATGGAAAACGGGTCAAGCAGAAAGGTTACATCACCGACGAATTGACGGACTATGCGGTCGATTGGCTGGAAACGCAGAAGGATTCGGAAAAGCCGTTTTTCCTGTACCTGTCACATAAAGCGGTTCATGCGAACTTTACGCCCGCCGAGCGGCACGAAGGACGTTACCAGGATGTCGACCTGAGTTTTCTTCCGCGCGGCGAAGGAATCACAGCGCAAGACGATGCGCCGCGTTGGGTCCGCGATCAGCGCAACAGTTGGCATGGGATCGATTTCAGTTACCACAGCAACCGTGGACTCGATTATCTGTACCGTCGTTACTGCGAATCGCTGCTGGCGGTCGATGACAGCGTCGGTCGAGTGCTGGAACAGCTCAAGGAAATGGGGATCCATGATGAGACGCTTGTGATCTACATGGGCGACAACGGATTCATGTGGGGCGAGCACGGGTTGATTGACAAACGCGTCTCATACGAAGCATCCATTCGCGTGCCGATGATGATGCAGTGTCCTGATCTGTATGAGGGAGGAAAGGTAGTCCAGAGGGTGATCGGAAACATTGACGTCGGGCCGACGATCATGCACGCCGCGGGGCTCATGACGCCCGGTTACATGGACGGGCGCAGCTTCCTGCCTCTGCCCAACGATCCGGGGATGGATTGGCGCGACTACTTTCTTTACGTGTATTACTGGGAAAAGAATTTTCCCCAGTCGCCGACACAGTTCGCGCTTCGCGGAGACCGATTCAAGTACATCACCTACTACGGTCTTTGGGACGTCGATGAGCTTTACGACCTCAACGCCGATCCGGGCGAAACAAAGAACCTGATCAACGATCCGGACTTCGCGCCGATTGCCAAAGACATGGAAAACAGGCTCTACGCGATGTTGGGCGAAGCGGGCGGAATGGACATCCCGATGAACCAGCCGGCTGGGAATTCGCAGAACAAACGCTGGGACGACGTCGGTGGCAACCAGGCTGCGGATTTTCCCAAGTCGCTTGTCGTCGACCAGCCGATCAATCGCCAGGCAAAGTGAACGCTTCATTGGCGAACACCCGTGGAATTCGACTGACCTGTGCGGACGATCCCTGGACGCAGTATGTGGGGGCGTCCGCGGTTGCCAGCCGCCGGTTCGTCTCAGTGGTCATGCAGGACGACGCATCTACACGGCAAACACTTTCGCCCAGTGATCGCGGTATTCACGCTCGGATGCCGGGAAGGATGTTGCGAACGTCTCCGCATCGGCCGCGCCGCGCTGGAAGCGTTGTTTCGGGAAGACGGGCATCTCGACGCCCGTGATCTGGCGAATCCCGGCAGCGACGATTTTTCCTTTCAGATCGTAGAGTCGCTCGTGGTCCCAATTCGTCAGATCGACAAACGGGATCGCCTCGGCCGCTTCGATCACATCCGGAACGGCATAGGGGCTGAAGCCGGAAAAGCCGAGTGAGGTGGCCGGAGCACTTGTGCGGACATGCCCACGGCTTTGTCCGCCGCTGAAAGTCAACGAATGTTTGACGGCATCAACGCCCCAGCCTTCCTGATAGAGCATTCGATTTCCGAGCACGCTGCGGATCGTCAACTCAGGGTTTTCTTCAATCGGATAATCCTTCAGGTTCTCATCCCCTCCGTCTCCGTCGATCAAATAGCGCCACTCGGGGTATCGCCGTCGCACTTCACGCAACAGCGCCAACGCCATCGTGGCGGACTGTACGTCCAGCGGCTTGTAGTCCTCGATCGTCGTTACTGCATCGCGCCACGAGATCGATTCGGGAGCGACCTCGACCATCTCGAGGTACATTTGCCGGTCGATTGAACTCAGGAATTCAGCTGCCTGTTGGCCGTCGCTTGAATTCCCGCGCACCGCCAACGTGAACGCCTTCAATCGCGCCGGCGACTCGCCGCGGCGACGAAGTAGATAATCGAGAACGATCAGAACGCTGCCGCTGTCGATACCGCCGCTGAACAGGACACCAATCGGTTCGGACTTCGGTAACGTCTCGAGCCATGCATCACAGACTTCGGTGAGCCGCCCAATGTAGAGGGCGCCAATGTTGTCGATATCCGCGGGCATCTGGTTCCGCGGCGGCGCGAAGAAACGATGAAGTTTTGGATTCGGATCGGGACATCCGACCAATTTCAATTCCAGCAAGTGGTGGGCGGGAACCATTCGCGTGTAAGCAGGGTGGAATTGATCGCCCAGACCTTCGAGCTGAAGTTGGTGGGCGATTTCGTCGATTCGCTCGGCGACGATCAGGGCGGGGCCTTCGGCGCGTTTGGCGAGGAAATACCGCATGGGACGTCCAATCGAGCGTGCCATGCGTATCGTCTTTCCCGATTGTTCGCAAATCGCGAATTGCCCCCCGATTTGGCGGATCGCCTCAATCTCTCCCTTTCGCACCGCGGTCCGCGCTGCTTCGCTGGTGGTCCCAAGTAGAATGTTTCCTGCGGGATCGAGCAGGTTGACCACGCGATCAACGAGCGCCGATGCCTGGCCGTCAAAGTCCATCGGGCCATCGCAGTCCATCGGGACATTGGGGCGGGGTTGTCTCGGACCGTTTTGAGATGGCGTGAGGACCGGTTTTACGGTTGGGCGATTGGGCAAGTCGGGCATCGAATGATTGGGGGGCAGGAATTGAGGAGCGAGGGGCGGTCAAAAAGAAAGCCGAGATCGGGTTAGGTAAGTAAATAGTCGTCGTTGACGGTGAGATTTTCGTCCATTACAGCCGGAGCGGAGTGACTCTGGCGCAAAGTCCGTTATCCTAGGAAGCTATCTCCACAGCTTACATATTTCGCGCCCCATCAAATAGACGAGACATCGTGTTGGTCGTCCACGTTGAGCGTCCAAGCTGCCCACGTTCAATGGCCCTCCGGCCAAAGTACTATTGATCCCCGACGGTGACTGCCTCCGTGGATTTGAATCAATTTTTCGGAAACCACATACCTCCTCGAGACCATTGCATCTCGGTCTTGGAGCACTGGGCTCAATACCGTTCGGATGCGACGGCGTACATCTTTACGGATGTCGAATCAGTCGAAGAGCGGCTGACCTACGCCGAGCTGTGGGATGAGGTTCGCGCGCTGGCGGGTTACCTGCAACACCGATGCCGCATTCGATCGGGCGACCGCGTGTTGTTGTTGTACCCTCCGGGCCTGGATTTCGTGATCGGGTTCTTCGCCTGTCACGCCGCGGGGGCAATTGCGGTGCCCGCCTATCCACCGCGTCGCAATCGCAAGGCGTCGAGAATCCGGTCGATCGTTGTGGATGCAGACGCCCGGTGGGCACTTTCGACGCGATCAGTGGTCGAACAGTTGACCGGGGACCAGCGGCATGATGACTTGATTGGCGTGCAGTTGTTGGGGACCGATGATCCGGCGCATCGAGAAACATCTCAGTGGCGGCGGCCGAAACTGCGGAGCGATTCATTGGCGGTGCTCCAATACACATCGGGATCGACCGGGTCGCCCAAGGGCGTGATGCTCGACCACGGCAACTTGATCGCCAACAGCGAACTGATCCTGCACGGCTTCGAGCCACAGGAGGAGGTCTGCGGGATGAGTTGGTTGCCGACCTACCACGACATGGGATTGGTCGGCGGCGTATTGATGCCGCTCTACATGGGCAAGCAGTGTGTGTTGATGAGCCCGATGACCTTCCTGCAGCGGCCGGTCCGATGGTTGCAGGGAATCTCGAACTACAAAGTCACGATCACTGGCGGCCCGAACTTTGCATATCAGCTATGCGTGGACAAGATTTCGGATCACGAGATGGAGGGAATCGATCTTTCGACGTGGGAGATCGCTTTCAATGGTGCCGAGCCGATTCGTGCTTCGACACTTTACGCGTTCATGGATCGATTCGAAAAGTACGGTTTCCGCCGACCCGCGTTTCTGCCCTGCTACGGGATGGCCGAGACAACGTTGATCGTGACCGGCGGCCCGGCCACGACACGGCCAGTCATGACGACGTTCAACCGCAACGGTTTGGACGAGAAAATCGTCCGCCCGGTCAGCGAAGACGATGACACCGCGCGGAAATTGGTTGGCTGTGGCGCAGTGCTGCCGGGCGAGCGGGTGGAAATCGTCGATCCGGAATCCCGCGAGATTCTGCCGGGAGATTCAATTGGCGAAATCTGGGTACAGAGTCCGTCGGTCGGCCAGGGGTACTACCAGCGTAAGGACGCCACCGAGCGCACGTTCGACGCGTATACGATCAACGGCGAAGGTCCATTTCTTCGTACCGGCGACCTCGGATTCCTGTTCGAGGGACAGCTGTACGTTTCGGGCCGATTGAAGGACATGATCATCGTTCGCGGTGTCAATCGATACCCGCAGGACATCGAGGAAACCGTCGAACGCGCCAGCGACGTGGTGCAGGCCGGTTCGGTCGGCGCGTTTGCGATGGATCACGACGGTCGCGAGCAATTGGTGATCGTCGCGGAAACAGTGCGCTTGCGAGATCATGATTGGGATTCCCATCTGCAAGCCATTCGCCGTGCCGTGACGGCCGAGCATGAGCTTCCGCCCGACGCCGTCTACCTGGTTCGAAACAGCAGTGTGCCAAAGACAAGCAGCGGGAAGATCCAGCGACATGCCTGCTTGCACGCCGTTCGCGACGACGAATTGAAAGTCGTTGCAAAGTGGGTTCGTTGGGAGGAATCCAGGGGCGTATGGACGGTCGATGCAAAACCGATGATGCATGCGGCAGCAGCCGG
>JAHELS010000145.1 GCA_024644085.1 Rhodopirellula sp.
TGTCGGTGATCACGTAGGCAAGGTAATCGGGGCCGCTGCGGCGGATCGGACGCCCCTTGCCCGTGCGAATTCGCTCGCGAACGGGATCGAGTTCGTCGCCGTGTTTTTCCTGGAACGAGAGGACGTAGTTGCTGCCGAAAATCAGCGATACCTGTTCCATGTCAATTGCATTGGATTCGGACATGCGCATGATTCGGGTAACGACCAGAACCTGGTCGCCACCGTAGGATTCTGTCTTGGGGCGCTGAGGCATGTTGACGATGTCCTCCAACGCGAGGGGATGGATTGCAAAGATCTCGCCAATTCTCTTGATCGATTGCTCATCGCCGAATCCTTGCACATGGACCCAGGTAACGTGATCGTCAGAGAAACGGTCGGCGAGCGTCTCGACATCCGCGATTTCAGATTCGTGCACTTCGTCGGCGTTGAAGCGGATCATGTGAATCCGAGGAGGCAGAGCGTCTTCGGAAATCATCAGCGTGCCCGGTCGGGCGCCGATATTCGGATGTCGCTTTTTGAAGAACGCGTTGCCCACGTCCATAAAATCGGTCATTGCGATTCAACGGTTGATTGCGTGAAAATGAAACGTCCGGCCTCGCCGGATGGTTACAGCGTGCACATTTCGACATTGTCGAAGTTGCGGCCGTAGTAGTTCATGTAATGAACTTTTCGTTCGATCGCCTCGATGACGTGGGCAGAGAAGTTGACCTTTTCGAAACTTTGGGCACTGCCCAGTCCGCCCGGGGAGAAGACGTTGATCTCCATTAACTTGTCGCCGACGATGTCGAGTCCGACCAGGAACATTCCGTCCTGCACGAGTTTGGGTCGGACGACTTCGGCGATGTGTAGTACCGTGTGATCGATTTTTGCTGCGGCCTTCTTTCCCCCGGCGTGAATATTGCTTCGCATGTCGCCACCGCTGCGGACACGTCGAAACGCGGCGTATCGCCCCTTCACTCTCATCGGCCGGCCGTTGATCACGAACAATCGCATGTCGCCCTCCTCGGCTGCGGTCAGGTATTCCTGGGCAATCACAAATCCGTCCCGGCTAACCGCATCGATCATCTGATTCAGATTTGGAATGTCTTCCTGTCGCACCAAAAACACGCTGGCGCCTCCCGAACCCTGCAACGGCTTGATGACGATCTTTCCATGCTCGTTGGCAAAGTGTTTGATTTCGTCGCGGTCGCGCGTGATCAAAGTCGTGGGACGTACTTCTTCCGGGAACAATTGGAAGTACATCTTGCTTGACGCCGTCGACAGCCCGGTGGGGTCACTCAATACGATGACGCCGTGACGCATCGCCGTTCGCGCGAATTCGCTTGCAGCCGTGGCGGCCCATGGTCGCGCCAGATAATCGTCGGAAGGGACATTGCGAAGCACCAGCGCATCGAGCTCGTCGATCGTGATCCTCCGCCGAACGGCGTTCTTGCCTTTCAGGTCGGCGGTGTAACTTTCGGAAGTGCCGTATCTTGTTTTCGGTACCGACGACGCCCGGGCTCGGATCATCCCGTCTGGATCGTACGCGAAGTCGCCCACGCCCACTACCCAAACCTCATGGCCGCGGTTGACCGCCGCATGACCAAGCCGGCTGGTGGTGTATTTCCCCTCCTCGGTTTTGACATCGTTGACGACAAAGCCAATTTTCATGCCTCACTCCTTTCCTTTTCAATCAGATCAAGCACGGTGGTGCGCGAACTTATACCCTCCAGCCGCCGTTGCGTCTCTGCCGTTTCGAGATATTTTGGCTTCAGGGGTGGCGATCGTAGAACTCCGCTGTGCAGCAGCTCCTCCATGATCGGCACATGTTCGACGGCGATTTTTCCGACCAGCAGAGGCTCGAGATCACCCCCGCGTCCCAGGTATTCGAGAATTTCGACCAATCCGCGCAGGTAGAGGGCATCCTTGGTCAGCCCTCCGCCGCGAAAAACACGCAATGTGATTGTGTACGCGGTTCGCGGCTCGAATTGATACTCGTCGACCAATAGCTCGAAAACGTCGGGAAACGACGTGCCACGGACCATTTGGTCCGCGGCAATCACGCGGGCGGCAAGGGTTCTCATCCGGGCTTCGCTCAACCCGCCGACGAGGTATTCCGCCAACACCGCGAGCCCTTCCTGGAGAACGTCGTAGCCCGCCAGGCCAACTTGCAGCAATCGCAGCGGTTGTGCCGCGGCGTTGTAATAAGTGACCAAATGTGTTCCCACCTCGTGTTGCAGCAGCGCGTTGGCGCGACCGGGTGCGATCCGTGTCTGGCGACCAATCAACAGGTCGCCGCCGGAAACCATCAGTCCCGAATAGATGTCGTCCCGCGTCGTGACGCGGGCCGTGAATGCGGGCCATCGGTCACGATAGTACTGAATCTCCTTTTCCGCCAACTTGGCAAACTTGCCTGCCCCGAGTTGGTTCGACTTTGTCGACCGCGGATCACGCTCGGCCAGCTTTTGAAGGATCACGAGCGCCAGATCGCGGAGTTTGGGTTTTACCGCTGCAAATACCTGCAGATTCCCCGGTAGAAACCTGAACGTGCCAATGTCCGAGAGCATCGTGATTTGGCGGTCGAGTTCGTATTGCGTCTGGCGAAATACGTACGACAACGTCGGATCGTCAACACGCTCCGTCGCGATCTTCATCAGTCGGCGTTTCAGCAGCAGCGGGTCCGCATCGAGTGGGCGGTAACGAAATACCGGCGGCTTGCGATAGCCCCGCTCGGAAAAATCGTTCCAGGCACGTTCGGCGTTGATGGGCGTGACGAGCAACAGAAAATTGAACTGGCTGTTCAGTTCGGCAAGCTGCCGATCGACCGCCAACACTTGCTTGGGAAGTCGGCTGGAGCCAAATTCAAAATAGTGCTCTGGGCGAACCTCCGTTCGATTTAGTGCGAACGCAAAGAACGACTTTTTCAGCGCGTGTGAGATTTGTCGTCGGAAGGAGCGCAGCACACGGTCGTACACCTCGCCCGATTCGTGGTCGCGATAGACCGGACGGACCTCGAGCCCCAGCACATCACAGCCAGTTTTTGATTCGGCCGCCTGGGACACCAGCGGCTTCTTCCCCGGCGGGTGGTTCTGGCAATGCAAGTCAATTTGCACCTGGGATGTCTTTCGGTGCAGCCGAATCTGTTGCAATGCGAATTCCAAAGTGGCGACCGCGCCCTCTGCTTCGTGAGACCGACGGGTCAGAATCCGGAATTCGGGGCGGGGAAGAATCAGTTCCCCAGTGATCTTGTCTCGGTCGGCCCGATCGGGAGCCGACCAGATTTCAAGGATCAGGAATGAGCCGAGTTGGTCGACCGCTGTCTCGGCGAGGCGTCGAACAAGTCGTTTGAGCCCGCGTCGCTCCACTTCCGCCCCGGGCGCGCACAGGTACGAGGCTTCCGATGTGACCAGCTTCGCGGTTCCTTCGTCGCGCCGGTTCGGATCGCGCCGGTAGACGCACAAGAACGGCAACGCACGATCCATGTGCAGGATTCCGCCACAGGGGAGCGATTGTCGAATGCGTTTGTTTCCGCGGAACCGGTGACAAACATCGTCGATCACTGACGATTCAATGGCTTCTCGATCCGGGCTCGTTTTTGCGATCGGTGTCACAGCGTGCACATGTCGACGTTATCAAAATTTCGACCGTAAAACTTCATGTAGTTTACTTTTCGTTCAAGCGCGCTGATGACGTATTTGTTGAAGTTGATCTTCGTGAACTTCTGAGCGCTACCGAGTCCGCCCGGGCTGAAAACGTTGATTTCCATCAGTTTGTCGCCGACGATGTCGAGGCCAACGAGGAACATGCCGTCCTGGACCAGTTTTGGGCGGACGATCTCGGCGATCTTCAACGCCGTTTCCCCGATTTCGGCCGGCGCGAGTTTGCCGCCGGCGTGAATGTTGCTTCGCATGTCGCCACCGCTGCGTACACGACGGAACGCGGCGTACTTTCCTTTCACCTGCAGAGGACGGCCATTCATCACAAACAACCGCATGTCGCCCTCTTCGGCTGCCGCCAGGTACTCCTGGCAAATCACGAATCCATCGCGGCTTACCGCGTCGATCATTTGATTCAGGTTCGGGATATCGCTGGTCTGGACCAGAAACACGCTGGCCCCGCCCGATCCCTGCAACGGCTTGAGCACACAGCGGCCTTCGTCCTTTGCGAAAGCTTTGATTTCGTCACGGTCGCGCGTGATCAATGTCTTCGGACGGACTTCTTCCGGAAAAAGCTGGAAATACATTTTTGTTGACGCCTTGGACAATCCGTTGGGATCATTCACGACGATCACACCGTGTCGCATGGCGACCCGTCCGAACTCGGCCGCCGAGGACGACGCCCAAGGTCGCTTCAGATAGTCGTCCGAGGGAACATTGCGAAGCATCAGCACGTCGAGTTCGTCGACGGTGATGCGAGCCTTAACAGATTTTGCGCCCTGCAAATCCTTCAGATAGGACTCGTGCGATCCGTACTTTTTCTGCGGAACACTGCGGGCCCGGGCGCGAATCGATTCGTCCGGATCGTACGCAAAATCGCCGACGCCCATCACGTAAACTTCGTGACCTGCGTTGACGGCTTCACATCCCAGCCGGGTTGTCGAGTATCCCGCTTCTTCGGTCAGCACGTCGTTGACAACGAATCCAATTTTCATCCGGTCTTTCCTTTTTTGATGGAATTCTACGATCGTTACAGCGTTGCTAATTCAACGTTGCTGAAGTTGCGTCGATAATACCGCATGTAATCCACCTTGCGTTCGAGCGAATCGAGAACGGCACGTGTGAAATTAACCTTTTCAAACTTTTGTGCGCTGCCCAATCCGCCGGGTGAGAACACGTTGATTTCCATCAGTTTGTCGCCGACGATATCCAGTCCGACCAGGAACATACCGTCTTCGACCAGCCGAGGTCGTACCATTTCGGCAAGTTGCAGCATCGTATCGTTCAACTCGGCGCGGCGGAGTCGACCCCCCGCGTGAATGTTACTGCGAATGTCATCTCCCGTGCGCACACGACGGAATGCGGCGTACTTGCCCTTGTGACGCAGCGGCATCCCGTTCATCAAGAACAGTCGGGTGTCACCCTCGGCGGCCTGCGGCAGGTACTCCTGGGCGACCACATATCCGTCGCGGCTGACCGCTTCGAAGATTTCTTCCAAATTGCGTTCTTCGTCGGCACGGACCATGAAAACGCCGGTCCCGCCGGATCCCTGCAGCGGCTTGAGAATGATTGTTCCGCAGTCCCGTAGAAACTCTTCGACACGGCTCAAGCTACGAGTGACCAACGTGTGCGGCCGAACCTGCTCTGGAAACGTTTGCAGGTAAAGCTTGTTCATCGCTTTGGACAAACCGTTGGGGTCGTTCAACACAATCACGCCACGCCTCATCGCGAGGCGGCTGAAGTGGATTCCCGCCGATTGAGCCCAGGCACGTTGGACGGATGGATTGCTCCGCAGCAAGAGCACGTCGAGCTCATCGAGCGTGATCCATCGATTGATCGCCTTGGCACTCTTGAACACGTCCAGGAATCGATCCGAGGTGTAGCGGCCCGGCGGCACGCTGCGAGCATAGGCACCAATCGTGTCGTCGGGGTTGTAGGTCAGGTTTCCAGTGCTCAAGACCCAGACTTCATGGCCGAGATTGATCGCGTCGGCGATGAGTCGATACGTCGTTGCGCCCGCTTCATCGCTGTCCATCACGTTCACGACGACGCCGAGCTTCACGAATCGTTTCCTTCCCCGGCGGTTGGCTCGGATACCAGATCGGTGATCGATGTTTTGCCGCCCCGCAATCGTTCCAAAAGCTCCAGCGATTCGTTGTTGAGCAGGTAACGTGGAGTGATCGGTGCCTGGGAGAGTACCTTGCGGTACTGGAGTTCCTTGATGATCGGAATGTGCTCCACCGCCATCTTTCCAACCAACAACGGCTTCAAGTCACCCCCCTTTTGCACGTACTTCAAGATCGCGACCAGCCCACGCAGGTAGACGGCGTCCTTGGTCAATCCACCGCCCCGGTAGACCCGCATCGTGATGTTGTATGCCGTACGATTGGTGAATCCGAAATCCCGGGTCAGCGAACGGAACGTGTCCGCAAACGCCGCGCCCTCGGTCAAGTGACGTACGGCCACCACTCGCGCGGCCAGTTGGCGCAGACGTCCTCGGCTCAATCCGCCGACCAGGTACTCCGAGAGGACGGCCAGTCCCTCCTGTAATTCTTCGTAACCAGCCAGCCCCGAGTAGAGCTGTTGGAACGGCTGCATGCGTCCGTTGTAGTAGGTCAACAAGTGGGTACCCACTTCATGGGCAAGCAGCGCTTTGACACGCGAAGGGGCAAGGGTCATTTCCGAATTGACGAGCAACTTGCCGCGCGACACGATCAAACCGCTGACGTCATCGGCGACCTCCACCCGCGCTTTGAATTTGGGACAATCCTTTCGATAGAATTCAAACTCGGCTTTCGCCAGACGGGCAAATTCTTGCGCATCCACGTTAGGACCCTTTTCCGACTCACCCTTGCTCGCGAGGTTTTGCAACAAATCCCGAGACAACTCGAGGATGTCGTCCTTGACCCCGCCGAACAATGTCATGCTCTCGTGGAGGAACCGCGGAGTGTCGCGGTCGCGAAGCATCGTCAGCTTCAATTCAAGTTCATTCTGTTTTTCCTCGAATAGCCGGTGCAGTGCCGGGTCCTCGACTCGCTCAATTGGAATCTTGTAAAGTTGCCGTTTCAGGAGCAGAGGATCGACAGGCAGGGGGCGATAATGAAACTCGGGCGTCTGCTCGAAGTGATCCGCCTGGAATTGTTTCCATGCGCCGGTCGCATTCACCGGCGTCAGTTGCAGCAGGTAGTCGAATTGATTGCTGACCGCCGCGAGTTGACGATCAACGTCCCAGACTGCTTTGACCACCGCGTTCCGGCCGAGCGAGTGGTAATGCGGCGGTCGATGAGTCGTTCTTGATCGAGCAAACTCGAAATAGGCCTGTCGCAATGCCAGGCTCATGCTGCGCCGCAGCGATCGGATCAGCAGGGGGAACTCTTCGGTGGTATTCGCTTTTCGAAAGACCGGCGGAATGACGACTCCCAGGAAAGAGCAATTCAGTTCGCGGGCGACCTCTTCGGAAAGCAATCGCGGCAGCTCCGGGGGATGGGTCTGTCCGTTCCGGTATCGACGAACCTGAACACCTTGCTTGAGGATCTTGATACGCGAAAGGCGTTTCTCCAGCGCCTCGACGGTTCGGGTCATCTTGGCGGTTTTGGCGGCGTGAATCCCGAAGGTTGGCAAGACCGTTGGGATCGCGGGATCATTTGCCTTTCCTCCATCCGGCGCCGCCCACAATTCGACGACCAGAAAAGCACCAAATTGGACCGAGAGCGTTTCTGCGATTTCACGCACCAGTTTCGCCACGCCATCGTGATAGCGCTCGGCACCCGGCGCGATGAGGTAGGATGCCTCTCCCTTGACGAGGCTTTCGGTCCCAGCGTCCTCATGCTCGGGCGGTTGGCGATACACGCATAAGAACGGAACTTGCCGATCGATATGCAGTCTTCCCTTGCCGGGAAGTGTGCGGCGCACGCGAAGATCCTTCGCAATCCGTTTGCAAACAGATTCAATCAGTGAATCGGAGTAGTCACTTTTCGGCTTGACGATGGCCTTTTTCCTTTTCCTGGCAGACGCCGGTGCTTTGATTGTTGTAGCATGAATCATGATGATGCCGGAAACTCCAACGAACACGCGTGTGCTCGATCGCGATCGGAAATTGGAAACTCGGTCGGCTTCATTGGAGTGGACCTGGCCATCAGACCCTCTTGAACGCATCCATGACCGCGGGCACGGTGAACCTCAGTGCGTCACCGATGGCTTCGACCTGGGACTCGTCCGGTTTTCCCGACCATTCGTCCATGAAGAATTTTTTGAATTCGATGGCGATGGCAACACCTGAATCGGGAAACTCGGAGTGAATCCAGCGCGGCCAGTTACCTCCTTGGAACTTCACGTTCTCGCGGACGTCAAGCTTGCCGCCGGGAAAGTCAAACTCGCGGAGAGTCTCGATAAAGGCATCCACCACTGGTCCCCACCGAACACGATCAACCGATCCGGTGCCGATATTGACCTGAGGATTGCCTTCGGCGTCCGCCTCCGGACCGTCAGGCCCCAAGCGGCGATGGTTGTAGGTATGGAGGTCATACACAATGAATCGGCCATGCTGCTCGGCAAGCTCTTGAAAGAGTGTCCGCGTGGCGTCGTAAAACAGATCGTATTGTGCCAATGACCGTTCGAATGACTCCACCGGAAGCTCGTCTTTCCAGACTTTCAAACCCCATGCATCCTCGGGAATTCGGTAAACCGCCTTCTCGCGGGGGCGATTCAAATCCACCTCGAATCGCGATCGGGTACCAATCACGCGCGTCGGAGCAACCTCGGCCCACTGACCGGTATGGGGATCTTCTTCTCGCAGTCGCTGCAATTCATCCAGCGACATGTGCGCGTGCAGATCGTCGCGGAGGGCATGTCCGTCATGCACGGCGGTTGCCACCAATGGCCCGTCGCCTCGGTGTAAGTCCCAGATCTGGTCAGTCATTGAAGTCTGTCTCCCCGCGTCCCGGATCACCCGAAGCTCCCATGCCCCCCAGAGTGCCAGTCAAAAGCCACCGTCCGACATCGTTGCCGTTCGGCACAGCCCGTTCCGCGGGAATCGCGAGCAAAGGTCATGCCGCCTTCATCCCGGTCCGCACTTGATAGGCAGATATCGAAGAAAGTCGACGGCGAGGGGAAAGATTCTTTCCACTCGATTGGCAACCAACTTGCCAAGTGTACCCCCAATGGTTGGGAATCAGGAGCGGATTTCAGCTGCGGCGTCGTCGCCGTCACGAAGACAGTTGTGGTCACTTCGTGGCTTGCTCGAGGTGACTCGCAGGAAGCGGTATTGACCTGGTTTCCCGCAAATCCTAACCACCCTCTAAGGAATCGGGAATTCATTGGCGCGGGAGGCGCATTCGATGTTTCGCAAACAGTTGGCTCGAAAATCGGCCCTCGTGCCTGCGGCATTGATTTTCCTCAGCTTGGCGCTGCTTGGTTTGGACTCGCCAGCCCAACAGCCGCTCAATCCCCAGATTCTGATACCGGGCGACGTGCCCGAGCTGAGACCCGCGCCTGCGCCCGGCCCGGCCATGTCCTCGACCGGTGACCTCGATCGGCCGATCCCCCTCGCCGCGAGTCGTGATGGCGGAGCGAAGGTGGTTCTTGTCGACGCCGAGTCGACGTTGAAGGAACAGACGTCGGGCGATGCGCTCGACGAGAAACACGAGCAAGTCGCGTCACAGTTGCGGGTGGCAATGCTACAGGAGGAAGCCGAGAAAGCTGCGGCTACCGAAGGCGAAGCGACCGCACCCAAGGCCAATGAGTCGGAAGTCGATCTGTTGAAACAGATTGACGTGATCATTGCCCAGCAGAAAGCGGCGACCGCGACACTTCAGGACATCCGGGTCGCCTCCGAAGAGCTAAAGCTACAGCTCGGGAAACTTGCCGACGATCGGCTCGATGAACCGCCACCCTATTCCGTGATGATGCTCGACGAGCTACGCGATTCGATCAAGTCGCTCAAGTTACGAAGTGAATCACTGCAGGCATCGATTCTGGCGGCCCGCAACGCGGTGGAACAGGGGCGTCGAATCGTCGACGAAAAAAAGCAGGCGCTTCGTCAGCAACGCGAGACGAGTCCTAACGCTGAATTGAATCTTGCCGAACTGGATGTGCAGCTCAGCGAAGAGATCCTTGTGCTCAGGCGACAGGAGTTGGCGGTTGAGGAAGCAAACGAAGGCGTGCGTGTGCTGCAGTTGGCGATCGACGAAAAGAAAGTCGCGATCATCGGTGATCGCGTCACCTTTGAAAAAGAGACACTCGATTCGTACATATCCGAGCTCGATACTCGGGAAAGCGAGCTGAAGCGAAAAGCGGAAACGCTGCAGATCGACCTGAATCTGTCCGAGCGACGATGGCTTGCAGCCCGCCAGGAAGTTGATTCAACGCCAAGCCCGGGCCAGGAGTTGCTCGAGCGAGTTGACGCGTTGAAAACGAACCAGCAAACGATTCAGTTGGAATTGTCGGTCGTGAATCAACGTCTGCAGCGGCTGCCGATGGTTCGCACCGCGTGGGAGCGTCGATACCTCGTCGCAACCGGGCAGGCTTCGCACGAGGAACGTCGCAAATGGCTTGACGAAACGATCAAGCAAACCGACGAGTTAGCTCGCGAGCGGCGGGGCCGAGAGGTCAAGATCAACGAACTCCGCGCAACTCTCGCGAATGTCAACGCAAAGATCGATGCTCTCAACGGCGGAAACGAGGAAGTAAAGCGGTGGCTTGAAACAAAGCAAGCTGCATTGAACAAGCAGACCGAGGTATTGACCGGCAGTTTTCTCGCGATCGACAGCGCCACGCGGGTGCTTCAGCGGCTCCAAGTCCAAATCGAAGGCGAGCGGGGTCGGACATTCGCGGAATGGGCCGCCGACGCATGGAGTTCCGCCAAGCGGATCTGGAATTACGAGCTTGTCGAAGTCGACGACACCTTTGTGACCGTCGGTAAGGTCGTCAGCAGCGTGCTGTTCATTTTCTTTGGCTTCTTCGCGGCTCGCTACATCAGCAGTCTGTTGGGGAGACGGTTGCCCAAACTTGGTGTTGACGAGGCAGGTGCTTCGGTCATTGAGACGCTTTCGTTTTACTTTTTAATGGTCGCCTTCGCGCTGGCCGCGCTGCGTTACGCCAATGTTCCGCTGACCGTGTTCACGTTCCTCGGTGGAGCGATTGCAATCGGCGTAGGATTTGGCAGCCAGAATATTTTGAACAACTTCATCAGCGGATTGATTCTGATGGCAGAACGACCGATCAAGGTGGGCGACCTGATTCTGGTCGATGATGTCTATGGGAATGTCAACAAAATCGGGGCGCGAAGCACGCAGATCCGTACGGGCGAGAATCTCGACATCATCGTCCCCAACAGCAAGTTTCTGGAAAACAACGTCACCAACCTGACTCGCCGCGACGATCGCCTGCGGACCTCGATCCTGGTCGGCGTCGCGTACGGTTCGCCGCTGGAGGACGTGGTGCGATTGCTTGAGCAGGCGGCGGAGCAAGCGAACGATGTCCAGGAGCGACCCAAGCCGATGGTCTGGTTCAATGACTTCGGGGACAACTCGCTGATTTTTCAGGTCCACTTCTGGATCAAGGCCCGCACGGTCACGCAGATGCGCAAGATTGAAACCGATGTCAGGCTGAACATCGACCGATTTTTCCGCGAGAACGACATCGTGATTGCTTTCCCACAGCGGGATCTTCACATTCAATCACCGCGTCCAATCGAGTTGCGTTTGACCAGCGATGGCGACCTTGGGTCCCTCCGTGCCGCCAGCTGATTCGGTCGCCAGTGCGACGTGTCAAAAAGACTAGCTGCCGCAGAAAATTCTGTTGAGCACGCAGCCGACGTCGCGCTCGAGTCATAATGCAGACTCTCTCCCGCGTGAAAGCTGCAATATGGACGACATTACCCGGCTGATCGTTGACTTGCTCATCGTGTTGACCGCTGGGTTGGTCGCCGGCGCGATTTCGAAGCGTCTTGAAGTCTCGCTGCTTGTCGGATACCTGCTGGTGGGGGCCTTGATTGGCGATGGCACCTTGGGGTGGGTGACTCAGGAAAACCGTGAACTGGAATACCTGGCTCGCGGCGGTGCTCTGTTGATGTTGTTTGCGGTTGGAATTGAGTTTTCGCTCGAGGAACTGGTCCGACTCCGGCGGTTCTTCCTGGTTGGCGGCGCCGCCCAAATGCTCTTGGTTGCCATTCCACTGACCATGACCTGCCTGGCATCTGGAATGTCAACCGACGCCTCGATTCTGGCTGGATCGGCCGGCGCACTGAGTTCGACTGTTCTGGTCTTCAAGTCGCTGGCGGAATGGGGAGAGACGGCGTCGCGGCACGGGCGCCGCGCAATCGCGATCTTGCTGTTTCAGGATGTGGCCCTGGTGCCTTTGATGCTGCTGATCCCGTTGCTGACCACAGGCCGGGCACCCACTGCGGCGGGGTACTCGGTTCTGGTGGCCAAGTCCATCGCGTTTGTCGCCGCTACGCTGCTCCTGCGTTGGCTCATCCGTCGCTGGGTCGTGTCCAATCTGACGCAATTGCGTTCGGTGGAATTGGTAATTCTGTTTGCCTTGAGCCTTTTGGGAGGTGCATGCTGGGGGGCTTATTCATTGGGGTTGCCACCGGCGATTGGCGCATTGGCGGCTGGCATCATGCTGAGCGGCAATCGGCTGAGCCGACAGATCGACACGATCGTGCTGCCCTTTCGCGAAACGTTCGCGGCCGTGTTTTTCGTCACGCTGGGCACGCTGCTCCATCCCGGCGAGTTGTTGGAAGAACCGTTGTTGTTAATCCTCGGGCTGGTCGGCATGCTCGCGCTGAAATCCATCGCTGCTGCGATTGCGCTTCGACTTGTCGGGCTCACTTGGCCGACGGCGATGGGAATGGGTTTAGGACTTGCGCAATTGGGCGAGTTTTCGTTTCTCGTCGTCGCCGAAGGCGTGGCTCACGATTTGATCAGCGCCGAGAATTACAACCGAATGCTGTTTGTAGGAATCGGAACATTGATCCTGACACCGCAATTGCTGAAAGTCGGATTGCGTTGGACGGGTGACGCCGCGGACGATCACCGGGAGGAGATCGACGACTTACTAGACCACGAGGAGGCCATCAGCCACGCCTTGGTTGTCGGAGTCGGAACGATTGGACGACAGGTTGCCTCGCGGCTTGAAATCATGGGTGCCGACGTATGTCTGGTGGATTTGAGTCCGATCAATCTGCATGCGTACGCCCAGCAGGGGTTCCATACGGTCGCGGGCGACGCCCGCGACGATGGTGTCTTGCGCCGAGCGCGTGCCGAGCGGTGCAAATTGGTGGTCGTCGCTCTGGCCAATGACGAATTGACCAGACGGGTTGTCGCGCTACTGCGTGAACTCAACCCGCGTGCCGTGATCCTTGCTCGCTGCCACTACCTGGCAAGTTCGGACGCCCTGGTCAAAGCGGGTGCGACTACGGTGGTCAGCGAGGAGGCGCAGACGGCAAATGCACTTTTGCGTGAATGCGAGAATCATTTGAGCAGCGACGACGGTGGCGAATGAATTCGTTTTTTTCCGAATTGTGTTTGTGCGTCCTGCGAAGGTTGAAATTCAATCACGGCCGTCACGACTCGGATTCCGATCGCAAGCCGAGTTGTTTCAAGCGGTTTCGTAAGGTCGGACGACTGATTCCGAGACGATTGCTGGCTTCACTGATGTTCCCGGAAACAGCCTTGAGCACCTCCGAGAGAATGACACGGTCGACTTGATCATGGACGCATTGGGCGATCTCGTGCCCACCGTCGGCTAACATCTCGGTGACGTGAGAGCGCAAGGTCGATTCCCAGTCGCGATGGGCCATTGCGTCGTCGGTCCGCTGTGTTTCACCTAACAGCCCGGCGGGCAAGAATGCCGGTGTGATCACCGGTCCGCTGGCCCGCAACAACGTCTGCTTGACGACACCCTGCATTTCACGCACGTTTCCAGGCCAATGGTATTTCGTCAGCATGTCCATCGTTTCAGGTGCAATCGAAACGAATTCTTTCTCAAGTGAAACGGCGAGTTCTTTGAAAAAGTGTTCGATCATCAACGGCAGATCTTCGCCCCGGTCGCGCAGCGCCGGCAACTGGATCGTGAATTCATTCAGCCGGTAGTACAGGTCACTGCGGAAACTCTTGTCTTCCATTGCCGAATTCAGGTCACGGTTGGTGGCGGCGATGATTCGGACGTCGCTCTTGAGCGTTTTGTTGCCGCCGACCCGTTCAAACTCTTTCTGCTGGAGTACTCGCAGCAACTTGGTTTGCATCATGGGGCTCATGTCGCCGATCTCGTCCAGGAAAAGCGTGCCGCCATCGCAGGTTTCGAATTTCCCAATCCTCCGTTGATCGGCACCGGTGAACGAACCCTTTTCGTGGCCGAATAATTCACTTTCGAGTAGCTGTTCGGGGATCGCCGCGCAATTAATGGCATGAAAGATCTGGTCGCGCCGGCGGCTATGCTGGTAAATCGCCCTGGCGATGACTTCCTTTCCGGTTCCTGTTTCGCCCAATATCAGGACAGCGACATTCCGTGATGCGACTCGGCCAATCGACCGAAAGACTTCGACCATCGCGGGACAGTTCCCGAGGATCTGGTCCGCGGGCCCGGCGTTCGTATCGGTGAGTTTGTCCTCAGGCAAAATGGCTGGCTTGCGCGCCATCCGGCTTGTGTCCAGTGCCGAGTCGATCAAGGGAAGAATGTCGTCCGGGTCGAATGGTTTGGTGACGTACTCGAAAGCACCCCCGCTCATCGCGGTGATCACTGTCTCGGCCGTTCCATGTCCCGTCATCAAGATGACCGGTACGCGGCGATCGAGTTCGCGAAACTCGTGCAATGCCGCTAATCCCGATTGGTCCGGCAGCTGGATGTCCAACAGAACGGCATCGGGCCGATGCTGTTTGAACATTTCGAGCCCACGCGCGGCCGAATCTGCGGTGAGTACGTCGTATTGTGGTCCAGGCAGCGCGAGCCTCATGCACTGGAGGATCAAAGGATCGTCATCAATGACGAGCAACCGACCGATTTCGTTCTGGGAGCTCATGATGTCACTACGTTCTCTTTTCGCTGCTCACGAATGGACTCCGATTCTTCGTCGATCGGTAGAATCACGGTAATCTTGGTCCCCCTGCCGACGGTCGAAACGACGTCGATCGCCCCGCCGTGGCTTCGCACAATTCCCAAAGAGGTGCTGAGCCCCAGCCCAGTTCCCAGTCCACGTTCTTTGGTGGAAAAGAATGGATCAAAGATGCGGTCGCGAATATTATTCGGGATCCCCGCGCCGGTGTCCGATACCGTGATCGCGACGTAGTTGGACGGTTGCAGCGTTACCAACGAGTAAGTCCGCTCGGTATCGAGTTTAAACCGTTTCGCGGTGATCTCGAGTATCCCGTTTTCGGGCATTGCATCGCGAGCATTGACCGCGAGGTTCATGATGACCTGGCTCAGTTCGGTAGGATCACCAATCAGATTCGGCAGATTCGGTTCGATTCGGGTCACGAGGTCCGTTTCTTTTTCGAGCGTGTGTCGGAGGATACCGCCAACCTCCTCGACCAACCCAGCAACTTCGACCGGCACATGAGGTCCCTCACCACCCCGGGCGAAGGTAAGCAGTTGTGAAATCAATTCGGCACTGCGGCTGGCACCCGCCACGATCGTGTCCAGCAACGCGGCACGATCGAGTTGTTCGCCACCTCGCTGCATCATTCGTGAGCTCATCAGGATCGGTGTCAACAGATTATTCAGGTCGTGGGCGATACCGCTGGCAAGAGTTCCGAGTGCTTCGAGACGCTGGCGGCGGCGTTCGACTTTTTGCAGTCGATTCCGCTCGCCCAGGTCGAGATCGAAAATGACCTCGCCAATGGTGTCCTGGCCCTCGGCGATTCGTGTCCGCCGGCGTTCGATACGCAACGATCGTCCGTCGCGAGTGGTCGCCTGTAATTGGCCGGTCCACCGGTCCGCCTGCGCGTATTGGTTGGCGTGAACATTCTCCGGATCGCCTTCGGGAGGCATGATTCTCAACAAGTCATTGGCACTTTGTCCGATCGCCTCGCTCGCCTTGTAACCGTACAACCGCTGGGCACCCACGTTCCAGTAAATAACGCGACCTACGGCGTCAAGAATGTGAAGCGGTTCGGGAATCTCGCGCAACAAGGCTTCATGCTGCTTGAGTCGAAGTCGCGAAACCTCTCGTTCAGCAACGTCGCGAACCGAAATTGCGAGGTATTCCTGATTCCGAATCTTGCTCGGCGTGATCGTCAACTCCGCGCTGAATCGACTGCCGTCCTCGCGTTTTCCAATTACCGTTCTCGACAACATCGATTCGTGATGTCCGTGAAGCCGATTGGTGATCCACTCGTCAATCACGGTCGTCTCGAACAGCGAGCCGACCGGCTGGTCCTCCAGGTCGCCCGGTGCGGTTGCAAACATTGCCTCGAGCGAAGGATTGGTCATCTGAATCCTGCCGTAGCCATCGGTCAGAATGATTCCGTCGACCGACCCACGGACGATCAAGGCGAATCGTTCGTCCGCCTCAAGCAGTTCTTGATCAGCGATTTTTCGATGCCGACGCTCCGAACGTCGGGCAAAATAGAGCAGTCCGATGAACGTTAAGATCACGGCGTGGCCGCCCACGAGGCGATTGACGGCTACGCCCTGTGGCAGATCGACGAGGGCACGATAAGAAACGAAAAACGATGTGAATATCGCTGCGACAGCAACCGCTGCGACGAGCTCAAAAAAGTATTCCCGGAGCCATCGTGATTCGATCTTTGTCATGAAGCCGGTCAGGACCGTGGGGCTGCTTTGGTACGTTCTTTGCTGATCAT
>JAHELS010000386.1 GCA_024644085.1 Rhodopirellula sp.
GATTCTTGAAGAACTGATCTTGCGAACGGTGTTTCGGCGCGGGAACGGAGGACGTCTTTTGTCGCTCCGGCTTCTGGCTGTTCAGGACCTCAGTACTTCCACCAGCAGGATACTTTGAATTGATGTTGGAAAGATGGTCGATCAGCTCGGTTTTGAGCGAAGCGTAAACCTCAGGAAGCTCCGTTCGCAGATCATTCTTTTCAGCGAAGTCTTTGCTGAGGTCGAAGAGGGCAAGATCGGTGTGCTCCAATTCGGCGATAAGGGCGTCCCAATCCGGGGAGTGCTCCCTCCCGATTTGGCTCCATAGTTTGTAGTCCCCTTTTCGCAGTCCGATGTTGCCCCACAGCTCAAAGATCATCGTTCGCTCTGGGATGGTCTCCTTTTCGGCCGACAGCATGTGCGGCATTAGAGACAGCCCGCGAACCGGGTTCTTTCCATTCATCTTCGGGACGGTGATGCCCGCAGCGTCCAACAAGGTGGCAAAGATGTCGCAATGCATCACCTGATCATCCGGTACCATGCCTTGGGGTAGTCGGCCTTTCCAGTTCATCAGCAGCGGCACGTTTAGCCCGCCCTGATACGTTGTCGCCTTGCCTCCGCGGAATGGTCCATTGTTGCCGGGGTATCTGCCACCAGCTGCGCCTTCTTCCATGGTGCAGCCTCCGTTGTCACTGACGAAGACGATGAGAGTGTTTTCGGCGACATCCAGCTCATCTAACAGGTTGACCAATCGGCCGATGTTGTGATCCATGTGTTCGAGAATGGCGGCATAGTCGCTGCGCAGGAAACTGACACCCCGGTCGAGGGCCTTTTTCACCCAGGCCTCGGGCGCGGAGGCCGGCTTCGATTCATCGATGCGAAGCGGACCGTGCACGGCGTTGTAGGCGAGGTAGCAGAAGAAGGGGGCATCCTTGGCAGTGTTCTCACGAATGAATTTTTCAGCCCACCCGGTGAATAACTCAGTCGCATGACCTTTGGAGGTGCGATCGGGCTGGCGATTGTGCATCATCTTTGACCTTCCTTCGCTAATCCAATAAGGATGGGCCCCTCCGAGAAACCCGCGAAACTCATCGAACCCGCGGTCATTCGGAACTTCTCCGCTGAGCGCGCCCATGTGCCATTTGCCGAAGGCTCCCGTTTTGTAGCCGGCTTCGGCAAGATGCTCCGACAGCATCTTCACGTCGCGTTTGATACCACGATATCCCGGCGATCCGAGTGGCTGTTGGCCGGGGCCGCGCCACATCCCATTTTCCGTCGAGTATTGACCGGTAAACATGCAGGCGCGAGACGGTCCGCAGAGCGGAACGGTATGGTAGTTCGGAAACCGCACACCTTGAGCGGCCAGAGCTTCCAACGTCGGAAGGCGCACCTCGGTCTTGTCCCAATTGGATGGCAAATCACCCCAGCCATGATCGTCGGAAACGATGAATAGAATGTTGGGCCGAGTAGGCGGGGTTTCCGATCGCGCGAGGGAACGCGGCGATTCTTCAGCGCGCACTATGCTCGGCATCAGCATGAGCGCTGCGACGACTGTAGTCAGGATTTTCATTGCACGGTTCCCTTTTCCATTTGTCGGCGTTACTTGACGAACCGATCGAAGACATTTTTCATCATGCGCTGCACGCGCGGGTCTGGACCTTGGGGCCGGGCGGCCTTGTGGGCGGGTAATACGTGGCCTGGGGGCGATGACAAAGTGAACCTTGTCGAGCGGAGCGAGGAGCCCGCTCGATAACGCTCGGGTGCATCGATTGGTTCTGGCGATTGTAAGCGGTTGCTCAATCAGGATCGAATGGAATCCTTCACCAAGCGCCCATCGTACTCGTACTCAGCCAAGCGGTACTCGTACTCGTACTCGCTCGCCGGGACAGGAAACGACTCAGAACAGATATTTCAGCGATCTCCGCCCCGCGTTTGTCCGTGCCACAGACGCGAGTACGAGTACCGTCGCTGCGCGACTGAGCACGAGTACGAGTACGACAGAACGATTAATTATGCATGTTCGGACCTCGCATCATTGCGCACGATCCGCGGATGAACCTCGCATAATGGGTTCCACCCGATAGTACTGGTTGGCTTTCTTCTGAACAATCTCTCAGAGGCGGACTTGAGGAGCGCGCGTCATCCCCTGACGCGCATTCCGGTGCACTCGGTGACGCTGCGACGATCTCGACTGGAAACTGATCTTCGCGCTCTGTCGCTACGCCGGACTCCGATGTCCATCGGAAATTGTCAGGCTTAACTGGCAAAACATCGACTGGGACGCCGGTCGTTTCCTCGTTCGTGCGCCCAAGACTGAGCGCTACGGAAAAGGCGAACGCATGGTGCCGCTCTTTCCCCGAGTCCGCGAGCTACTCGACCAGGCGTGGGACGAGGCGCCCGACGGCGCGAAGCATGTGATTCGGCGCTACTGCGACAGTGAGACAAACCTGCGAACGCGACTTCATAACATGATCCGGCGAGCCGGATACGAGCCTTGGCCCAAAGCCTTTATTAATCTGCGAGCTTCCTGCCGCACGGACCTCGAGCGTCTCTATCCCAAGCATGTCTGCAACCGTTGGCTTGGGCATGGGTCGGCGGTCGCGGAGCGCCACTACCTGATGGACACCGACGAAGAGTGGGCGCGGGCGGCGCAGGTGGATGATTATGGGCCGGAGTCATTGTTCTGTCTCCGTGCGCAATGAAGCGAGCTCGGAAG
The DNA here is from genome assembly GCA_024644085.1 of Rhodopirellula sp. Lineage (GTDB taxonomy): Bacteria > Planctomycetota > Planctomycetia > Pirellulales > Pirellulaceae > Rubripirellula. The sequence continues at coordinate 2,696 of JAHELS010000386.1, forward strand.
TGGAAAGTATGGAAAACCCGTGGGTACGTGCGAAACGGAACGACGCGCGCAGGCACAAAGCGTAAACCACGACAACCGATCCCCACACGATACCTGGATCAGCGTTTGTTGCTTCCATTACGACGAACACAAGTCCCGTAGTCATAATCGTAGCGATCGCAAACAATCGCAGACCGGCTTTCGGCTCTTGAAGGCGAAGTGTTGTCAACGACGCCACAACAGCCAACGCCCCCAGGCAAATCGCAATTCCGAGGCCAATCAGCAGCGCGTTCACCGTTGCGATCATGGGTGCGAGAACTCGTGCAAACGCGACGACTAGAGCAACCGCTGCGGTCAATGCCAGGAGTTGCGAAACGGAGAACTGAAATTCGTTGGAGCAGATTAGGTTCGGTTTGGCGGTATTCACCAGCCGAAGTCCTTGCCACCGGACAAGAACAAACATTCCTGCAACTGTAACGACGACAATCCACATAAGACCCAGCCATTCGGCTTCGAGTTCACCACTACTTGCGCAGAAGAGAAGCCCCAATCCGGATGCCCCCAGAATCGCGAAAATTGTTCGCCACATTAGCTTGGAGCTACCAAGCGTGAGCCAAATTGCCATCACCGCGACTGCCGCTAGCATTGGTCCGAGGGTCAATGCGATTAAGACAAAGGCCATGAGACAAACACGACGGTGAACGTATTTCAATTGACAGAACGTCCAAGGTAACCGGGCCGGGAGTTGACGTCGATGAGCGTAGCGAACGCGCTACGTTGTTCCGGCTCCGGTTCACCGATTTGATACTCATCATGGCCCTGGGCGATGGTAGCTTTCCACTAGGGTCACAGCCCTATTCGGTTTGGCTAAGCGCACCACCACCCAAGGAGTCCATGATGAAATTCTACAATTCGCAACATCCATTCTATTGTGGCATCGATCTCCATTCCAAGACACTCCACGCCTGTGTCGTCGACGATCGGGGCGAAAAACTGCTGCATCGTAACTTTCAGCTTACCTTCGAAAGTAATCGACTGACTTCCCCTTCAAGAACCTCACCGGCAGCGAGCCAAGATCCAGATCATGAGCGATCTACCAACGGCAAGCCCATCAAAACGGCTTCTGCCACGAACGTTTTACGCGCTACTTGACCCCATTAGCCATATAGATGTTATGCCGCAGAATGAGTTTTAAGGGTTGACCACACGCTTGACACTGAACGTGAAGTGCCGGGTCTTGATCTGCTCGTTGTACGTCAACGGTTTTGGCGACTGCGGCGCGAGTGTACTGTTTTGGAGTTGCTTCGGCTGCCGAGCGTCTGGCGGTTGCTGGGGAAGTTGAACATCGACGGTATCAATTGGCGAGCCAGTACCACCAGCGCCAAAA
>JAHELS010000387.1 GCA_024644085.1 Rhodopirellula sp.
AGTCTCCGATCTATGCGATCGCTGCCGATGCGAAAGGCGATCTGAGCGACGCGGAATCGGATGCGGCAAAAAGCATCCTGTGGCGAACGGATCGGGGTGGTAGCTATCTGTCGACACCGGTTGTGTGGGGCGACTATCTCTTCCTGGGGAATTCCAACGGCATCGTGCGATGTGTTCACGCAACCACGGGTGAAACGGTCTACGAGGAACGACTTGGCAGCGGGGCATCGATCACGGCTTCACTGGTGGCAGCGGACAACAAAGTCTATTGCCCTTCCGAAGATGGAATCGTCTATGTGCTGGAAGCCGGCCCCGAATTCAAGATTCTGGCGAAGAACAACATGGGCGAACCCGTCTTCGCCACTCCCGCGATTTCGGCAGGCATTTTATACGTGCGAACGACGAAGACTTTGTTGGCCATCCAGCGCGTTAGCGGAAGTCATCAAGTCTTGCGACCGCAGGCCTCGAAACTCATGACGAGTTCCGCAACGGAGGCTCGCCCGAACATTCTCTTCATCGCCGTGGATGACCTGCGACCGGCGATCGGCTGCTACGGCGACGAGCAAGCGATCACGCCAAACATGGATGCACTCGCCGGACGTGGTTTGCTTTTCGGTCGAGCGTATTGCCAGGTTGCGGTCTGCAATCCGTCGCGAGCAAGTTTAATGACGGGACTGCGGCCGGACAAACTTGGCGTCTGGACGCTGCCGATTCACTTCCGCGAAGCGAAGCCGGATGCGGTGACGTTGCCGCAGTGGCTTCGAAAGTTCGGTTACACCGCTGTAAGTCACGGCAAGATTTTTCACAATCCGACGCCCGATCCGCAGTCATGGAGTGAACCGATTCGCGACCTTCCCAGCCTGCCCGACGCGTATCCGGAGGGCACTCGCGAGATCGTTCAGTCCGCAATGAAGAAACTACCGGCTAACGATTGGCGAAAGGACAATCTGCGGCGTCCCAGCACTGCTGCTCCTGACCTGCCCGACAACCAAGTTCTGGACGGTGCGCGAACTGACATGGCGATCGAAGACTTGCGACGGCTTGGACAAAAAGACGAACCCTTCTTTTTGGCGATGGGCTACATTCGACCGCACTTAGCGTGGGTTGCTCCTAAGAAGTACTGGGACATGCACGATCCGGCGAAACTACCCGTCATGGAAGACCAGCACGTCATCGCTAACACGCCACCCTATGCGCCGCACAACAACAGCGAACTGTCACACTACGTCGACCTAATCGAAATGCCCAAGCCCTGGGACGATTCAAGTTTGTCGGCGGAAAAGATGCGGCACCTGGTGCATGGCTACTATGCCTGTGTCAGCTACGTCGATGCTCAGATTGGACGTCTGCTCAAAGCCCTCGACGAAGAAGGCCTGACGGACAACACGATCGTCGTTCTATGGAGCGACCACGGTTGGAAGCTTGGCGAACATCGCGGTTGGGGAAAGATGACCAACTACGAAATCGATGCTCGTGTCCCGCTGGTCATTTCGACGCCGAAGATGAAAACGGCGGGCAGGAAAACGCAACAGCTGACCGAGCTATTGGACCTGTACCCCACGCTCTGCGACCTCGCCGGAATCGAAAAACCCGATTTCGTCGACGGAAAAAGTCTGGTTCCCTTGTTAGACGGTGACGACAAGCCAATCCACCGCGAAGCGATGAGTCAATACTACCGCGGATTTAACGGCCGCAAATACATGGGCTATTCGATGCGAACGGACAAGTACCGATTCATTGAATGGCGTGACTTCGAGACCGGTTCTGTGACTGCTCGCGAATTATACGACCATCACGATAGCCAGCATGAAAGCGTGAATGTCATCGACGCCGTTGACTCGAAGCTTGTCGATGAACTGACACAGCAATTGGTCGCTTCACATCCACGTAAGGCTTTGGTGATGACTCCCGCCGTTCATTCCAACCCGAATCCTGGACGTTGGAAATCAGAATTGACTTTCACCAACAAGACGAATACCGAGTTGATGGTGTATCCAATCACACCAACAGGTCGCCGAGGTCGTGTCAAGAAGTTTTCACCGGGCGGCGACGCGACCTTCAGCGCTCGCATCGGAGGTGTCTACGTTGTCGAAAGTCGAGATGGCAGCGTTCACGAAATCCATTCACCGTCGTTTCCAGCAAAACCCGTTGCGATTCAGTGATTCCGCTACACCAAGATGTGTCGGAAGTTCGAAGTCATACTTCGCACCAATTGCTGGTGCCCCATCGACCTCGCCGAGATTCATGATCATGGCGGTCTTTGCCGCAATCTAGTCCCGATGCCACGTGTGGTGGTGCGTTTGGATTCAATTGCGTCCGTCGTTTTTCACAGCTGCTCGAACCGCTTCGCCAAGCTTTTCATCCGCCAAATCACGAGCGATTACTCGACCATTTGGACCGATCAGCCAGATCGACGGAACACTCCGAACTCCGAAATCGCGTGTTGTGGTTTCGGTGTCATGCCACTGGCCAAGATACGCCTGCCGATAAGTCGACGGACGCTTCTGCAAAAAATTCGTTGGCAAATCAATTGTGTCGTCGATGCTCAGCCCAATGACTTCAAGCTGATCTCCTCGGAATTCTTCGTAGACTTTCGCGAGGTTTGGGATTTCAGCGATGCAGGGGCTGCACCATGTGGCCCAGAAGTCGAGGATCACGTATTGGCCGTGGAAGTCGGATGATTTGATTTCGTTTCCGTCGTAGCCTGTCGCACGCCATGTCGGTGCCAAGTCTCCAGGCATGACGACGTTCTTCAGCTTCAGTTCCATTTTGCCGACATCGATCGATGGGCGTTCGTCACTCAGAACGATCTGCTTAAACGCCGAACCCCAGGACTGACGCGCGAGTTCCTTGCCGCGTGCCGCAGCGTGGGGAAACAACGGGATTACGTTGTAACGACCCAGCTTCAGGTCTTTCAATTCAAAGCTGCCATCCTCTGCGACGGGAAACGTCCACACCGGGCGGCTTTCGTAGGCCTCTCGCTTCCCTTTTTGATACGCTTCGTAAGCCTCGGTTTTTTGAAATTCCGCGAACCACGCTTTGCGCTCTTCCCGTGACATTTCGCTGTAATTGTCAGGTCGGTCCAGGCGTGGCCCTCGATACATGCCTTCGATCATCACCACCGCCTTGTCGAATGACATCTGACCACCCTGAAACCACTTGGGGATTTCAGGCGGTAGGACCATCCGGCCGATAATCGTGCCAACGTCATCTGCCTGCTCCGACGGAGCCGCGAGGTTATCATCAGCAATGGCACTTTCAGGCACGCCAAAGCACATTGCCGTCGCAGAAATTGCACCAAAGAGTAGTAACGTTTTAGGAAATCGCATGTCGCTCTAGAATAGTGGTGCGTTCGGAAAAAAACTCAAATCTGCCGGTATCCAGGTGTCGAGTTGGTCGGTGTACTCTGTGAAGGTGGCGGAATAGTCTGTGATGAAAGCTCACTCTAGGCACTATCCCGTAAATGTGAGCCGAACGCGCTAGCGTCGGGCGTCGCGTTGAGAACCGTTCAGTTATGAGGCCCGCGGCTAGCGCCGTCGGCTCACCATCGGCTTTTCTTCATTTACGGGACAGTGTCTAGTTCGTGCTGCCTGATCCAGGTGATTTTGTGGGTTTGGCCTTCACGGCCTGCTCTGCCTCGGCCGTGATGATTTTGAAGTCTTCATCATCAGGTCTTATCTCCAATCCCCGCGTTGCATAGGCCAACGCTTCCTCCGGTCGGCCGTTGTCCAAGAAGGCTTGAGATGTCTTTCTTAGCAGCCATACTTTTTCAGGGGTCAATTCGACATCAAATTCCATCAGCCGCAGGCCATCGTCGACGCGCCCGTCCTTGATCAGTTGCTTAGCCAGTGCGGAAACGGAACCTCCCCAGGCTGCCTTTTTACCTTTGTCCTTGAACCAGGCGATGGCAGCCTCAACACCTTCCGTTTTGACGATCTGGTACATGCGTTGATCTTGGGTGATCCGGGCTTTGCCTGGCATTCTGTAAGGCTGACCCGTCACGATATGGGTCAACTCGGTGCTCAAAGCGACAACGGCATTCCAAACCTCGGTG
>JAHELS010000388.1 GCA_024644085.1 Rhodopirellula sp.
GAGCCCCCGACATCATCCTGTCCCGACCAATCGACCATGAAATCGTTCGTCACCGCGGCCGCGGGAAGAGCGGACACACTGCTGGTCGGATCCCCGACATCAATCGTGACGAGCGCTTCCTTGGCCGGATCGGTGCCCTTCGAAGGATCAAGCGGATCGACCTGGTTGGTGGCGATCGTGGTGCTGAAGTCAAAGGTGATCTCGGCGATGTTACGAATCTCAGTACCGCTGGTCAGGCCGTCGGCGTGCTCGATCGTAAAACTGAAATACCCTTTACCTCGGCCCGTATCATCTTCGGGAGGCAGGAAGCCGGTCAGCACATCGGGCGGAAGTCCTGTGTCCGGATCGATCGAAATGAAGTTGGCATAGACCTCGCCGGTACCGGCGCGGATCCCGGCTTCGATTTGGACTTCAATGTCGACACCGCTGGTGGCCGTCATAGGCATGGCCGTTTCAAAGAACTGGGTATCAAGCGAGACCGGTATCACCGTGTCACCGAATCCAATCTCGGTCAGTTCAAACGTGGCCCAATCCAGATCAGAAGAGAGTTGATCGGTAACCGTGACAATCTGCGCTGGCGCCGACGCCGACGGATCGTTCTCGAAGTCGATGCGGTAGGCATGCAAGTCGCCATCGGCCAGATAACCATTCTCGCCTAGACCCGGTCCCGTCTTTTCATTCGGATCCATCGACTGGGCTGCCTGGGACGAACCACGCCCGAAATAGGCGAGTGATCGATTCACGGTTTCCGTCACGACACCGGGAATACTGACATAGGGATGATCGATCGCACCCGGTAGCTGCAGAGTTTGCTCCGTGAACTTTGCGCGATTCGAAACCTGCTTTGACGTTCGTCCGAACGTGTCCTTACTGATTTCTTGATCGTCGATCTTGTGGGTTGCCCGTAAACCAAAAGTTGGTGTCGACGCATCCGCGCGGTCACGGATGGCGATCGCGGTTGGGTAGACCGCGGCACCAACACCAGCGGCAAATACGACTCCGGCCCCAATTCCGATGAGGATAGTGACCGTAAAAATGCCAAAATCGCCATTTGGATCGATCGCTTCGATTGGGTTGTTACGTGCGTACTGATAAAAATTCAAACTCCCGCCTTCGAAGCCGATTGGGTCCTGGCTGGTGAAGCGGCCCGTGTCGCTGTCGTAGAACCGGTTCCGCATGAAATCGAGTCCGCTGGGGTCATCCATGACTCCGAATTGACCGACAAATTGAAACGGGTTGGCGAACGACTCAAACAGCGTGACCGTCTCACCAAACGGATCGTATTGATACGAGTTGACGTTGGTTGTGGTGGCATCCGTGACGCCAACGGTTGAACCGATGGCATCGTAATCGTAGTAGTAGCGATTGCCAGCCGTGTCCTCGCGCTGGACTAATGTGTCGTCAGCACCGTAAACGTACTGGCTCTCGCGAGCACCAGAATTGTCATAGATGCCGACGACGTTACCGAAACCCGCGGGGTCAACGAAATACTCCGTACGAGTTCCATTGACGGTCATCGCCGTCCGATTACCAAATGCATCGTATTGGTAAGTGATGGCGTCCGTCGGCGTGTTGACGGCGATCAACCGATTGTCGCTGTCGTAGGCGTACGTCGTGACGCTACCGCTGTCGTCGACTTCGACCAAGTTGCCATCGGCGTCCCACGTGTACGCAGTTCCGTCTACGTCCGTGTATTGATTCAGCTCATTCACGGCGTATTGGCTGACGTTTCCGTCGTCGGTCACCACAGCACGATTGCCCGCCGCGTCGTACTCGTACTGGATGACGGTGCCGTCTGGGCGCGTTGCCGAGACCAGTTGGGATGTCGCGTCGTACCGCCAGGTCCAATCGCCGGCACTGGTCGTTGCGCCTGTGCGTCTGCCGGCGGCATCATACGTATAGTCGAAACTGGAATTGATCACCGTTTCCGAGGCATGATGAACAATACTCGTGACGTCGTCGGCCGGAGTGTAATCGTAAGTCGTGAATGTCCCGTTGCTGTGATTCTCGCGTGATAAACGGCCAACATTATCGTAGACGTACCCAACAATCGTCGTGTCCGAGGCGTCTGCAAGACGCGTTAAACGACCGACCGCGTCGTATTCGTAGTTGACCTCGGCGCCGGTCTGGTCGGTCAACTGGGTGCGCTGACCGTCGGCGTTATAGTCGACTGTGAGGAAACGTCCGTCGGTATCTTCGATGCGTGTCATGCGATCAGCGGCATCATACTGATAGGTTGTCGTCTCGCCCTGGGCATCCGTCGCAGTCAAGACGTTACCGCGGGTATCGTAGGTGAACTGAGACACCGTTGCCGCTCCCTGCGTCTGCGTCAGCGTGCGTCCGCCATCGTCGTACGCGAAGTCGTCGGTCGTGCCGCGCGCGTTCGTGCGCGTTGACTGATTTCCCTGAGCGTCGTAGCCGAACGATCGGATGATGCCCGCCGGATCGATCAGTTCAACCAGGTTTCCAGCAGTGTCGTACCTGAAATCCCATGTGTTACCGAGCGGATCGGTCGTGCGTTTGGGTTTATCCAGACTCGAATCAAATCGAATGTGACTTTCCGCCCCCAGCGGATCCGAAAATGACGTCAAATTACCGCTGGCGTCGTAGGCGTACTCCCAACGATGACCGTTTGGTTCGACGATCGAAGTCAGATTGCCAAGACTGTCGTACTCGAATCCCACCGATCGCTGCAGTGCGTCTTTGACCCGGCTGATCAGCGCGAAGTGGTTCATGGAAACCGTGCTTGTCGCGCCCGCCGCGTTGGTGACCATGATATTGCCGGTGGTGTCGTAGCTGTACGAAAGCGGCTCCGATCCTCCGGCAAACGCGGTCTCGGACAATCGGCCCTGCGCGTCGTAGGCATAAAAGGTCTGTACGCCACCTGCACTCGTGACGGACTCCAACGCGTGCTCGCGTGCGGCACCTTGTCCCGTGACGTAGGTGTACTGCGTCAATCCGGCCGGCCCGCTCATCGATAAGAGGTGCTCGCCGGATGCATCGTAGCCATAGGTAAACGTTCGGCCCTGGCTGTCGTCGAGCTGCGTCAAGCGATCATTGGCGTCGTAGGCCAGCGTGAGCGATTCGCCGTTGGTGTGAGTGAGAGATGTCAACAGCGCTGCGGTGTATCCGGCGGAGATACCATTTCCGTTTCGGTCGCTGACTCCGGAAAAATGACCGTCGGCAGCGAAAAGGTACGTAACGCCGTCCTTGTCATTCAATTCGAACGTGCCATCACCGAGTTTGCGCAACTCGGTCGTGTCGCCATTGCGTGAGAAGTATCGACCCGATCCACGAATGTCCGGCTGATAATACCGCAAACTCGGTCCGAGGCCGGTAACGGTGGCGTTGCCGTCGAGATCCTCCGACAACTCCATCTCCCATGTGTGCGTCCAGCCGCGACCGAGAGCGCCCATCGCGTAGCGACCGGAGATCGGACTGCGATAGGCTCGATCGAAGATCAACGCCACTCCCGGCGCGTCGACCTCCGTGTCGATGGCATAATCCAGATACGGTGAGTCGAGCAGTCCATCGGCCTGCGTTACCTCGAATGCCGCCAGCTCACCGATGTCCGTCAGCGGCGTGCCCAGTCGAGCCAGATAGGTTGCGTTCTCGCTCAGCGTGCGCACCAAATCGCCCGCCGTGGTACCAATCTGATTCGTGTAGTTGGTCCAAACGACATTCCAGGCTTCGGCGTCGATCGTCGACGGGCGAGCCTGGTCCTTGACTGCCGCCCAGTCAATTGGCGTGGTGTCATCGACCGTCGTTGAACTCACGTAGAAATTGATCGGCGGATACGTTAAGTCCCACGGTTGCAGCCATCCCGCGTAGTACACAGGCACACGCATCGTTTCGCCCGGTTGCAGGACTCCGGGAGTGCCTCCGCTGCCGAGGAACTGCACCGAGTTGGTGAAGCCATTTGGAATAGCAGACGTCCAAAACCCACGTGTCAGATTGGCGCTGTCGAGCGTCAGCAGACCGGCCTGTCGCCCTTCCTGATCGGCGGTCACGCCGATGATCGGTGCCGGCATCGCCACATCGCCCGTGTTGG
>JAHELS010000017.1 GCA_024644085.1 Rhodopirellula sp.
GTAGTGGAAAGTGGTTGGTTCATGTCGCGCGACCGGGGCTCTATGCCGCAAAGATCAATTGGAATCGACCGCTTGGCGACGCGTCGATAACCCTGCATGTCGGTGAACGTTCCAAAACGTTACAGATAAAACCCGATCAACCGCGAAAGGGGATCGATGTCTCAATGTTGTTGGAACTCGACGCCGGCGATGCGGATGTTCAGGTCAAGGCGATTTCCGAAGGGCGGCAACACGACCCCTACCATGTTATTCTGACAAGAGTCGACGAACAGTGAACGCGCCCTGCACGATCATTTTGCGCGATCGATCGTGCGACTGATTGTTTTTACCAGTCAGGTAATCCAAACTGTATCGCCACTTCTCAACGGCATTTGTTGCATTTCCGACCACTTGATAGATCTGGTGACCCAAAAAGCTCGAAGAATCCATCATGAAAAAACTGATTGCCGCTCTCGTCCTCACTGCTACGCTTGCTACGTCATCGCCGGCGCAAGTCGTGACCGATTTCGACAGCATCCAACTTTATACATTCACCAATAGCTCCGGTGCGCAGGTCAAGATTACCAACTACGGCGCCATCGTCACGTCGATCATCGTTCCCGACCGAAACGGGAAGTTGGGAGACATCGCACTCGGATATCATCACGTCGAGAACTACATCAATGCCGTGGACAAACCCTATTTCGGCGCGATCGTGGGTCGGTATGGTAATCGGATCGCCAAGGGTACGTTCAGCATCGCGGACGAAACGTACTCCTTGGCCGTCAACAACGGCGAGAACCATCTGCATGGCGGCGTCATCGGATTTGACAAAGTCGTTTGGGACGCAAAACTCGTTCGCGGCGACGGTTGGTCGGGACTCGAGCTCAGCTACCTGGCCAAGGACACCGAAGAAGGCTATCCAGGCAACCTCGATGTCACGGTTACTTACAAGTGGACCAACCAGAATGAATTGATTGTTGATTACCACGCCACCACCGACAAAGCGACGCCGATCAACTTGACCCAGCACACCTATTTCAATCTGAAAGGCGAAGGCGAAGGTACAATCCTTGATCACGAATTGATGATCAATGCAAAGAGATTCACACCGGTCGACGATACCCTGATCCCGACCGGCGAGATGCCTGAAGTCGCAGGTACGCCCTTTGACTTCACTTCACCCAAACCGATTGGCCGCGATATCGACGAGGATCACGAGCAATTGGAATTCGGGGGCGGGTATGACCACAACTTTGTGCTCGACAAGCCGCAGGGTGAAATGGGGTTGGCCGCGCGTGTCCACGAACCAACCACCGGGCGCGTCATGGAGATCACCACAACCGAACCGGGCATCCAGTTCTACTGCGGAAACTTCCTCGATGGGCGGTTGAAAGGGAAATCGGGGAAACCGTACCTGCATCGCGGCGGTTTTTGCCTCGAGACTCAGCATTATCCCGACAGCCCCAATCAGCCAAATTTTCCGTCCGCGATTCTAAAACCCGGCGAAGAGTACAAGACGACAACCGTTTTCAAGTTCTCGTCCGAGTAACCACGCTGAGTGACCATGCAGACCGGCACAGAATCCGTTCGCCCGGTCACGGTCGACGCGTTTTCAAGCAAGAACGTCGTGAATCACGTTACCATGCACATCGGTTAGCCGTCGCTCGATCCCGTCGTGATAAAACGTCAATTGCTTGTGATCGAGTCCGAGCAGGTGCAGAATCGTGGCGTGAAAATCGTGCACCGTGGTCACGTTCTCGGCGGCCTTGAATCCGAACTCGTCGGTCGCGCCGTAGCTGAATCCCTTCTTCAATCCCGGCCCGGCCATCCAACAGGTAAAGCCGTGAGGATTGTGGTCACGGCCAAAGGTCCCGGCCTGGAACATCGGCATCCGCCCGAACTCGGTCGCGAAAACCAGCAATGTCGAATCGAGTAGGCCGCGTTGCTTCAGATCGACCAACAACCCAGCGACCGGTTGGTCCAGAATCTCACCGTGTACGTCGTACTGCGGCTTCAGATTGCTGTGCCCATCCCAGTTGATTCGGCCGCCGGATGCATAGGCGCCGTTGAATACTTGAACAAAACGAACTCCGTTTTCGACCAACCGGCGGGCGAGTATGCAATTGTTTGCGAAAGCCGCTTTGGTCTTATCGTCACTGTCCGCACCGTACAGCCGTCGGATGTGATTCGGCTCGCTTGTAACATCGACCACTTGTGGAACATGCAACTGCATGGTTGCGGCCAATTCATAGCTCGCGATGCGCGCCGCTAATTCTTCATCACCGTGGAATCGGCGAGAGTTGGCATGTTCGAGGAATCTGAGTGCTTCACGAGCGGCTTTATCGGAATCGGCGGAGACCTGAGCGGGCCGCTGGAGGTACCGAATCGGCTTGGTCGTGCTCATGGGTGTTCCTTGGAATGCCGCCGGCAAAAAACCACCGGCCCAGTTGTTCGGGCCTGATTGCGGCATCCCTCGTGGATCTTCGATGGCGACGAAGGAGGGCAAATTCTGGTTTTCGGTGCCCAAAGCAAAATTGATCCATGCTCCCATGCTGGGGAATCCATCGAACGTGAATCCCGTGTTCATCACGTTCTCGGCCGGACCATGGGTATTGGATTTGTTGGTAAGCGAGTGAAAGAAACAGATTTCGTCCGCTTGGTCCCCGATTGCAGGCAACAGGTCAGAGATCATCTTTCCCGATTCACCGCGGGGGCGGAACTTCCATAATGGTTGGGTCAAGTTGCCATTGGGGCCCTGGAACGAAACCAGTTTCTCGTTACCCGGCAATGGCTGTCCATGAAACCGCACCAATTCCGGCTTGTAATCGAACGTGTCGACGTGACTCAATGCGCCGCTGCAGAAAACAACGATGACGTTCTTCGCCCTGGCCGGAAAATGAGGCGGCCGCGGCAAGTACGGGTTCGCCGGATTGATCTCGGGTGTTTTTCCACTCGATTCTTCGGCCAGCAACGTCGCGATCGCGATCGATGCCAAACCACTCGATGCATGTGAGAAAAACCGGCGACGTGGGTAGTTGTGAATCATCGATGACAACCTGGTATCACATCCTTTCACTGAATGTACAGAAACTCGCTCGTGTTCATCAGCACGCGGCACAACTGTTCGAGGCCTTGGTCCTTCACGAACTCAGACAGACGCGCACGTTCATCGTCGGTAGGAAGTCGCGAAAAGACAATCTCGAACGCTCTGCTGATTTGTGCCTCCGCCATGTCACCCGCTTCGCGGTGAAGTCGATCGGCGAAAAAACCGGCTTGCCGCAGAACCATTGGACTGTTGAACAGGCTCAGCGATTGCGTCGGCGTGATCGACCGCGTCCGCTTGGGTTTCATCTGGCCCGCATCAGGGCAATCAAACGCACCGAACGTGTCGACCTCCTGCATCCGAATCTTGTGCGCATAGATCATCCGCCGCCATCCCGTTTCGTCAAATGTTTCGATCGCCGTGTAATCCGACAAGCCGCCACGCTGATGAAACAGGTTGAATCCGGGACCACCCATCTGCAGATTCAATTTTCCACTGACATACAAGATTGAATCCCGTATCGCCTCGGCTTCCAAGCGGCGCGGTGGGAAACGCCACAGCAACCGAGATTCAGCGTCGATCTGCAGCGCGCTGGCGCGAGGTGTGCTTGATTGCCGAAATGTGCGGGACAGCACAATATGGCGATGCAATTGCTTCAACGACCATCCGTCGGCGACGAATTGTGATGCCAATGTATCGAGCAATTCCGGGTGGGACGGCTTCCGCCCCATCTTTCCGAAATCGGATGGGCTGTCGACCAATCCCGCACCAAAGTGATGTTGCCAAATGCGATTGACGATCACACGTGCGGTGAGCGGATGAGCGGGGTTGGTCAAATGCTCAGCCAGCGCTCTCCTGCGTTGCGGCTCGGGTGCATCGACATCGAGCCCGAGATCGCCGAGCCCGAGACCCCCGAGCACTCTGGGGATGGCCGGTGGCACGATCTCGCGCCGCTGCATCGGATCACCTCGATACAACAGCCAGGTCGGTTCGGGTGAATCGGAGAAACGAGCGGCGAAAACTTGCGGACCGGCGCTCAAGCGATCGAGCTCGGCCCGTGCTGAGCGTACGTCGGCAATCTTTGTAACGATCTCCGCGACCGCATCGGCGGAAACTCCATGAAGCTCAACTTTGTCGGCGCTTCGCGTGTCGCTTTGCCTCGGCAAACGGTCGGACGCATTGGCGACAGATTGCCATTGCCCCGCTTCGTCCAGCACTTTGATTTCGTAAACGGCGGGAGTGTTCCCACCACGCTCCCAAACGACGCGGTCAATCTCTCCGGGCCTGGGAAAATCGATTTGCACCCACGCCGCGCCCGCTGCGGCGGAAACCCAGGGAAACGCTTGTCGACGATCGACCGAACCGTCAATCAGATTGTCGAAGTGCCGCGTCTGGTTGGCCAGCGCGAAGCTCGACGCCGAGGGAGTCGCACCAAGCGCCGCGAGAGCGACATTGCGAGGCTGCGTGCCCTCGGATTCCCGTGAAAAGACCTGCAATTCATACAAAGATGCGGGCCCGCCATTATCGGTCGCCAAGATCTCCATCCGAACCGCGCGGGCCGTAATCGGCGAAAAGGTTTCGGTATGAACGTCACCGAGTGGCGGTCGCAGCCCCTGCTTCTGGCGCATCGTTTCTAGCTGGGCACGGAGTCTCTCAAGCCGACTGCGAACCTCAGGCACACGGGCTGTCCACCGATCGTTCAGTTCGCCCCTCAGCCGCCGCTCGCCGTAGGTCAAACCGGCAAAGATCGCCTGCATCGAGTAGTAGTCGCGCTGGAGAATGGGATCGAATTTGTGATTGTGGCATCGAGCGCATGTGACTGTTAATCCAAAGAATCCCTGGCTGACCGTTCGAATGACCTCGTCGAGTTCATCCTGGCGCGCCTGTCGCATCGCTTCCTCATCCCGACCGATTTGGCCCGGGAGGTTCGCGGGGCCGGAAACCAGAAAGCCGAGCGCGGCATCCTGGCCAACCATGTCGCCGGCAACTTGTTCGTAGATGAATCGGTCGTAAGGTTTGTCCTCGTTCAGCGACTGTATCAACCAATCGCGGTAAGGCCACGCGTTGGCCCGGGCGAGGTTGGTTTCAAAACCGACGGTTTCGGCCCATCGAATCACGTCGAGCCAATGCTGTGCCCACCGTTCGCCGTACCGGGGCGATTGGAGCAATCGATCGACTGCGCGGGTGTAGGCAACGTCAACACCGTCGGGATCGTCGAGGAACCGCTGTGCATCTTCGGGCGTTGGCGGCAACCCGGTCAGCACCAATGTGACACGCCGGAGAAGAGTGGCCGGGTCGGCCGGCGGCGAAAACGAAAGCCCGTGCTGCTGGAGCTTTTCGGTGATCATGGTGTCGACGCGATCCGAAAAGCCCGGCCCACCGCTCGGCCCGTCCACCCCGCTCGGCCCGTCCATCCCGATCGGCTGCAACGACCAATGGTCGCTCGTCACCGCATCGGCGGAGTCGCTCATTTGTCCTGGCCAAGCCGCGCCCTGCTGGATCCATTGCCGCAGAATTTCGATTTGATCCGCCATCAACAACTCGCCCTCGGGCGGCATGCGCAGATCGGGATCATCCCCCGAAACCACCAAGAGCAGAAAGCTCTCGTCCGAATCACCTGCGACGATCGACGGTTTCCCGAAATCGCCGCCGCGCAACAGCGAGGCACGTTGGTCGACTCGCAAGCCGGATTGTTGCTGATCGGGTCCGTGGCACTTCAGGCAGCGACTTAAGAAGATCGGCTCGACATCGGTCGCAAAATCAATCGGCGTTTCAGCCGCGAGTCCGCTGGACGTCAAAGCGATGAGGACGGCCAGCAAGCCGGAGGCGAGAGATGCCCCAGAAGAACTCGGGACGCGCATCATTTCGCTTGCAAACATTCTTCCAGGAATTTCTTTTGTTCCTTCCACTTGTCTTGCTCTACGGCGGCGGCAGCGAAGTCACGCACCAGATCATGATTTTTGCAGTTGGAGCGGAATGACCAATTTGCCACGCGGCGAATCGTTGCAGCCGCAGGATTCCCGCGCGCAACGTTGGCGTCGCCGGTCTGCGCGAGTAGAAACTCAAGGTATCGCGTTTCGCCGGTGGTGAAGAACGAGACCCACCAGACGTCCAGCTTGCTCGGAGTTACGTCATCGTTATCGTTCACAAAGACCGCTCGCTCGTTCTCCTCATTCTTCGCAACGATATCACGTGCCAATTCGATCACGGGTCCGTCGCCGGAAATCTCGTAGTCGAACTTCTGGTGCGCTCGCGCGAGGAATGTCGCTGCCAAAACATCAAAACGGTTACGCTTCCCCATCTGGATGATCAATTCCTGATGTTTGGCCAGCGTGGAGTTGATCTTCGTGAAATGTTCCGCCGAGGCATTGGCGTAAAACTGCATCATCGCCCGCGAGGTTTCTTTTATCTCATTCTGAGCGGGATCCTCAGCGAAACTTGGCGGGACGAGCAGAGCGGCAAAAAAAAGTAATGGGCAAACGGAACGAATCATTGAGTGGAATCCCATCGAAAGAGTGATCAATGACATAATCATAGATCAATCGAGCGCCCAATGGTGACCTTGATTCGACAGATAGGTCGAGCGGTCACTGCTCTCACAGATCAGCTGGGAATTTGAAATGAGCTACGCTGCTTTCGCCATTGCCGCCATTTGTCTGGCGACGGTCGTCGGGACCATTGTGGCAGCATTTTTCTTGCGTTCGTACGTCGTACAGATCGTTGTCGCGGTCCTGCTGTTGCCGCTGATCCTATTCTGCCTTTTTGGTTTCGCTGCAACGTTCGAGCCGATGCCGCCGAGGACGCAATGGGTGTTTCGCATCGGTTACGCCGCAGTCGGGTTCGGCTTGACCGTGACCGTTGTTGCGTTGCTGATCAAACGGCCGGTGAAAAGCAGCAATCACACGAGCGAGCAGCCCTGAATCCCCACGAGCGAGACATGGATGACGAGCGAGACATGGAACAGGCGGGTGCGGCTGGCATGTGCCCTACTTCCGAAGTAAGTGTGCCCTGTCACATCGCGCACCCGCCTGGATGAGGCCGAAATCAATTCGCGCCGAAAAACCGGGCTCCACTGAGTACGCACGAACCGCGTCAAAAAACCGCTCGAGATTCCTCTGGAAAATATAAAAAACTCGCGTTGCGCCGTAACGCGCGTGGCAGGTACGTACCGGTGGGTATCGGCCAGCAGCCGCAATCGCAGCCGCAGCGGGCTACAATCAGCCTCGCCGTATCAATGAGATTTGGATCCATTCCGACTGACGAGGAGATGTCCCGCGTGACCGACTTCGACAATCACCGACGCATTTCACGACGTGAATTCAGCAAGACCGCAGGTGCCGTCACTGGGGCTTTGGCAGGATTCCATTTCTTTCCCGCACTTGCGGAAAAGAAACTCGAAAAACCAACGCTGGCTGGAATCGGTGCCGGAGGAAAAGGAACTTCCGACATCAGCGGTGCAAAGCGTGCCGGCTTTGAGATCGTCGCGTTGGTCGACGTGATTGATGCGACCAAACTCTCGAAGCTCGAAGGCCGGCTCAAGAAAATGGGCCAGACGCGACAGGAGAACCCTGATGCCCGTTTCTTCTCGGACTATCGCGACATGCTTGCCGAGATGGGTGACAAGGTCGACGCGGTCACCGTTTCAACTCCCGATCACCACCACTTTCACGCGTCGTCCATGGCGATGCAGGCTGGGAAACATGTCTACTGTCAAAAGCCGCTGACGCATGGCATTTGGGAAGCCCGCATGCTTGATCAGATCGCCAGCCAAACCGGCGTCAAGACTCAAATGGGCAACCAGGCGCACGCGAACGACCACATGCGACGCTGCGTGGAATTGATTCGGGCTGGCGTGATCGGCAAGGTCCAGGAGATTCATGCGTGGACAAACCGTCCAATCTGGCCGCAGGGGTTTGCAGCGCCACCGACCGAGGAACCGGTCCCCGATGGGATCGATTGGCAACAGTGGGTCGGTCCCGCGCCTTGGGTTGACTACAGCCCGCGGATCGCACCCTTTGCATGGCGCGGATGGTGGAATTACGGGACCGGAGCGTTGGGCGATATGGCTTGCCACATCATGGACCTCGGCTACTGGGCCATGCAGCCCGACTCGGGCCAGCGGCTCGCGCCGAAGTCCGTCATCGCCCAACAGCAAGGCGCGACCGATCTGTCACCGCCAATCAATTCCGTTATCACATGGGATTTCGGACCGAGCCAATACGCGGCCAAGGACGGCTTCAAGTTTCATTGGTACGACGGTTACATCGACGCGCACTTCGATCGCGAATCATGGCAGCTGATCAAGAACGGCGACGAATACAATCATCCGAACGAAGATGTGCTCGAAGGAATGTCATTTTCCCAATACGGCAGCGTCGTGATTGGCGAACATGGTAAGCTCTTCTTTCACCGCGGTAAGAATAACTGGGTGCTGAAGTCGTCCAACCACGTTGACGGATTCGATTGGCCCGACCCTTCGCTTCCGAGAGCAACGGACCAGGACAATTACAGAGAATGGCTCGATGCGATCGAGGGCAAGATCGACCAGGGTCAATCCAACTTCTCGCTGGCCGGTCCGATGACTGAAGCCATCCTTCTTGGAGTGCTTGCCCAGCGCCACCCCGATACAAAGTTGGTGTGGGACGCGGACGCGATGGAGGTCAAAGGCCGACCCGACCTGAAAAAACACATCCAGCGGGAATACCGCGACGGATGGAAGCTGATCACTTAGGACGCTGCGCGGTCAGCCGATTGAGTCTCTAGGGATCGAGGCGGGATTGACGCAAGAAGTTGTTCACGCTGGGATCCTCCGGCTGGGACGTCACCGGCGAGAACAGCGAGCGAAAGAATCCAGGCTTGCTTTCCGATGGTTTTTCGGCCGATGGCATCCTCGCCGAGGCGGGCAGAAAGTTGACCGGGTTCAATTTTTGCGGATTCAACGCTTCCTTGGTTCGTGCCCAACTGTTCGATGCCGTCTTGGTGACTTCGGCAAACAAACCGTCTTTCTTTTTCTTGATCGCTGCCTTTTCGCCAGTGCTGGGCAAGAGACCGCGGATACTCGGCAGCTTCCACTGCGGCATTCGCCAGTTGGCAGGATTCAAGTTCTCAGCCATCTGACCCGACGAAGGCGGCGACTCCTCCTGGGCAAGTGCATCATTAGGAGCCACGTTTGCCAACAGCGCGATCGTAACCGCGAAAAGGGCCATCCGATTGGCCGTCGTAATCATCGTCTTTCTCCTGAGATCCGTTGGGCCGCCGAGAGCATTTGTTCGGTCGGCCGGTCGCGTGGGCCACGCGCGGCCATTAGGCCGCCCGCAGCGATGGAGCCATGGAGTGGCTATCGCAATTTCATCGGGTTTTTGACAAGGGCACTTTCGCCAATTCCTTGGCGAATCTGGCCTGCGTGAAACACCCCTGCAAACCCGGACGGCTCCATGGCAAAAAAAACATGCTGAAAAACCGCTGAGAAACCATTCCCGCTCGTTGACGAACGCGTCCGCACCTTGTATCAATGAACTAACACAACGGTGCAGTATGCTTTTACACATCTCTTCCGACGGCGTCCCGATTTATCAGCAGATTGTCGAGCAGATCCAATTTCGGATCATGTCCGGACAACTCGGCGTTGGTGACGAATTACCACCGATCCGAGGATTGGCCGAGAGTCTCCGCGTGAACCCGAACACCGTTGCCCGGGCGTATCGCGAACTCGAGAACGACGGTCTGGTCGAAAAACGACGCACGACTGGCACGTTCGTGGCAGAGCTTCCCGAGAATCGAAGCATTGCGCAGCGTCGGCGTCTGCTGGCTCCACAGATCGAGAAGCTGATCATCCAGTCGCGTCAACTTGGATTTTCGATCGACGATGTCATCGACCAACTCGAAAAGCGTGACCAACAACTCTCTCGGGAGATACGATCATGAGTTTGCAATCCGCTAGCGAGTGGGCCGTCGAGGTCGAGGGATTGAGTCGTTCGTTTCGCGGCAACGCGGCGCTGGTCGACGTCAATTTGCAAATCCCGGTGGGATCGATCTTTGGTCTGGTGGGGCTCAACGGTGCTGGAAAGACAACTCTGATCCGACATTTGACCGGTTCTTACCGGGCCCAGACCGGACGCGTCACGGTGCTTGGCGACGACCCCGTTCGCAATCCCGAGGGGATATTGAAGCGGGTCGGCTACTTGACCGAGGAAGATTCGCTGCCGAAGTGGATGCGTGTTGGCGATCTGATCGACTTCATGCGCGCGATTTATCCGACATGGGACGACAGCTACGCCGGCGAGCTTCGCGAGATGTTTTCGCTCAGCCGCGCCTCTCGCCTGAGCTCTCTTTCCAAGGGACAACGTGCCAGGGCGGGATTGCTGGTCGCGATCGCGTATCGCCCCGCGTTGTTGTTACTTGACGAACCGAGCAGCGGTCTCGATCCGATCGCGCGAAGCGACATCCTCGAAGCGATCATCCGCACAATCAGCGAGGATGGTCGGACCGTATTGTTTTCGAGTCACCTCCTGGACGAAGTCGATCGGGTCTGTGACAGCGTTGCGCTGATGCACGAGGGGCGGATCATCGAATCACTGCACACCGAGCAGCTTGAAACACGATACGCCGAAATCCTGTGCCGAAACGATTCGCCCTGGGATTCACCGCCAGGTATCCCGGGTACATTCGGTTGGCGTCAGAAGGGAAAAGAGTGGTCAGTCGTCGTCGATACCAAAGCGTTTGATGAACAATCGCTGCCCTCCGCATGCGTGGTTGTCGAGCGGCGCGACATCACGCTCGAAAGGTGGTTCGGCGCTCGCGCGGGTCAAGCTGGCGGCGACGCGGTCGCCACTGAGGCGGGGAAGGTGATTGCTGATGCCTGAAACGATGGCACTGCTGCGTCTGTCGTGGAAGCGCAACCGCGCGTTGGCTGCGGGCATGGCGATCGCAACACTGGTGGGCATACTCGTGGCAATCGCTTCGGGCCCGCTCGAGGTCGGATCGCTGCGGGGAAAGATCGCAATTTATGCCTTGATCTGCACAATGTTGCCGGCGGCGCTTTCGAGCATCGTGCTGTTCGACTACAGCAACGAGGGCAATCTGAACATGTCCGAGAGCGGATGCAGTCACTGGCTGCTTCGAATGCCGGTTCACTCGTGGAAGATCGCGGCGGTTCCGGTCGTGCTCAAGACGATTTGGATCACCGTATTGTGGATGCTATTCGTATTCATCGCTCGGTATCTTGGATCCGATGAGGCGATACCGCTATTCGCGCCGAGCGTCATGTTTTCCGCGGCCGCGATTTCGATGCTGGTCCTCGCGTGGCAGCCATTCCGATCCGGGTGGCACCGAATCGCGGCGCTCATTGTCGCCGCGTTGGCGATCTACGGCTGCTCCGCTTTGGTGCTGGTGGCGCCTTTTATCAACCAGGTGGCATGGCGTCCAATCGCCGTGTGGACGTCGCGAATCGGCGTCGTGTTGCTTTACAGCTTCGTTGTATGGTTGCTGATTCGATCGGTACACACAGCCCGAACGAACGTAACGGGCTTGGTTCCCTTGCGCGCCAGGAATCCGTTTTTTGGGATCACGAGTGCTGACAACGCGCCGGAGCGTAGGTTCCGCAGTCCTCGTCACGCACTCATCTTCCACGATTTGCTACAGCAACGCGGTTGGATGCGCAACACGTTCATCCTCGGCGTGATTCCCGCGATTGTGATCATCACGCTGTTCGTTCCGCTGGGAATCCCGACCGTTGTCCTTACCCTGATTCTGTTTGGTTATCTCGCCGGGATTGCGATCTCCCGTATGGGAGCCACGGGGGAAGCGGTGCTGTCGGTTCCTTCCTATTTGGCCGCGAGCCCTTTGAGCAGCGCCGCAATCGCGTGGACGCGATTCGCATTTCCCATGTTGTTGGCGGCTTTGGTTTATTCGTTTGTCTTGTTACCGATCGCTGGACTGGCATGCTGGCCATCGAACCGGGCGACGTGGAATCAATGGGCTGCGGAACTTGCGCGACAAATCGGATCCAGCGAGACATTCTGGGTCGGTGCGGGATGGACCGCTGCGATTGTGATCGCCGCTGGCGTTTTCATGCTTGGTCGAGTGGCGACATGTTTCTGGTTTGCGATGTCGGGACGACCGTGGCTTACCGTCGTGATGTCGATCGTACTGGGACTTTCCGTGTTGGTACCGCTCGGAGTTCTGATTCGGTGGTTTATACTGCAGCCAGATTTTGAATCGACGCGAGCCTCCGCAATGGAGTACGCCGCATGGATTCCGTGGATCGTCGCCGCGTTGTTGATAGCCAAAGGGGTAGCCAGCCTTGCGGCCATTTTCACAGTCTCGGCGAAACGACTTGCCGGCCCCGGTGATCAGATCAAAGTAATCTTGATTTGGGCGATGATTACACTCGGTGTTTCCGCGTCGTTGGCCATGCTGGTTCCTGATCCGCGAGTCACCTTTCTCTGGTGCCTCGGGTTCGCCGCTTTGTCCATTCCGCTTTCACGCGTGATCATCCTGCCGCTCATGGTCGACTGGTCCCGCCATCGATAGTGTGGCGAGCCGACGCTGGCGCCGACCGAGATTCCACGCGACGAGCGCCCAGATCGCGGTCACTGGCAGCGCAAGCAAATTGATTTGCGTCAAACTTACCTGCAACCCCCGCAACGATCCGAATATCTGGCCCGACAAAGCATCGCCGCCTCGAAGCACGACGGTATCGATGAAGCTCTTCGATTTGTACTTGTCCTCGCGGCTGACGACGGTGAACAGAACCTCCCGCGCCGGGACGGCAATTCCATATCCCGCCGCCCGCGCGGCGATCACGGTCACCACGAGCACCGAAAGCGATTGATAGGCTGCGAGCGATGCGAATCCGATGGCGTAGACGATTGGCAAGATGACCAGTGCCGCTCCAACGCCGAGTCGCCGCAGAATTACACTGGATAGCCCCACCTGGACGACCAGCGTCAGCAGCTGTGTCCCCAGATCGAGATAAGCGAATAGCTTTGTCTTTGATTCGTCGTCGGCGATCGACGCTTTCACGATCTCGGCCTGCTCGAAATACAGTTGCGTTCCGCAAGCCTGGACGAAGAACAGGAACAAGCAAATCGACGCGAGGTAGGGCGACTTGATCACGTGCGTGATACCGGTCATCAACCCGCCCCCGGTCGGCTTGTCACCGGATTGATCTTGATGGATTCGCCCGCCGGGGTCGGCGTGCTGAAGCGAGCCGGCCTGACGATCCAAACGCCACGCACACCATAAACCTGCTTCGATGACCGCAATCGGCAAGAGCAACAGCGTGCCGGTCGACAAGTGTTCTGCGATCTGGCTGGTTATCAACGAGCCGGTGATCGCACCTGCGGTTCCACCCGCGGCGATCAAACCGAACAACCGCTTGCCCTGGCTACTGCTGAATAGATCCGCGAGCACACTCCAGAACACACTCGTCGCGAACAACCCGAATACGCTGATCCATACGAACAGAATCCTTGCTGTCCACGCTTGAACCAACTGCGATTCGATTCGCATCAGCATCCAGAAGCCGAGCAGGCAGAACGCAAAAAAGTGGTACACCACGCGAACGAGCCAGCGGCGAGGCAGTCGTGCCACCAGCGCTGAATAGAGCGGCACCGCCACGATCATTGCGAAGAATGACGCCAGAAAAAGCCGCTGCAGCTCGGCGGTTCCAACAATACTGCCCATCGTTTCACGGACCGGGCGAACGATGAAGTATCCCAGCAGGATGCAGAACAGCCAGACAAAGGCGTACGCAACGCCGCGGCGTTCCTCTTGCATCACGCGCGACCACCACCGGTTTGAGTGAGCGTCTTCGCTGAAGCTCTCGGAGGATGGATTCAATGCAGAATTCGCGCTACTGGGGAATCAATTGAACCGAGGGCGGGGGACGAAGTGCGTCGACGAACCAGGCCACTTTGGCATCACGTTGGGCCGCCACCAGGGCATCGAACAGTGCATTGGCGGCGTCCCTTTGCAACTGCGCACGATCGGTCAGGTCGTCGAATGTCAGGTCGCCCGCCTGCGACCGGTGAACGTACAAAAGATGCAGGCCGAGAGGACTCCTCACAACGTCGCTGATTTGACCATCTCCGGTTTGACGCACCATGGCCATCACGCTACTCGGCAAATCGCCATCCTTTTCGACCCAACCGACCATCCCGCCCTCGCCGGCCGAGGGCGAATCACTGTGCAAGCGCGCCGCTTCGGCGAAGGCGACCGATGCATCGTCCGCTGCCCGCAGCTCGTCGGCCACTTGCGACAGGTTTTCTTGCGCAGCTGAGATAGATTCGGCGTCAGCGTCATCCATCTTCAAGAAAATCTGAGAAACCTCCCATCGTTTTCCGGCATAGCGATCACGGTCGCGTTCAAAGAATCGACGCAGATTCGTCTCGGTCAAACGGCTCTTCAGGTATTGGGCCCACGCGGTCCGCCACGCGATGTCGGCGGTCAGTGATTTCTCGTCCGACATCCGGGCACGAGCTTGCTGATCGAGACTGCTTCCCCGGCGACGAGCTTCGGCGTCGTATGCCTCGACCTGACGGCGAATCATCGCATCCAGGGCGTCCCCACCCTGTTCGCGCAGCGATTTCATGGCCAGATGCCGTCGAACAAGCAGCGCCGCGGTCGCCTGCTGGACCTCAATCCCAAGTCGATCGAGATCACGGACCTTGAGGCGTTCGGTCAGGATCAAATTCAATTCGCCGAGAAAAATCGGTGCGCCGTCGATGGCTGCGATCGGATCGTCGGGGCCGAGCTTATCCTCAGCAAGAACGTGTCCGTGACACAACACCGCACTCAGTGCGCAGATCGCCAGTAGAGACCGGGAAAGGTGGTTCACGGCAGCGGAATATCCTGGATCACGAACGAAACTTCGTTGGGGACGACGGCGGTCGGCGACTGATAAACGAAAGTTGATTCGGCGATTGCCTCACCAAGGTCGAAGAGATAACCGATGCCCACACCCGTCTCGGTCTGGCGATACACCTCGTAACCGAGATGATCGGCGCGAGATCCGTCTTTACGCCGCACGTAAACGTCATTCTCGAAAATCCAATGTCGATGACTCTCGAGTGAACGATCGGCGTCCTTGAGTTCAACACCAAGCCGAATCTCGTGAAGCGGCCCGTTCTTGCGAATTGTCTCGATCTCCGCTGTCATCGCATCAATCGTGTCCTTTGCATTTGGTTTTGCGAGCGCCAATTCGAACGTCTGCACTTTGCCCGGCAACAGGGCTCGGATGATCCCCGACAACGAATCAATCTTGCCGGGCTGGCCCGCAGGCAGCTGCATCGGCAGATAGAACTCGCTGAAGGCAATGTCGCTATTGGTCGCGACGTCGATCGTGTCGCCCGATTCCTGCGGCAGCAATTCGGCTTCGTCATCCAACCGGCCGGACAATTGCGCGACCGGAATCGTCAAGCCGATGGGGGTCAGCCGTGGTTCCCAACTGATTTCGACGCTCACGTTCAATCCGCTCAACCCCGGTTGATTCAGCACGCGGCGTGAAGTCACTGACGTCGGCTCGATCCGGTAAACACCGGCGTATGCGGCCGAGTCGACACGCGAGGGCCGCTCCGGATTCCGCGCGACCAACTGCAATGTGCCCTCATCTCCTCCGTAAAAGTTGATATCCAAGCCAGCCTGGTCCAGCACCAGGTCCACGGCGTGCCAGAAAGTGAGCGGCGCCTCGACCGGTGAGATTGGCAGCGACTGGTCGCCATCATGCTCAAACTCGATCCCACTGTCCCGGCTGATTGCCTCGAGCGCTTCGCCCAACGTACCGACTTTATCCAAGCGGATGCTGATCGAACCTGATCGTGTCTCACTCTCGGTGCGCATGTCCTTCAACGCTTTTCGAATCCGGTTCAGACGCTCAGCAGCCTCCACGGAGACACCCGCCACCGATTCGGGCAAAAACTGCAACGCTTCGGGACCAGCCTCGATCAGGGATTTCTCCGCGGCCTTTCTTGTCGCCAGACTCGGAGCATCCAATTCGTCGACCCACTCGAGGACATCCGATTTGAGATCATCGACGGCGGACGTGCGCGGCGCGTCCTGGGCATCCACCGACCCGGTCAGAGCGCTGATCAATATGCAGATCAACGCGCCGCAGCAAACCGCGATGGGGGTCGAAGGTGTCAGATGTTGGGATCGCATAATCGTTATTGTCCTCACCAACGGAAAAGATACTTGGCTCAAGGCGCGCGTTGCAGGCGATTACCGACCGGGTGTCAACCGGCGACGGTTCTCGCTCTCGGATTCTAACCTAGCCTTTGGTGACCGTCGTAAGTGAAGCCGACAATCTGGATTGAATTCATGATGCCACCTGCCCGCAAAGTCGTCCTCCTCACCGCCTGTTTCCTGCTGCTTGCCGTCGAATCCGACCGCCCGACCGCAGCACAGAATCCCGCCATGATCGAATTTTTTGCCAGCGGAAAGCTGCAAAAAGGTTTGCCGTTGGTCGAATTGGCCCACGAAATGATCGTGATCGGTCGCGACGGTTGGATGCATTCGCTTGACCCGCGAAAACCGAACACCAGAATCCGATCGACCCAGGAGCGATTCGAGCCGGTTTCGGCCACTGAATTACGAAACGAGCTGAGAGCGGAATTTGGAAAGGAATTTGAAGTACGCGCGACCAATCATTTTCTGGTCGTCCAACCACGGAGTCGCGGAAACCGTTGGCCCAACATGTTCGAACAATCTCACCGCTCATTTACCGACTACATGCGCAAACGCGGGGTCACGGTTCGCCAGGGACGGTTTCCAATGGTCGCGGTCGTGTTGCCGGACGAACAAGCGATGCAGGCGGAATTCCGAAAACTTGGTATCGATGTTTCGCGAGTTTCCGGCCTGTATTCAGGAAACAGCAACCGCGTGATGACGCATGACGGAGGAAGATCGTCCTACATCGCCGCGACGGTGCGACACGAAGCGGCCCATCAATCGGCATTCAATTCGGGGGTGCACAGCCGCGTCAACGACACACCGCGATGGATCACCGAAGGCATCGGGCAAATGTTCGAGCCGTCGGCCATGACCAACCCCCGCGGCGCCACCCGGCTTGCCGACCGAATCAACCGGGACAGCCTCGGCTTTATCGAGTCAACGTACAAACACCGAAACGACATTCGATTCAGCGAAACCGTGATGCAATTGATCAGTGACGACACGATGTTCGAGAATCAGAACCAGATCGACGAGGCTTACGCTGTATCGTGGGCAATGATGTTCTATCTTGCCGAGCGGCAGCCCAAAGCGTTCGCAAAACTGCTCAACCACACCGCCGCGCGACCCCCGTTCCAGGACTACACGCGCCGCGACCGCGTGCGCGACTTCGAGCGAATCGTTGGCGTGGAGACGTTCGAATTCAGCAAACGAGTCAGCTGGTTTCTGCAGTCGATCTAGTCGGCCGAATTGGATTCAACGCGGGCTCTGCGACTGAAGAAATCGATCCGCTCATCGCAGTGTTCAAACCGATCCCGCAAACTGCGAATCTGATTGGTCATCTCGTCTATTGACGAGCCGGGCTCAATACACGCAACCGTCATGCGGTCAGCGCTGGACATGAGGCGCGACATCTTTCGATACGTCTCGGGCACTAGGCCAACACTTCGTGGACCACGCGGCCATGTACATCGGTCAATCGAAAATCGCGCCCCGCATATCGATAGGTCAGCTGCTCATGGTCGATCCCGAGCTGATAAAGAATCGTTGCATGCAGGTCATGCATGTGCACACGATCGTGAAGGGCATAGTAGCCATAGTCATCCGTTTCGCCATGAGCATAACCCGCCTTCACGCCGCCACCGGACAAGACGACTGTGAATCCTTGCGGATTGTGATCGCGACCGTTTGTACCCTGCACCACGGGTGTCCGCCCGAACTCGCCACCCCAAACGATCAAGGTGTCGTCCCACAATCCACGGCGTTTCAGATCGCGAATCAATTCGGCGATCGGCAGATCAGTAGCCTTGGCGTTCTTGTTGTGACCCGACTGGAGATTCCCGTGTTGATCCCAAACCTGCCCGCTGCTGACGGTGATGAACCGGACGCCCGCTTCGGCAAGTCGGCGCGCGAGCAAACAGCTGCGGCCAAACGAATCGGTTTCCTTGGAATCAATTCCGTAAGCGCGCTGGGTCGCTGCTGATTCCCGCTCGAGATCGAAAATCTCCGGCGCTGCGACTCGCATGCGTGACGCCAATTCGACCGCTTCGATAGCACCTTCGATTTCCGTGTCCGGTCCGCTGGCTCGGCGATGTCGCTCGTTCATTGCTTTGACCAGATCGAATCGCGAACTGATCCGTTCGGCGGACACGGAACCACCGAGATAGGGAATTCTTCCGTCCCCAAATTTGCCGTTGCTACCCACGACCGTCGCCTGATGCATCGCCGGCAGAAACGCCGCACCGTAATTGCGAGGTCCGCCGTGCGCGGTCGCCGGCCCGATCGCAACGTGCGCGGGTAAGTCGGGATGTTCGCTGCCGAGGGCATAACTGATCCAGGCACCGATGCTGGGACGCACCAGATTATCGCTGCCGGTATTGATCATGCCGACGGCTTGTCCATGCGATTGACCATGCGTGTGCATACTGCGGATCACGCACAGCGAATCAGCCTCGGATGCCATGTTTGGAAGCAGGCTGCTGACCCACAATCCGGACTCACCCCGCTGCTTGAAATCCCAGGGCCCATCCATCAATTTTGGCACGGCGTCAATATTGGGCGGCAACGCGAAGGGAAGCGGCTTGCCGTCGTCACGCTTGAGCAGCGGCTTGTAGTCGAAGGTGTCGACATGGCTGGGTCCGCCATGCATGAACAAGAAAATAACACGCCGGATGCGAGGCGGCACGTGAGGGGTCGTGATAGACGGGGCACCCCCCAGCGCGAATCGCCACGGAGCGAACGCCGATACCGCGAGCGAGCCGAGCGAAAAACTGCTGATCGCTCCAAAGTGACGCCGGGAAAGGGTTGTTTTCGCTGGTCGTAACATCGTCAATCCAATAATCGAAACTCGGTTCCCGCAAAAATGGCGGCAATGAATTCGTGCCATGCGTCGAGCGATTCCAGCTGACCATCAAACACGGGCGCTGCGATTCGGAGATCCTCCTCGCACGGAGCCCGTTGCAGGCAAATGCGGAAAACCATTTCAAGGCGATCCTCAAAGTCCACCGATTCATCCAGGATTCGCTCGGCCGTGTCCCGCGACCATTTGTTCACGTCCGGGCTGTTGATCAACACAAGCGCCTGCGATGGAACATTGGTGGTCGGACGCTTGCCCACCAACAGGTCTGGATCGGCGACATCCAACGCGGTCAACAACGCAGGCATGTAACCGCGTACCACGGGAAGATAAATCGATCGGCACGAATCGGAAACGTCACCGAAAGTGGCCGTCTCATCGCCGCTGTTTTTCGAGACAAGCGTGCCGCGACCACTCATTGGTTCGGTTCGTGGACCCCGGTCAAGCTTTCCCGTCGCAGCAATCATTGCATCGCGAATCGATTCCACCGGCAATCGACGACGAGGCATTCGCCAAAGCAGCCGGTTTTCGGGGTCAATCGCATGACTATCAGCGTTGAAATCCGATGATCGATTGTAGGCGGCGGAGGTGACGATCCGGCGAATCACCGGCTTCACCTTCCACCCACCACGAACAAACTCGGTCGCCAACTCATCAAGCAACTGAGGATGTGAAGGCCGATCACCTTGTGCACCGAAGTTGTCGACGGTGCGCACGAGACCTTCACCCATCAAGTGCATCCAAATGCGATTCACATGAACACGCGCCACCAACGGATTGTCCGGATCGGTCAACCAGTCGGACAACTCGAGTCGCCCGCTTCCAAGCGGATCACGGATCGACGAATCGCCGCTCGTACAAACCTGCACGAACCCGCGAGGCACGACGTCACCAAGGTTGTTGACCTCGCCTCGAACATGGACGGGGCTGTCGGCAATCTGATCGGTCGACCGGTCGGCCGGCGCCATCGATTCGGGTAACGGGCGGGGGGCGCGCCTTTTTAACTCGCTCAAAGCTTTCTTGAGCAAATCAACCTGTGCCTTCGCGAAGTCGACCTTCGAGGCCGCCGGGCTCGCGTCGGTCGGCTCATCGGAACGCGGCGGGACGTCGGAGTCATCGGAGTCGACGCGAAGGAACTGCACAGCATCAGCGATCACATAGCCGTCGGTCCCCTCATTGGATATCGTCACCGTGGCGTCCGCTTCGCCGAAGAACTCAAAGGTGCCCAACGACGACCACATCGGTTCGATCGTCACGGTGCGTTGGTTCACGAACACGGTTTCCTCTCCGCCCGCAGTCGCGATCGTCACCGGAACCCGCGAGGCCCGTGTTGACCCTGGGGAATGGGACAGCCGAACTTCATAACGTCCGGCGTGTTCCAATTGCGTCGTGAATTTGATCGACGCTTTGCCCTTGTCGGAATTGTTGTCGTGCACGTAACCGCGACCGACGAAATCCTTGATGTATACCGACGATTTCCACTGACCCGTCTTCTCCGCGTCGACGTCATCCACGACGGTGCCCGCGTGCAACGAATTCTGAGTTGCTCGCTGCGACGCCTCGTATTCGGCCTCCGCCGATTTCAATTTCGCTTCAAGTGACTTCACCGCCTGCTGATGCGCGGTCCATTGGGTGCGATGCTCGTCAGTGGTTGGTAGTTTCGCCCGGTTCCAAGTGCTGACGTATTTCTGGCTTTCGCCGTTGAGTGTGATCGTGCTTTTGAAAATCCCGGCCAATGCGTAGTAGTCTTCGGTTGGTACGGGGTCGAACTTGTGATCGTGACAACGCGCACACCCGAGCGTCAGGCCGAGGAACGCCCGACCAACCGTGTCGATCTGTTCGTCGACCACGTCGAGAGTCAGCTTCGCCTTGTCACGCTCACTTAACATTTTCGTGCCGAGCATCAAAAACGTTGTCGCAACGAGATTGCTATAGCGCTCGTCGTCCGATTCGACCGGCAGGAGATCACCGGCGATTTGCTGGCGGATCATTTCGTCAAACGGACGATCCTCGGAATAAGCTCGGATCAGGTAGTCGCGGTATCGCCAAGCTTCGTGGTGGGTCGCATTAAAATCGGCGCCGTTGCTGTCGGCATAACGGGCAACGTCCATCCAATGCCGCGCCCAATGTTCGCCGTATTCCGGCGAGGCCAGCATCGCGTCGACAATTCTTCGCCAGTGATCGTTTGTCGGCTGGGCGATCCAGCGGCGCTGCAGATCAGGCTGAGGGGGTAATCCGGTCAGGTCAAACGCCAAACGGCGAAGCCGCACTTCGGGCGTGGCAAGCCCGTTAGCCGCTACCTCGGACTGCTGCAGACGCGCATGGATGAATTGATCGATCGCGCCTCGCGAATCCCCCGTGGCGATCACTGGCGCGGTGGCAAATCCAATCGGCCGGAACGCCCAAAACCTCCTCCCCTCGTCGATGTCAATCTTATCCCTCGGCGCGGCCGCACTTCCATTGCCTCGACGAGGGTCGATTGCGCCGGCTGCAACCCACAATTCAAAGTCTTTGATCACTTCATCCGGCAGACGTCCACCCGGCGGCATCTCGGTTGACTCGTAGCGGATGGCCGAAATCAACATGCTGCCGTCGACGTCACCTCGCTCAAGCACCGGCCCGCTGTCACCGCCGGTCAACATACCGTTGGAGGAATCAAGCAACAGCGACCCGCCGATCTCGTCGGCCTCCGCGGAATGACACTCGTAACAATGCTTCGCGAGAACCGGGCGAATTCGATTTTCAAAGAACGCAATCGAATCGGGATCGGCCGCCTCGAGGACGATGCCCTCGAGAAGAACCGACGCGATCGCGAAAAGCGAGAATTGGAGGAGGCGATTCATGATCGGAGAACGCCGATCGAGAAGGGAAAACAAGGCAGAATCAGGTGGGGCATACAGACTACCACGAGTCCCCCCTTGATCCCAGCCATTATTCGTTTTGAACTCGTTTACCGCCGAAAACAGGGAACATCCGCTATGTGCCCTTGCCAGCCACTACCCGTTGAAAACTGGCGATTGGAGCTGTAATTGTGCCGACGGCCACACGGTGTAATGCGGACCAGAGAAACTGAGTCACAGAATTCGACCGGCACATGCCTAGCAGAGAATCCGAATCATGAACGTTCTCATTTTGACCGGCGCCGGAATCTCGGCTGAATCCGGCGTCCCAACTTTTCGTGGTGAGGACGGATTGTGGGAAGGGCACCGGTTGGACGAAGTTGCCACTCCATCAGCCTTTGAGCGGAATCCTCACCTGGTGCACCGATTCTATAACGAGCGCCGCCGAAGTCTGCTATCCGAATCGGTGCAACCCAATGCGGCACACATTGCGTTGGCCGAATTCGAGGCTGCCCATCACGACGAGTTTCTGCTGGTAACACAAAACATTGACGACTTGCACTATCGCGCGGGCAGCAGGAATGTGCTATCGATGCACGGCGAGCTTTTGAAAGCGAAATGCCTCGACTCGGGGGAAGTATTTCCGTGGCAAGAAGACTTGACGATGGAGACACCCCACCCGCGCGACCCGTCACAGCAGGGTCGATTGCGGCCTCACGTCGTCTGGTTCGGCGAGATGCCGTTCGGGCTCGACTTGATCAGCACAGCAGCGCAGTCGGCCGACTTGTTCGTTGCAATCGGGACCTCCGCGGTCGTCTATCCCGCGGCCGGAATCGTCGACTTGACGCGCGCGGATTGTCGAACGGTCGAAATCAACCTGGACGATACTCCACAGTCAACCGCCTTCGATGAATCCATTCGAGGAAAAGCATCGGTGGAAGTTCCGAAGTTTCTCCGGCAGCTCACGGCGACCTAGGCCTTGTCTCAAAAGGGGCCTGACCCTCCTGGCAAGACGCGATTACTGGCAAACTGGTTTGCCCTCCAAAGGGTCAGACCCCTTTTGAGACAAGGCTAGTAATCACTCGACTTGGGAGGACCCTCGGCCACGTCGGGTCGTTTCCGAAAGATCTTCCGAGTGCGATGTGGCGTGTATGGTTTTTCGGCTGGTGCCGCTTCGACAATTTTCTTGGCGGGAGTCGGCTCGATTGCGACGTGCACAAGGTCACCCGGTGAACAACACGAATCGCATCCGTCACAACCCGCGTCGCAACCTCCACCGAGTGAAAGGAAGGCACCACAGCCTCCGTCACAAGTTGCTTCGCCGCAATCGCCGCACCCGCTGTCGCAGCGATAGCCCCACAAGCTTGCAACGCCACTGAAGACCGAGCGGCATTTACCGCACGATTGTCCATTGAAATTCCCACACCGATCGCAAGGATCGCAACAATCGGCTGGATGATTGATCCAGGGATCAATGTAAAGTTCGCCGCAACCCTCGCACTCACCGCATCCATCGCAGGAGCTGCCGAACGCGACCGGACCGCAATTCCCAGCCGGGCCGCAAGCCATCGGGCCTACACAGCCGGTCAGAAACATTAGAGTGGAACAGAGAAGTGCCGCCGAGCAGAAATGGGCAGTCGACATGATCATGGACCCTGTGTGACATTCTTGGATAGACATCACAGGTATCGGCGACGCAACCGGCAAAGTTAAATCCTTTTGCCCAATCGTCAAACTTTGACAACCTCGGGTGCGTGAAACTCGTCTATCCGAGCATCCTCGATGCCACCGTATCGGCAAACAGGATTCCGCGCGAGGTCAACCGTAGCCTCTCGCCTGCCCATGCCAGCAACCCTTCGCTCATCGATTGACTGATCGCCTCGCCGCACTGAGAACTCAGATCGACACCGCACTGGGTCGAGAGACGATTCAGATCGATTCCTTCGAGCATTCGGATCCCGAACGCGGCCCGTTCTCTCGCGTACTGGAGGACTGAGATCGGCTCGCATTCCGCGGTTGGACTTTGACCATTCTCGATCCGACGCAAGTAGGTCGTTGTGCTGCGGTGGTTCAGCTCGCGTCGACCGTCGACAAATCTGGCCGCGCCTGGACCCGAGGCGAACCAGCCCTGGCCCTGCCAATACGCCAGGTTGTGACGACAGTGGTTGCCAGGGCGCGCGAAGTTTGAGATCTCGTAATGATCGAGGCCGGCGGCGGCGGCGGTCGACTGCGCCGCAGCGTACATCTCGACTTCAAGCGAATCCAACGTCGGTTCGAGTTCACCGTGGTAACGTCGGCTCCAAAAAGAAGTTCCTTTCTCGTAGGTCAGATTGTAGGTGGAAAGATGGGAGATCGGCATCGAGACAGCCGTGTCGAGATCACGTCTCCAACTTTCAAGGCTTTCGCCCGGCGCTGCGAAGATCAAATCGATCGAGACGTTCGCAACCCGCTCGACGGTCCGATCTATCGCAAGGCGAGCCGCGTGGCCCGAGTGCCCCCGTTCGAGCATCATCAGTTTGCGGTCGTCAAATGATTGAACGCCGAGGCTGATTCGATTGACGCCGTGTTCGACGATCAGATCGAGCTTCTCGCTGGTGACGTCTTCGGGGTTGGCTTCGATCGTCCACTCGAATTCCGACGCCAGCGCAAACCGCTGCCGAATCATCCGCATCAATCGGCAAAGTTGGTCCGGATTCAAATGGGTGGGCGTTCCTCCGCCGATGAACACAGTCTGGACACCGGGCCGTTGCAACGCTTCGAGTTCGCGGTCGAGCGCCGTCAGAAAACGATCAACCAAATCTTCGCGGCCAGCCACGATTGAAAAGTTGCAGTAGCCGCAGCGATGGCGACAAAACGGAACATGGACATACGCCGCTTGCGGTGCCGGCCATCCGCCGGGCGGCGCGGCGAGATCGCTCGACGATTCATTGCCGAGATTCATATCCACAACTTCAGCCGGCCGCCGAGCATGTCGGGCAGTGCGCGTTGCACAAAGCGTTTGACCTGGGCAGCGTTGTACCGTGTGCTCAGATGGGCGGCGATCACCAGTTCATTGTTGAATCGATCGGCGCGCTGGCGGTAATCATCAACATGCATGTGACCGTGTTTGTGAATCTTTTCCTTGCGATGTTCCGGGGCAACGAAAGTCATTTCACTGACGAGAACTTTGGATTCATAGAAAACCGGGTTGTCGTCCAAACCCCGTGGTGCGGTATCGCCGGTGTAGGCGAAGACGGGAACACGCACTTCGGACGTGACTTCGTTGCCTGCGATCCGCAGGTCACGAATCTGGTCGCCGCTGAGATCCTGGAATTCGCTTTTCAACTTGTGACGGCGCTGGTGCACCACAAAACCGACCGAATCGATCGTGTGTTGTGTCGGAAGCGTGGTAACAACGTACTCGCGACTGACGCTGATCTCGTCCCCCGGCAGCAATCCAATCAATTCGCAAGGCATCGCCCCGCGATCAAGCCGACGAAACATCTGCAACATGTCCCACGCTGTGTCGACCGCGGAATCCGGCAGATAGATTGCCGGCGGATCCATTTTCATCATGCGCCTGCGCGAAACGTAGGCCGGCAGGGCGGCGATGTGGTCGAGGTGCGCGTGGGAGATGAACATCGTCGACGTCCCCATGAAATCCCACGGCTGAACGCCCACGTCAAAAAGCAGCTTCAATTCGTTGAGACGCCAACACGTCTGGACGGCGGCGCGCGAATACCCCTCGATTGTCAAACCGTCGTGGTGATGCGAGAGCAGGGGTACGTTTTCAACCATCGAGAGCGAGCGTCAACTTCATGAACGTTGAATGGAAATCAGCCGGATCGGGGTGAGTCGGTGGCTCATTGAACCGCGTGGACACCCCGCCCGTGAACCCCACGGGATCAGGTTGTCGCACGTCGAGCCGATTCAACGGCGCGCAGAATCAACGGGGGCGGCCCGGCATATTCGAGGCATCGAATTCTTCGGCAGCGTAATTATCTACCTCGTTGACGCTTAAATCCTCGCTGTAGTTCGCGGTTCGCACCACGTAGATGTCCCCACTCTCGTCCTGTTCGACGGCTGCCCCGTGATGCCGCGTCAATTCCAGCGTGGCCAGGAACCAACCGATCACCGACGACTTGTGGACACCCCCTTGGACGAGGTCCATCAGCGGAACCTTCGCGTCGGCGCCGAGCCGGTCGTGAATCCGTTTCATATAGACATGGATCGGAGTGTCGTCGTAGATCACTTCGGTTTGCGGCGGCCCGCCCGCCTCACGCATGATTCGACCGAAGGCACTGACGAGATCCCAGATTTCGAGATCGACGATCGGCTGGTCACCCGGATCGATTCGCCGCCGCGGTAAATCGTCTGCGATCCGTTCGTAGCGTTGCTGCCACCGTCCTCCCATTTCATCGAGGATCGCCGCGGCGTCGCGGATCTCCTTGTACTGAAGCAGCCGCTCGACGAGTTCTGATTGCGGGTCGACGACCTGCTCCTCTTCGGATTCCTCGACGATCTTGGGCAGCACCGACTGGCTTTTCAATTCCACCAACGTGCTGGCAAGGTCGATGAAATCGCCCACATCCCCCAGATCGAGCTCCTTGAGTACATCGATGTATTGGAGGTATTGCTCGACGAGCTTCGACAGCGGCATCTCCGAGAGGCTGACTTCGTGTCGCCTCACCAGGTAAAGCAGCAGATCAAGCGGTCCTCGATAAGCGGGTAACTCGACGCGGAAGGTCATGTGGCGGTGTCGTTTTGCGGAAAAACAGGAGGTCGCGGCGAACTCGTGGGCCACGCATCACTCTCTGTCTTGATGAAATCTCTGTGCGGTGTCGATCCCAAATCGCCGGCGATGAGAGCGGTTGCTGTTGCCGCAAATCTCGGTACTTGCTGGATTTAGGCACCAAAATTATGATGCTTCGCTTCGATCGGTTTACCAACCCCAAATCCTGTTTTCCCCAACTCTCTGATGTCCAAATCTAACCATCGCCACGTTCTGTCGGCCCTCGTCCAGAACGTACCGGGGGTGCTCGCCCATATTTCCGGCATGCTTGCCTCGCGTGGTTTCAACATCGATTCGCTGGCCGTCGGCGAAACCGAGGACCCGCACCTCTCGCGGATGACTTTCGTCGTGGTGGGCGACGATCGCGTATTGGAGCAGGTAGGAAAGCAGTTGGAAAAAATCGTCACGGTGGTCCGCGTGCTTGATGTCAGCAGCCGTGACTTCGTCGAGCGCGACCTGCTGCTGATGAAAGTCAAATCGCCGGCTGGAAATTCACGCAGCGAGATTCGCGAGCTGGTCGATATCTTTCGCGGCAAGATTGTCGACGTTGGTCCCAATGAAATCATGGTTGAAATCAGCGGCCGTGAAAACAAGGTGCAAGCGTTTATCGAGCGGATGCGACCCTACGGTATCACCGAACTCGTCCGCACCGGCCGGATCGCGATGGTGCGAAGTGGCAGCGACCACGAATCGACCGCCGACGCCCCAACCCGCGCCGCCTCCTGAAAACGGCCCGAGCCGAATTCCGCTGTCCGACCCTGTCGCAAGGGAAACCTTGCTGAACCGTACATTCACGACAATTTTCTCTGGAAAGAATTTACAAATGGCTGCCACGATCTATTACGAAAACGATGCTGATCTCTCGCACCTGAAAGGCAAGACCGTTGCGATTCTCGGCTACGGTTCCCAAGGCCACGCACAGGCACAAAACTTGAAAGACAGTGGCTGCGATGTCGTGATTGGCCAGCGCCCCGGATCCGCGAATCATGATCTCGCGGTCTCGCACGGTTTTCAACCCAAGTCGATTGCCGACGCAACCGCGGCTGCCGACGTCGTCAATGTCCTTCTTCCTGATGAAGTGCAAGCCGATATCTACCGCGGCGAGATTCGTGACAATCTCTCCTCGGGTAACGTGCTGATGTGCTCGCACGGATTCAACATTCATTTTGGACAAATTGAACCACCCCCGGGCATCGACACGCTGCTCGTTGCGCCCAAAGGACCCGGCCACCTTGTGCGCAGCGAATATGAAAAGGGCGGCGGTGTCCCCTGTTTGATCGCGCTGGGCGAAGGCGCCGCGGAATCAACCAAACAAATTGGACTCGCCTACGCCAAGGGAATTGGCGGGACTCGTGGCGGCGTCATTGAAACGACATTTGCCGAAGAGACCGAAACCGACTTGTTCGGCGAACAGGTCGTCCTCTGCGGAGGCGTCAGCGAATTGGTCAAAGCCGGTTTCGATACGCTCGTCGAAGCGGGATATCAACCCGAGATGGCCTACTTCGAGTGCATGCACGAGTTGAAGCTGATTGTCGACCTGCTGTACCAGGGCGGATTGAGTTACATGCGCTACAGCATCAGCAACACGGCCGAATACGGAGACTACGTCAGCGGACCGCGAATCATCACGGACGAGACCAAGGCGGAAATGAAACAGATTCTTCACGAAATTCAGTGCGGTGAGTTTGCGCGAAAATGGATTTCGGAAAACCGTGCCGGGGCACCCTTCTTTAAAGCCACACGTCGCCGAGAACGCGACCATGGCGTCGAGCAGATCGGACTCGGTCTTCGCCGCATGATGAACTGGATCGAGGAAAAAGAAGTCTGAGCGATGTCGCCGGCGAACTTTCCCACCGTTGGCGAATTGACCCGGTTGCAAATCGAGGCGGTCGGTCGGTGGCACCGGCAACCGCTGGACAATCCTTACGACGGATTCGCGAGCCTCGTTTGCGCGCAACACGAATGCAACTTTCGTCTGTGGCATGAAGAGGACAAGGCTCGCAACCCATCGGCGACCGATCATCAGATTGCTGATGTCAAACGAGCGATCGATCGATTGAATCAATCGCGAAATGACATGATCGAGAGAATCGATGACTCATTGGCGGAAATCCTGTCGCAGACCTGCCCCATCCCGGATTCCGCTCCGGTCAACACCGAAACCCCCGGCAGCGCCATTGACCGCTTGTCGATCATGGCCCTGAGGATGTTTCACTACCGCGAACAGCTCAACCGGCCCGGTATTGACGCGAATCACCGTGAAACAGTGACCCTTCGAATTGCGACCTGCGAGCAACAACACACCGATCTGGCCACATCGCTCCAACAATTGATGGACGACCTCTTCGCCGGCCGTAAGTGTCACAAAACGTATCGACAACTCAAAATGTACAACGACTCCAAGTTGAATCCCGAAATTTACGGATCAGGCGAACAGGGCGGACTGTCGGGGCGAGGCTGAACAAATATCCCGCCCAATAGCCGACGAGCGTTTGAATCGCGCTCTCGACATCACTACACTGCTGTGTCGGCCGCCCTCTATGCGCGGTCTCTTCCAGGATTCAATGCAATTACGTCTATTCTTCGGGGGAAGAAAAATGTCGATCGATTTACGTTGGGCTACCGCTCCATTACGTCTGCTGCTTTGCGCTGCGGCGTTGGTAATCCTCAGCGGCAACGCGCCGACCAGCGCCCAGGAGAAGGACGCCGGAAAAGCAGCGGACAATCAGCCCGCCGAAGAAACCGATGATGAGACGCAACCCGCCGAAGAAAGCGAACAAGCCGAGGCGGAAGAAAAAGATCCATTCGCTGTACCCGAAAACGCAACCGCAGCCGAACTGTGGGAATTCATTACCACGGTGAAACGCAATCGAGGCAGAACGCTGGAGTCGGTCACGAAGTCGGCCAAGGCCGCAGTGGCTGCATCCCAGGCAATCCGGGACATCGAAGGAGTCGACTCGGGTGATGAAATCAAAGCAATTCGTGAACAGCTCAGCGCGCTTTCATTCCTACAACGATTCGACCCCGATTCAAAGAAAGAGTTGAAGTCCCTCCTCGAAGGACTCAAGAATGATGAACGTCCCGAAATCTCCCAAATCGCCGCGGCTGAAGATTTCAAACTGCGCATCGATTCGGCCAGATCCGCGTCGAAAGAAAAACAACAGGAGATCGTCGCAGAGTTGAAAGAACTCATTGGCGACGATTTCGACCGTCAGGATTACTCGCTCGCGTCAAATCTGGCACGCTCAATCGGCGCCTCCGAAAACGTCGATGTTGCCGCGTCGTTGTACGAGGACATGGCGGCGATGATGAGCCAGTCGGAGGATGAGATGCTGAAAAGTCGTGCACCGAAAATGCTCGGTGCGGCACGGCGCATTCGCCTGCCCGGCAATTTCATGCAGATCATGGGCACGACCACCACCGGCGAAAACTTTGACTGGGATGCCTATCGCGGAAAAGTCGTGCTGGTTGATTTCTGGGCCAGCTGGTGCGGACCGTGTCGTGCGGAAATCCCCAACATGAAAAAGAACCTCGAGGCTTATTCCGATCGCGGATTCGAAATCGTCGGCGTCAATCTCGACCAGACTCTCGATGCCTGCGAGAAGTATGTGGCGAAGGAGGATTTGACCTGGACAAATCTGATCAGCGACAAAGAAGGCGAACTCGGATGGGACAACCCGCTGGCGACCTATTATGGAATCACGGGAATCCCGACCGCGATTCTTGTCGACCAGGATGGCAAGGTCGTTTCGCTCAAAGCCCGCGGCAAAGAGCTTGACCGATTGCTTGAAGAGATACTGGGTGAACCAAGTGCGCCCGAAGATGCCGACGAGGCAGGCGAAGATGCCGACGGGGCAGGCGAAGATGCCGACGAGGCAGGCGAAGATGCCGATGCAGACGCCGAAGATTCCGATGCGCCGTCGGATAACGAGCAAGATCCCGATGGTGATGCGTAGCACACTTTCGACGCCGATGATTCTCCTTTGCATTGCGGCGGCGGGCGTGCCCGCCGCCCGCGGTGCAGAGTCGCTAGCCCTCGACCAGGCCACCGCAGAATCGGTCCAGCGTGCGATCCCCTATCTTCAGAAAGAGGGTGCATCGTGGATCGAAAAGCGCGGGTGCGTTTCGTGTCACCAGGTTCCATTCATGCTCTGGAGCCTCGCATCCGCCCAGGCGAACGGATTCGACGTCGACCTGGATCAGTTGCGGAAGTGGCAAGACTGGTCGGTGCAAGTCGCGAGTTTTGTCAAACCGGAACAGAAGGCAGATGTCGACGTCGACAAGACTCTCTCGTCCAACATCGACACCATGCATGCCCTGCTGTTGGCGATCGACCACGATCAGGTAAGCCGCGGCATCTCCGAGGACAGCGATGAAAGTTGGCGAGAAAGTTTCGCCAGCGCGTTGGTCGCCAATCAGAATGCCGACGGCACATGGAACCCGTGCGGCCAATTGCCAATGCAGAAGCGGCCGAAACGGGAAACGACCCAAGTCACAACACTTTGGACGTTGATCGCTCTGGCGGGTCAAGACATTGATTCTTACAACCGTGACGCCGCGCTGGGGCAAACTGAGAACGAACAGCCAGTTTCGACCGAATGGTGGGTCGCCCGTTTGCTGCTGGCCCAGACTCGAGACGAAAAAACGACGAATAGCCTTCGAGGGAATCTCGTTTCCATGCAGCACTCCGACGGTGGATGGGGATGGCTCTCGAGCGAACCGAGCGATGCCCTGGCAACCGGCATGGCGCTGTACGCGATTCGCAAAACTGCGGACGCGCCCGGCTCGAACCAGGAGTCGGGTGCGAATCGGGAATCGAACGCGAACCAGGAATCAGACACACACCAGGAATCGATCGACGCCGCAATCCGGTTTCTTGTCTCCACCCAATCCGATGATGGCTCATGGCGTGTCCCTGGAACGAAGCAGACCACGCGCAAGAAACCGACTCCGACCTCGAACTATTGGGGCACTGCGTGGGCAGTGATCGGACTTTTGGAATAGGTGACGCGGATCTACGATTCGTCATCGTCAAGCAGCGGCAGTTCACCGTCACTTCTCTGTGACATCCCCTCCTTGAAATGCCTTCGGCAGACTGACAAGTACCTTTCGTTTCCGCCGATTTGCACTTGCCGACCATCTTTGATTGGCCGGCCTTCTGCGTCGATCCGCAACACCATCGTCGCTTTGCTGCCGCAGTGACAGATCGTTTTTACCTCCACGATGCTGTCGGCCCATGCGAGCAGATGTTCGCTTCCCTCGAACAAATTCCCCTGGAAATCGGTTCGGAGTCCATAGGCGAGAACCGGGATATTGTGTTGGTCACAGATGTCGCTCAATTGACGTACCTGGCGCCGCGTCAGGAACTGGGCTTCATCCACGAGCACGCAGCTCAAGGGATCAGATTGATGATGTTCCAATGAGATCGAGAGCAGGTTGTCGGCAGTGTTGAACGCGACCGCATCCCCCTCGATTCCAATCCGCGAGGTTACCTTTCCGACTCGAAATCGATCGTCCAACTCGGGAGCCAGGATCAGCGTGTTCATACCGCGTTCGCGGTAGTTGTAACTTGATTGCAGGAGTATCGTCGACTTTCCCGCGTTCATTGCTGAGTAGTAGAAGTAAAGTTTTGCCATCGATCGAAATGTCTCAGGCAACGAGTTCCGACATCTGACGCTGCGTCAACTCGGCAATTCCGTCTTTCGCCAGCCGGATCATCTCGGAAAGTTGATCGTCGTCGAATGTCGCTTCTTCGCCCGTTCCCTGGATTTCGACGAACCGCCCACTGCCGGTCATGACCACATTCATATCGACGTCGGCGGCAACGTCGAGTTCGTAGTCGAGATCAAGTTTGACGTCGTCATCAATCAACCCGACGCTGACTGCGGCGACCGAGTCGGTCAGGGGTCCCTTGCCGACTGTGGATCCGGGAACGGCCATCGCCACGGCGTCGGCCAAGGCGATGAATCCACCCGTGATCGATGCGGTGCGCGTGCCGCCATCGGCCTGCAGAACATCGCAATCGACCGTGATCATCTGTTCGCCGAGCGTTTCAAGATCGATGATGGACCGCAAACTTCGTCCAATCAATCGCTGAATCTCCGTCGTACGTCCGTCAATCTTGCCCCCGCGGTCACGGCGTTTTCTCGGGCTCGTGCTTCCTGGCAACATGTTGTATTCCGCCGTCACCCATCCTTTTCCCTTGCCGACAAGCCACGGCGGAACAGAAGATTCGAGCGAAGCGGTACAGAGAACAATCGTGCGGCCACAGCGATACAACACACTTGCCGGATTCGACTCGAGGTAGCCTCGCTCGATGACAACGTCACGCAATTGATCCGATGGACGCATACGGGTATCCGCGAGGGGAGAGTGGGTAGGGGGCGTAGATTTCAAGCTGAAACGTTACTGTCGATCCACTGGCGGTTGAGCATCCAAACCAGCAAACCTTTCTGGGCATGCATCCGGTTTCCAGCCTGGACAATCACATCGCTTTGCGGGCTATCGATCACGTCATCGGTGATTTCCTCGCCGCGGACCGCGGGCAAACAATGTAACACGCGAGTGTGGCTTGGTGCCGCCGCCATCAATTCGGCATTGACCTGGTATTGCGCGAATGCGGCGCGACGCGCGGCCATCTCCGATTCCTGTCCCATGCTGGTCCAAACGTCGGTGTAGATTGCATCCGCGGTGGATGCAGCGGATTTGGCATCCGAAACTCGTTCGATCGACGCCTGCGGATACCGCTGGGCGATTCGCTGGAGCCAATCGCCATTCATTTCGTATCCGTCGGGACACGCCAGTGTGAATCGCATCTTCAACATGGCACAAATCAGCGCCAAGGAGTGCGCAACATTATTTCCATCGCCGACAAAAACGAGATGCCTGCCTTTGACATCGCCGAACGCTTCGAGCAACGTCAAAACATCGGCCATTGCCTGACAGGGATGACAGAGGTCCGTCAGCCCGTTAATGACCGGCAACGCATCGAAACTGGCCAACTGCTCACACCGGTCATGTGCTTTTGCGCGACAGACAACGGCATCGACAAATTGACCCAGAACCAACGTAAAATCGGATGCCGATTCACGCTTGCCCCAACCGACGTCTTCGCCCAGGAAGAGGCTCGATCCGCCAAGCTGTGCGATTCCCGTCTCGAAACTGACCCGGGTGCGCAAGCTTGGCTTCTCGAACAACAAGGCGAGCACGCGGCGCTCGAGAATGGGCGGTCGGTCACCCTTGGCAAGGCGAGACTTGAGATCCTGAGCAACGGCAAGCACCGTTTTCAGATCGGATGGCGTTATATCAAACAGGCTCAACAGATGTTGCATACTGAATTCCAAGTGGTTGACATTCTAGGCTTTGTCTTAAAAGGGGTCGGACCCCTTTTAAGACAACCTAGCTCAGACGCCAAGTTCGGCAGTCTCACGTTTGATCGCCTGCATCGATTCGCCGACTCGCCGCAACAAGGATTCTCGATCATCCTCGTCCATTATCAAAGGCGGTTGAACACGGACCGCGGTTTCGCCCGCAGCCTCGAGCCGAAGACCGCGTGACCGGGCCGCACGCACAATCTCGACTGATTCGATGTCCGTCTCGATACCGATCGTAAAACCGAGCACGTGGAGATCGCGAACAAACTCGTAGTCCCCGATCGATTCTGCGAGTGCTACCGCGAAATCCTGCATCGCCGCCCGCGCAGCAGACGGTAGGTCGTGCGCGAGCATCGAGGACAGTGTTGCGCAGGCAACCGCGTTCTGCATCGGGTAGGAGTGCACACCGATGACCGCCGGCTCGACGACGCGCCGCCGGGCGATCACGATCCCGCCGGGGAGTCCCGCAAATAAACCAGCGGACAGCACGACCATGTCGGCCGAAATGTCCTCGGCAATGGCCCGGTACGTAAGCGAGTGTCCCGATGATCCGATCGCGGTCTGCGTCTCGTCGATAACCAGCAAAATATCATGCTCGTCACATATCGCACGGAGCCCGACCAGGTAATCCCGTTCGATCGGTCGTGCGGCGTCAAGCAATTGGATCGGCGACAACACGATGCAAGCCGTTTGGTCGTCGACCACCGCCCGCACCGCACCCAGATCGCCGGGCGGCACGTGGGCAAATCCAGCCATCATTGGCCCGAACCCTTCATGCAGTTCGGGGCGTCCGCTGGCGGTCCGGCACATTGCGGTGCGTCCGTGATCGCTTCCCAGCATGGCGATCGTTCGGAACGCTTTTCCGGCCCGCGAAACGCGGGAAAGAGAGATCGCTTTCTCGATCGCCGTGTCCGCGGTGGGGCAAAGGAAAACTGAGTCGGCGACATTCGATTCGCCCAACACCTGGTGCAGGAGCGATTTCAGCTCGGCCTCTTCGACAGCGTCACAATCGTCCTCGAACGCGGACGCATCTCCGAGATAAGCTGTCGCTGACTGTTGGATCGCGTCCACGATCGAATCGAACCCGAAACCAAACACGCTGGCACGTCCCGCCATCGCGTCAACGATTTCGGATCCATTCTCGTCGATTCGCCGCATTCCCAAGGGCGCGAACTCATCTT
Organism: Rhodopirellula sp.; assembly: GCA_024644085.1. Lineage (GTDB taxonomy): Bacteria > Planctomycetota > Planctomycetia > Pirellulales > Pirellulaceae > Rubripirellula. Next base: position 35,215 of record JAHELS010000017.1, read on the forward strand.
GCGATCCCGCACTGCCGCGCGAGCCGGCGATGTCGCGTGAAGGTTCCGTTGATGCCTCCAACTCGGCAATTCCGTCATCCGGAATCGTTACATTCTGGTCGCCTTCGAGCGCGTCAGGGGGGACCATCGAGTCATCCGTGTTACTCATGTTCAAACTTCCACAACAGGGAAAAGAATTCAGTGGTTGTCGCCACCTCGAAGGTTCGCACAAAACCAGGAAAACTCACGCGTGAATTTCGGTACCAACACCGCTGGTCGTAAAGATTTCGAGCAGCAGGGAATGTCGTAATCGGCCATCCACGATATGAATTTTTCGCACACCGCGTCCCAACGTTTCCAAACACGCTTCGACTTTCGGGATCATCCCCGATTCGATGACTCCGTCCTTGATCAAGTTTCTGGCTTCGTCGGATGAAAGCGAGTGCATGATCGTATCGGGGTCATCCTTGTCGCGTCGCACACCGTTGACATCCGACAGAAAGACCAACTTTTCCGCGCCAAGTGACTGCGCCACCGCCATCGCCGCGGTATCCGCATTGACGTTGAGGTGTTCGCCCGCAGGGCCCTCGCACATTGACGGAATCACGGGCACCTGGTCGGTATAGGAAAGTCCCTCGATCACGCCGCGGTCGACGCGAGTGACTTCGCCCACGGATCCGAGATCCTCGCCGGTATCGAGCTTGAGCTGTTCACCGAACAGAACGTTCGTCGTTTGAAACGACAAGTTCATCGCGCGGCCGCCGAGACGTTCAATCTCCTCGGTCAGAAAAACGTTGATTTCACCCGTCAATACACGTTCGACGACCTCGAGAGTGGGTTGGTCCGTTACCCGTCGGCCGCGAATGAAATGAGGCTCGACCCCCGCCGCAGCCAAAGCACGATTGATTGCCTTACCCCCACCATGGACCACAACCGGTTTCATCCCAACCGATTCCATGAAAATCACATCGAGCAGGATATGCATCAGGGCGACCTCGTCATCGACCAGGCTTCCACCCAGTTTGATCACGGTTGTTTTCCCGCGAAATCGCCGGATCCAGCCCATCGCCTCAATGAGCGTGTTGGCTTTGCCGATTGCTTCGTCCACGCTGAAGTCTCCAAGTTGTCCGAAGATTTCCTCGGCGGTGGTTGGGGGCATATTCCACACGAGGGGCTAATGGGGTGTTCCGGATGGGAAAAACCGATCAATTTAGAGTCGGCCAGTGCGAGGGTCAATTGAGAACGTGGATTGCGACAAATACGGATAATTGGCCGAATTGAGAAAAGGACAAGGGACGAGATGAGCGAAATGAAACTGGCAGTCGTCGGCGGAGGCCAGATGGGTCGCGCCTTGGTCGGCGGGATGCTCGCCAGCGACATGATCACGACCGACGATTTGCACCTGGTCGAGCCGAGTATCGAAAGCCGTGATTGGTGGTCAGATCACCATCAGGGAATCACACTGAGCGAGTTGGCCGACGCTGTCAAAGGCTCCGACGCGGTACTGCTTGCCGTCAAGCCGAACGTGATCTCCGTCGTGGCAGAGCAGGGGAAGGGGCTTTGGGCGGGAAAGCTGGTGATATCGATCGCCGCCGGGATCGGACTCGATCAACTCTGCGGATGGATCGGTCACCAACGTGTCGTCCGTGTGATGCCCAACACGCCGAGCCTGGTCCGCGAGGGTGCGAGCGCTTTTTGTTGTGGAAGCGACGTCACCGAGGGGGACCGAAACTGGATTCAATCGATGCTCCGATCCGTTGGGCTCGCCGTTGAGATTGACGAGTCACAGATGGATGCGGTGACGGGCCTCAGCGGCTCGGGCCCGGCCTACGTCTGCATGATCATCGAGGCCCTGGCCGACGGCGGCGTGTTGGCGGGGTTGCCAAGACCGCTGGCCCAGGAATTGGCGACTCAAACCGTACTCGGAACGGCAAAGATGATCGCGGAAACCAAACGTCATCCGGGAGAACTTAAAGACGCGGTCGCGAGTCCGGGTGGTACGACGATCGCCGCCATCAGCGTGCTCGAGCAACATGGTCTGCGCGGGGCGTTGGTGGAAGCCGTGGCCGCCTCGGCGCGCCGCAGCCGAGAACTCGGTGGAAAGAATTGAATCGCAACCACATTCCAACCGATCCAACAAATCGACACTTCCCTGAGGTATCCCATCGGAGTTATTCTAGACGTCATGGATTCACCGATAATCAAGATTGACGATAAACACGTCCCACTTTATCGCATCGTCTGGGTCAGCGATGTGCCGCATTTCTGCGGCGAAGATGACTGCATGCACGAAGGCGACTACGAGATTCGCCTCGACGTTGACGACTCGATTTGGACCAACAGCAAAGATCGCGATGAGACGCTCAAGGCACTCAACAAATGGTGTAGCGACCCGCGACCCGAAGGCGACGATTGGATCTAGAAGATCACCAGATCAGTAGCAACCTTGGGGGAGGGCTACTTTTCCGGCGCGCATCCTACGTCGGATGAGGGAAGCATGATTGCTTCGTCAGCAATCATCGTTGGGATTCCATCACGAACCGGAAAGACCCAGTTTTGTTCCTCGTTTATCAAACCACCCTCGATCGGCTGTCGCACCAACTGCTCGGCGCGGTCGCGCAACCGGCCCGTCCGAATCGCTTCGTTGATCCAGTCGATCTCCGGTTTTTCGGCAATCCGCAGATTGCCATGACCGTCAATGAAACGCAGCAATTCGATCAAATTCCCGTCGATCACTGATTTTCGCTCAGTTGAAATGGTGATAGCAGCCGAACATTTCCCTGAGACTCCGGCGTGGAACGATTCGTTCATGCGCGGGCTCAATGCGACCGTATTGTAGACCCCTCTCGGGTGCACGATCCGATCGACTCGTCACTTTCAACATCATCCGAACCCAAGGCGAAGGACTGCCATGAACGCTCGGATCTATTCTCGATTTGCCAATGGTTTGATTCTGCTCGGGGGAATCGGACTCTTTCTCTTCACGCTGAGCCCATCAGCACTGGCACAAAACGACGCGGGATACTACACAGACCCCGCAACCGGAATCGTTTATCGAAAAGTCACCAAAACGATCGAAAAGCCGGTGATTGAAACAAAGATGGAGCAACGACAGGAAACGGTGTATCGGCCGCAAACCGTCACCGAAACGAAACCTGAATCGCGAACCGTGTACTCGCCGGTTGTCCAATACAAATGGGAACCGCGACTTCACGGGCGGTGGAATCCATTTCGCCAGCCGACGGTCGCTTATCACCACGTTGCCGATACCCATTGGGAATCTCGCAACGAAGTGGTGCAGCGGACAAACACGCGCACCGAATGGGTGGCTGAGAAACGAGAGATTGAGGTCCCGCAGCGATACGTGCGTATGGAGCGGGAACAGAAAGTCGACTTCGAGGCGGTCGGACGGGTTGCACCTCAGCCGTCCGGGCCTGGCGGAGTCTCCGAGGCGATCGCATCGCGGCTTCGTCCGCTCGATTCGCGCAGCCAAGTTGAATCGCTCAACCAATCTCGATTCGCGAGTTCAACAATGGGTGCCCCGAGGATCGCATCGAGTCCCGTCGGCCGCATGACGAGCGACCCTCCACGCCGCAACACGGGCCAAGGTGGAATGAGGGCGACTGACCTGTACCCCAGCCAAAACGGGTTTCACGGCCAGGCGTTACCGCCGAGCAGCGGTGGCATCGGTGTCGCGAATCTCCCGTCGTTACCGTTCTTCCGGTAACGGGCAAGACGCGAGAGAGACGGTCTTCCGCGCGAGAAGCGGTCTTTCGCTTTGAGAGACGGCGGTCAACCCTACAAGACGGCCGCCCGTGTCAGGCGGCCACCAAATCGCTGCGGCGCATCGATGGGAACAAACCAACCCGCTGGGGATTCCAGCGGGATGGTCTCCGGTGAGCAAGTTGGTGCAAGCCGCTACTTCAGCTCGACGCTGCCGCCCGCTTCTTCGACTTCGGCTTTGACCTTTTCGGCCTCTTCTTTGGAGACCGCTTCTTTCAACGTCGCTGGCACACTTTCGACCATCTTCTTGGCTTCCATCAAGGAGGCCCCGGTCAGGTTTTTGACGACCTTGACGACGTTGAGCTTCTTGTCGCCGAAGCCGGTCAGCACAACATCGAATTCGGTCTGCTCGGCGGCAGCACCGCCCGCTTCGTCGCCGGGGGCCGCCATCACGACGGCGCCACCACCCGATGCAGGCTCGATGCCGTGCACGTCCTTCAGGTAGTCGCTCAATTCCTTCGCTTGTTTGAGCGTCATTTCGGCGATCTTGTCGCCCATTTCTTTGGTGTCGGCGCTGAATTCGGCGACGGCGGTTTCTTCAGACATTTCTATTACCTCAAGAACAGTTTGGTGACTTGGTTTGAAAGGATTTGGACCCTGACCATGCGGCAGGGCGATTGGCCAGCGGAAGGTGCTTACTCGTCACCTTCCCCTTTTTGTTTGATTTGGCTGTTGAGCATCTTGCCAGGACCGAGCAACGCGCCGGAGAGCTGCGAGCCGGGACCGAGAATCTGTCCAACGAGTATCGAAATCTGTTCAGTACGGCTCGGCCATTTGCTGACGGCTTTGAGCGCGTCGGCGTCCAGCTTTTCGCCATCCATCACGCCGCCGTCGGCGACGAACTTGTCGTATTTCTCACTATCCTTGTCGAGACTGACAAGTTCCTTGACGAGCGAAACAAAATCACTCGAACCCCAGCAAACGCCGATTTGACCGGTCGCGCCCTCAAAGGCGGAGGCAAGTTGCGTTCCCTCGGTGGCCCGCTTGGCCAACGAATTCTTGACAACCAACATATGGATGTCTTTTTTGTCGAGTTCGCCGCGAAGCTCGTTGGTCGTGTTCGCATCCATGCCCACACAACTGACCAACACAGCATCCTCAACTCCATCAAGCCGACGCTTGATGTCGCGGGTCACTAGGTCTTTGACGTATTTGCTCATCGCTTGGGTTCACTTCGTAAGATCGTATCGCTGGATCTCGGCGGATGATCTGTATTGAAAATGTAGTTGTACTAGGCGGCAATCCGGACACTCGGGCTCATCGTTCCGCAAATCGCGATGCCTCGCACGTACGCGCCTTTGATCGTTTGCGGGCGGAGCCCCTCAATGAAATTCATGAAGGCACTGATGTTTTCGACCAGCTTCGGTGTGTCGAAACTCATCTTGCCGACCATCGCGTGCACGTTGCCGCCCTTGTCGTTGCGGAATTCGACTTTTCCCGCCTTGTACTCACCTACGACCTTGGCGACATCGGGCGTTACGGTGCCCGCTCGTGGGCTGGGCATCAATCCGCGTGGCCCGAGCACGCGACCGAGAGGGCCGACCAATCCCATCATGTCGGGAGCCGCAATGCACACGTCAAAGTCAGTCCAACCATCTTTGATCTTCTTGGCCAGGGCTTCCTGACCCACTTCATCGGCACCCGCTTCCTCGGCGGCTTTCGCCGCGTCACCCTTGGCAAAGACAACGACTCGTTGGGTCTTTCCGATGCCGTTGGGAAGCACAAGGCTGCCGCGGATGATCTGGTCCGCCTGGTTCGGATCGACGCCCAGACGCATGTGGATCTCGACCGTTTGATCAAACTTGGTCGAATCGTACTTCTTCAAAGCCTCAACCGCATCCTCGACGGGAAGGGGAGTCTTCGGTTGTTTTTCCAGCGATGCGCGATAGCGCTTGGATTTTTTACCCATTGGGTCACGACGTCCGTTGGTCGGGTGGTTTGGCGAATTCACCTGTCCCACCCACACAGGGTGGCGGCAAGCTCTCCCACATCTCACGGGCTATGCCGTGAGTTTCAACGAATTTGGCGAACACCTCATGAATCGTCAACGCCAATCACTGGCCGAAGCCCCAGATTTTCGCAAAATTGCGGGCAAACAGGTGCCGCTACCAGACTCCCGCTTCGGTCAACTGCCGCGTCACGGTACCGGCCCAATCCTTGTTGGCCGCTGGCGAAGCAGGACTCGGATGGAGGATTCGAGTCAACCGGGCGTCAAATCCACACTGGCCCAGCACCCTCTGAAAACACTTTTCCGCATAGGCGCCGACGCCTACGACGATTTCGGGTCGAAGCGATTCCAGGACGCTAACGAGGTGACGGTCGCACGCCGCGTCGAGCGGTTCACGCTCGTGTCGGGGCAATTTGTCGGGTGTCCGATTCCGTGACGACTCTTCCATGAAAACCAACGGGCAATAATTCGAAACGAAATGCTCGGCGAAAAACAGATCGGCGTCCCCAAACTTTTGTTGAAACAACCCCCACAACCGCCGCCCGCTGACTTCGCTGCGCGAACAAGCGAATCCCTCGACCGGACGCTTTGGGTGCTCATCATCCGGGCGTTGGACCACTTCATTGATTCCGATCCAATCTCGGGCCGCTTCGATTTCCCCAAAAGGAACGCCTGTCTGTGCCATTCCCCAAGGACCAGGATTCATTCCCAGGAACAGCACTCGCACCCCGGCGTCATTGACTCGCGTTAAATACGCCCGGTGCGCCTTCCACGCATATCGCAAGGGGTTGTAGACATGTGTCACCGGTTCGCCGAATCTCAATGACTCGACCTCGTCGCACAGCGTTTGTGCCGCGGCGATGATCTGGTCTCGGCTGCCGACAAGTGATGTTTTCATGCGTCTGCCCGCTGCGAATCGGCGGCTGGCGAAGGGACATCATCGTGTTCATGTTCGTGTTCGCCGCGAAGCGAATCTCCCGCCCCGCTGAAGTCCTCCGAAGCGGTGTCCACAAAAGCCTCTCGCAACTGTTGGAGGATCATGATCTTCTGCCAGATCTTTCGAGACAGACCCGTGCTTAACTGTTCCACTTCGCTAACCGCCGCGACCGCGTCGGGATCGTTGAATTGTTGGACATAGAGGGCTGCGATCTTTCCAATCAAAGAGAGCATTTCGCTGCAGTAATCGAGGTACCGATTCAACTGCATCGGTGTCATGTTCCGTTTTGGCGAATGCTCCGCATCGGACCATCCCTTGAGGAACCTCTCCGGGTCCTTCGTCAATTGGTGCATATCAATGATGTGGGCAATGGACCGCAGCTCACGAATGGCGTCGAGTGCCCGCCGCCGCTTGATGCGAGTTTCCAGACTGAACAGGAAGAGGATCGCGATGGAGACCAGGATGATCTCGCTCAAACCGGAATCGGCTGCCTGGACCGCCTCGAAAAAGCTGATCTTTTCGGTGTCGACACTTTGCATCGCCATCATCACCAGGCCGACCGTGAATGCGATCAGAAAAACTGCCACCGCGACGCTCGCGACGCGAATCCAGAGAATCGGGGTAGAAATCCACGCGGAGCGCTCGGCTGCCTGAAGCGCGACTTGATGCAACTGACCGCACAGCTTCGACAAGCCGGCATCAGGGAATCGATCGCGAATTCGATCGTTCAACCTGGCGACGGTCTGGACGATCAGGTCTTCCCGCAGCAGCAGGTCCTTGTCGTTTTTCAAAACTCGTCTCGATCGGAGCGGGAAAGCGAAAAAACTAAACTGCCAGATATTCTTCGATCGCATCATGAATGACGTCCGATGAAGGCGTCTCCCCCGTCCAGGACTTCAGACATCTTTGCAGCGTTCCGATTCTGAAATCCATTGCCGACAAGAGGCGATAACCCATTTCCTGCAGCCGCGCCGCTTGGGGGTGGCCGTCGGTCAAATCAATCACGAGCGTCTTTCCATCATTCTCAGGCCAATCGTCGACATCAAGGTCGACCGGTTCGTCGTCGCTACCTGCAAGAAAGATTTGGTCAGCCGAGTTAATCGTTTCGATGTCGGGCGGGGTAGCAGCCGCATCACCGGCCAGTTCCACCAAAGCGGAAGAGCCGTCGATTTCGCCAAGTCGAATTCGATTCTCACCGCCGTGCTCTTCAAGCTGTTCTTGCAACCAGAGAATTCGTTCGTCGCTGGCGATAAAGCTTTTTTCGTCGTCGCGGTGCAGACAGTCGATATGGTCTGCCTCAAGCGAGAGCTTTTCGGCGCACCAGGCTACTGCTGCCGCCGCCACGGAGGGATCAATCAAGACTCCGACGATCCCGGTCACCAAAAACCCTTCCAATGCTACTGCTACGTCGTCGGGCTGCACATCGAGGGACAGCACCCGCCAATCGAGATTCATCTCGTGCAGCGACCGTTCAAGGGCAAACTGGGATGGATTGCCTGCGATTGGGTGCCCGATGACTGCGACGATGGGTTCAGTGGTGCCTTCCATGATGACAGCGACAAGAAATCTCTAGCGTGCTAATTTGGAACAGAGGATCGATCAACGTGCCCGACGACGAATTCATGCAGCATCCAAACTACCTCACCCCGCGATTGGGTCGGAAACCGATCGCGGTCGTGACACTGTGGTGCGTCATTCAGATCGGGCTCTACGCATTTCATTTCTTCGATCGGACCGATGTAGAGTACGACTGGGAATTGTACCTCAAGTTATGGCTAACCGGTACGACGTACGCGATGGCGGCCGGGGGCTGTTGGATGGCGACGGCTTTGCAACAGGTGTTCGTCCGCTACTTCGCGCGAACGCTGCTTGCTGCACTGGCGGCATTCGTCCTGACCAAGGTCGGCACCGACAACTTGCTCAGGCACATTGCGACGATGGGCGGTTTGCTTGTGCTTCAATGTATTCTGTTCTTTTTGCTCCGCCTGCCGTCGTGGCTGCCCCTTGATGGCAAAGCCTACAGCACTCCCGATCATCAATTTCGAATTGCAGATGTGATTGTCGCGACGACGTCGATCGCGCTACTGCTCTCCGCAGCGATTCGATATTCCGCCCCGATCGATTCGTTCTACTACTGGCTCGTATCGGTCGTACTCTGGGGGCTCGGCCCAGTGATCGCGGGCTCCCTGTTCATGGCGATGCTGAGCCGGTCGATGCGCAGAATGGTGTTTCTGCTATCGGCTGCTCTTGTCCTCACGGCCGCAACGGTGGGAAGTGTGGCATATTCGGAGTACCTTGCGAATAACCGCACATTCGGCATCGAAATCATTTTGCCGCTGTACGCATGCTTGATGGCTGGCTTTTTCGGCGGCTTGTTCGCGGTGGGGCTTGCGGCACGTGTTTCACCCGCAGAGGCAACTTCCTGATCCCACCCAAGATCAGGCAGTCCGCGGCGAATACGTATAAGCTGTTTGAAATGGAGGACGGGGATTTGGCCCGAGGTGATCACTTTTTTGTCTGGCGGAAACACAAAGGCATTCCGTTCCAACATCATGCCATTGACGTGGGCGAAGCGGCCGTTCACCTGAGCGATGGCCATGGCGGCGTTGCGACCCCCGGCGTCGCGTCGGATCAATTCGTGGTTCAACGCACGTCGCTCGAATCCGTTTCACGTGGTGGCCGTGACCGGATTCACGTTGTTTCTCATCCGCAACCACGATCGGCCGATGACATTGTCGAGCGAGCTCTCAGCCAGGTGGGAAGACGTGGTTACCACGTTGTCTTTGACAACTGCGAGCATTTCGCATGGTGGTGTGTGACCGACCGAAACGAGAGCCGCCAGGTATCGGTGGCCTGCGAGCGGCTGGGGGCGGTCAGCGTCAAAGTAATCGCGGCCGGTACGGCCCGCGCGGCCGGAGCGATCGGGACTCGCCGAATCGTGAGGGGAGCAACGCCGATGTTGCTCGTTGCCGACGCGGCCCAATGGGTCACCGAAGCGGGCGGGCACCATGTCGGATTGCGTGATGCAAACAAACGAAAGCAGGCTGGTCGAGCGATTGGAATCACCACGGCGATCGGCGTCGGTGCCTGTGCCGGCCCGATCGGATGCCTGGTCGCGGGAAGCCTCTGGGCCGCCGGCGAATTGGCGGGCGAGATGTCACTTGCGACTTACCGGCAAATCCGCACACGTCGCGTCGAGGGCGGCGGCCGAGACGGATAGATCCCGCGACCGCGATATTCGACACATTCGGTCGAAGAATCACGATGACGCTTCCTGCGTGACGAAGAACATCAACACGCTGCGTGGCCGTCAGGCCTGTTTCACGCGTTGGTGTTTCGCATCTCAAGGATGATTCCATGCGTTGGTTTGTCGTTTGTACTCTTGCTGTCTGCTTCACCGCGACGCTGCAGGCTCATCATCCCGATCGGGAATCAAAGCCGGTTCACCAACGCATTGACTTGATTGGTCCGATTGGGACCGGGATGAAGATGTCGCATCGCCGCAAATACAACCGGCCGAGCAACATCGGCGGCAAGATCGCCTACTACATTGCACCGAGCAGCCAGGAGGCAATGGCGTGGCATGACGCGGCCCATCGCAATGCCTACAAGAACGACCGGCCACGAATTGAGATGCACTATTTCTATCCCAAACCGTGGGAAGCCCTGCGGATCGGTCCCCGGCTCAGCGAATCGCCCGCTCCGCAGTACGACTATGGCCAGGTGCTCGGCGAAGCACCGACGCTGCCTGCTGAATCGCAGCCCGCCGCATTCGACGGGCAACTGATTCAATAGCGCGACTCACGGCGATGAGTTTTTTTCCGAGAACCGTCAAAGTTTGCCTGACCGTTCACCGATAACTTCCCTTGGACGAGGTTTTCTCGATTCGGCTGGCGGCATTCGTGCCGGCGACCAGATCGCGAAAAGATCGTGGGGGGCTTCCACACTCGGCCCGTACGGGAACACGCCATATCGCTTCGTGCGATTGTTGTGCGGCGTGTTTCACGACGGCACGACTATCGGAAGTCCAGAGCATGAATCGCTCGCTGTTTCGCATTACCGCCTATCTGCAACTCGGGATCATGATCCTGTTTGCAACTGGATGCGCGCCGACCCAGCCGTTCTTTCACAATGAATCGCCGGACCTTCAGTATTATCTGAACCAGGCGACAAAGATCGAATACCCGGATGTCGACGTCGAAAGTCTGGCAGAGACCACGCAGGCGATCCGGCCGCTGACGATCGGTAATCACGATTACCAATTCTGGGACCTGACGGTCGAGGAATGCGTCTCGATCGCTTTGCAGAACGCAAAATTCTTTGCTACCACCGGTGGAAACGCTGAGTTTCGGCAGAACATTGCAGCCCAGTTCACCAGTGCCTCGGCCGATCAACTCGGCAGCATCTATGACGTAGCGATCCAGCAAGCGACCACGCAGTCGATCCCGTTGACGGTCGACAGCGCCGGAAACCGGGTCCTGCCGCGCGGTGTGCTGAGGGCAAATCAAATCGGCGGCGTCGAGGACGCATTGGCTGAGTTTGATGCACAGACAAGCGCATTCATCAGCAGTGACACGACCGATCGACCCCAAAACACGACGGTACCGGTCGCCGTCCAGACGCTGACCACCACCCAGCAGGCCGCAATCAGCAAGCGATTTGCGACCGGTGGCGTCGCCACGTTCCGACAACAACTCCTGTACGACCGATCCAAAACGCCGGTTACCAACACGCTTCGCGCCCTGGGTAGCGATTGGACTGCTGTTCTCGAAGCCCAGGTGCAGCACCCGCTGATGCGAAATCGCGGAACGCTCGTCAATCGCATCCCCGTGGTCCTCGCGAGTCTGAACGAAGATCAAACGATTGCCGACTTCGAAATCCAGGTGCGCAATCTTGTTCGCGACGTCGAAGTCGCCTACTGGAATCTCTACGTCTCGTATCGCAACGTGTCGACGGCCATCATCGGTCGTAACAGTGCGATCGCAACTGCGAAATTCGCTCGCTTGAATCTCGACCAGGGAACCGGCACCAAGCAGGAATTGGCCCAGGCCGAGGAACAGTACTACAACTTCCGTGCTCGGCTCGAGTCGGCGCTGGCCGGATCCAACACGGCCGAAGGCGACCGTTTCGGGGTCTATGGCAGCGAACGCGTGCTACGTGAATTGCTGGGCCTTGCAGCGACCGATGGACGTTTGATTCGGCCGATCCAGGAACCGAGCCTGGCGAGACTTGAATTTGACTGGGACGAGAGCGTCACCCAAATGCTCTACCTCAGCCCGGAGTTACGCAAGGGCCGCACTGTGATCAAGCAGCGCGAGCTGGAACAGATGTCGGCGAAAAACCAACTCCTTCCCGAAGTCAACTTGTCGCTGCTGTACCGCTGGGTCGGCGTCGGCGACACGCTCGGTCCGCCCAGTGGTTCCAACGTCAACTATCCGGGACAAGGCAGCAGCGCCCTGAACGAATTGACGCGAGGCAATTTTCAGGAAGGTGCGATTCGATTGGAAATCACTCCGCCGGCGATCGGCGGACGAAGAGAACGAACGCGTATTCGCGGATCCCAGTTGCGTCTGCATCAATCCCGTGCTTTCCTCCAGGACGCTGAGCGATTGTTGGTCAGCCAACTCAGCGACGCTGTCGCGAAAACCGCAACCCACTACCAATTGGTGCAAACGCACGCCCAGCGGTGGCAAGCAGCCGAACAGGAAGTCGAAGCTCGGCTGGCCGAATTCAAGGGTGGGCGAAGCCCGGTCAATGTGGTGCTGCAAAGCCAGCAACGGCGTGCCGACGCACAGATCGCCTACTATCGGGCACTGAGCGAATACAACAAATCAATCAACTACGTTGACTACCTCAAGGGCACGATGTTGGCTAACAGCAACATCACTTTGGCCGAGGGTCCCTGGAACAAGAAAGCGTACTGGGATGCTCTCGAGCGAGCTCGTGAACGCAGTGCCGGTAAGAAAGTTCAATACGGTGTCAGCCGACCGGGTGTCGTACGTCAGGGTCCGGTACGCGATGCGGAATCGGTCGGCCAGGTGATCGGGAGTGGAATTCACTTCGACGATACATTGCCCGCCGATGCGATCATCCTCGAAGGTCCGGTAACCGATGCGGTCGAAGTCAGCGACATGCCGCTGAGTGAAATGGGCAACTCGACCGACGAAATGTTTGAAGCCATCCCCGGCGGGACGCCCTCCCAAGGCCCGCCGAACGTCGGCGACGAGCAAGTCCCACTTCCCGAGCCAGATATGTTGCCAAACGGTCCCATGGAAGGTGATGCGATGACACCCATTTCGCCGCCTCCGGTCGACCCGAATGTTTCACCAATCAATTACGAGTCCCAGGCGACGGTCGGGGACGCGCCCGTACCGGTCCGCCGAACACCTCTGCCCTCGAAATAAAGGCATCGCGCCGTACACGAAATTCCTAAGGGCGGAGGCTCTGCGAGGGTTGCCCAGAAGCGTCGGGAACAACAACCCTCGTACACGAACAGCTCGAGATTCGCTTTGGCGACTCGGGCTTTTCGTCGTTTCGCCCTCAGTTGCTAATCAGCTCCGTCGATGTGGATTCGATCGCAACCGGCATCAAGACGTCCGACGCGGGTACGAGTCGAATGTTCTTGCACCTCGACAATTGAAATTGCCGAGGCTGTTCACGGCACAAACAGAGCCCGAGGAATCGATAACTGCCCATGAATCGGATGGGGCTGACAACGCGATGGGTACGATTCCCTTTGGCATCGGCATAATCCATCTCAATGACGTATTTGTCAGAGTTTTGCATCGCTCGGCGTAGAAGTCGGCTCATGTCTTTTTGCATCCCAATGAGGTGTTCCCATGTCGTTCACCCCAAGTATTGGCCCCGTCGTTGACACGTCTGGTCCGCGGCCGGAAAAGCTGTTGATTTCGTGGGCTTGCTGCTGCCGACTCGGCGATTCGGCGACTCGGCGACTCGGCGATTCGGCGATTCGGCGATTCGGCGATTCGAGACACCGCTCAGACCGGCAAACGCAGTCGTTGAACCCGATGATTGTTGCTGTCGAGAACGTGAACCCGGTCTCGTGAATCGATCACGACGCCCCAGGGCTGGTTCAATCGGCCAGGTGTGAATCCGGGGCCACCCCAAGTCGCGATCCAGCGGCCGTTGGCATCCAGACGTTGAATTCGATTGTTCTTGTACTCGACCACCACCACACTTTCATCGCTCGCAATGGCGAGATCGTAGGGGTAGTAGAACCGGCCCTTTCCTGTTCCCGGGCCACCCCAGATGTCAATCAACCGCGGCTTGGTGCCGCTGATATCAAATCGTTGAATGCGGTGATTGCACGCATCGGCGATCCACAAGACGTCGCCGCGCACGACAAGGCTCTGCGGGCGGACGAACTTTCCCGGCTCGCGTCCGTTACCTCCGCACTGGGCGACAAAATTTCCGTCGGGGTCAAACTTCTGAACTCGATCCGACGCGTTGTACTCACCGATGTAATAGCAGCCATGCTGATCGCACACAGCATCGGTGACAAAAGCGAACTCGCCAGGCGAGTGGCCAGCTTTCCCGCCGATCTGTTCGTGGGGGTGCAGGATTCCTTCGAGCGAGTAGGACAACATGCGATAGTAATGCGTATCGGCGACCAACAACCGGGTTTGATCTGGATCGGCGGACCGACGAATCGCCAAACCGGTGGGACGCCCATTTTTCGTCTTGGGCGTCTGCCATCCGCGAATCAGATTGCCATCAACATCGAAGACCTGGATCCGACCGGTCATATCGACAATGTAAAGTTGATCGAGATCGTCGATCGTTAATGCGCGCGGTTTGAGGAATTTTCCTTCCCCTAGACCCCGACGCCCCCAGACAAGCTCAGGCTCGGAACCCTGTGACGCGGGGACGCATCCGGGCGCAGCAAGCAGTGCGGCGCCCGATCCGGCGGCGCAACAACGCAAGAAATCACGACGTAAAGGCTCGATACGCATGTCACCTCGGCCGCCCGACTTGTGAACAGCTTTCGGCGGCTCGTACAATGGGATTACCTGAATCAATGATGGTTGGATTCATCATTCTACCGACCCCGCTGACCCGCAAGGTCATAACTCTGTTGGACTATGTTAAAGATTTTTGACCTGCGGGCGACCGATGACCCACGCGACATCGTTCATCGATCTGTACAAGCATTGGTGGAGGGAAAAGTGGTCGCACTGCCTACTGAAACCGTCTACGGACTCGCTGCCAACGCCCTTTGTGAAAGTGCGGTGGACCGATTGTGCGAATTGAAAGGTCGCGACGAGAACGTACCGCTAGCGATTTCTGTTGGCAGCCGTGAGGCGGCCGGCGATTTCTTTTGCACGCTAACGCCGTTGGCGCGGCGGCTGAGTTATCGGTGCTGGCCCGGACCGCTGACCCTTGTGGTCCCATGTGATGAGCCCCACTCGGCGTTGACGCAGGTCCCAGAGGGTGTCCGGGAACGGATCACCGGCGAATTCGGTTGCGTCGGATTTCGGGTCGTCGACCACCGTGTGCTAGCTCATATTCATCGTTTTCTGGCAGGGCCGCTGGTGCTGACAAGTGCGAATCTCAGCGGCCATCCGGCTCCCACGACCTCCGAACCGGTTGCGGAGCAGTTTTCCGATTCGATTCCACTGCTGCTCGATGACGGTCCAACCCGTTATGGTGGAGCATCGACGGTGGCCCGCGTGATGGGAAATCGTCTTGAGATCCTCCGCGAAGGAGTCATTGAGCGGGCCGCCATGAATCAATTCGTCAAACCGGTGATCGTGTTGGTGTGCACAGGAAATACGTGCCGTAGTCCGATGGCCGAAACATTGCTGCGAGAACAGCTGCGCAGAAAACTTGGATGCGAGGATGCCGTTCGAGTGATTTCGGCGGGTGTTGCCGCGGGCGTCGGCAGCGGTGCCAGCCCCCAGGCGATCGAGGTCATGGGCAAGCGCGATCTCGACCTGACCGGACACAGCAGTCGGCCGTTGGACGATTCGGTGATCAATGTCGCCGACCTCGTGCTGACCATGACGCGCGGCCATCGTGCGGCCATCCTTGCGGCGTGGCCTGATCTGCAAGACCGTGTCCATACCCTGCGCCGCGATGGCGGCGACATTTCCGATCCGGTTGGCATGCCGGTCGAAGTCTATGAATCGTGCGCCGAACAAATCGATACGGAGCTCGCAGCATGGATCGAATCATTCGATGACGATTTCTTTCCCATCACCGCCTCCAACGAAGATGGAAGTTAGAAATGCTGAAAATCTCAATCGCGAGCGATCATCGCGGAATCCAGATCAAGGGTCGTCTGATCCAGACGCTCTCGGCCGCTGGATATGACATCGTAGACGAAGGGGCCGAATCGGAGGCAACGGTCGACTATCCGGACTTCGCCAAGTTGGTCGCTCAAAAAGTCAGCAATGGCCAGGCCGATCGCGGGATTCTGATATGCGGAACCGGGATCGGCATGTCGATCGCCGCCAACAAGTTCTCGGGAGTTCGCGCCGCATTGTGCTATGACGAAGTGATGGTCGAGATGAGCCGGCGGCATAACGACGTCAATATTCTGTGTCTGCCCGGCGACATGATCGGTGACCGCCCCGTCGATGAACTCGTGCAAATGTGGCTGCAAACAAAGTTTGACGGAGGTCGCCACGCAGTTCGACTTGAAAAGATCGCCGCGATCGAAAAGACCAATGCACAAGATTCCGCGGCCTCCGTGGAATAACCATGCCCGGCCGCACCGCAACAGAGTCATCGCCGACGTCATCCGAGCCAGCCAGCTGGAGCGAACTGGTCGGCCATCAGCGCATCGAAAAATGGTTTGCCACCGCGATTCGCCAACGGCGTCTCAGCGGCAGCTTTCTCATTGTGGGTTCACCCGGAATTGGCAAGCAGACGATGGCAAACCTGCTTGCTCGGACCCTGCTGTGCGAATCGTCCGAACCATCCGACATGGAGCCCTGCGGTGTCTGTGAAGCTTGTGTCCAGGTCAATGCCGGCACGCACCCCGACGTCATCCGCGTTTCCAAGCCCGCCGATAAATCGACGCTCCCGCTCGAATTGCTGATCGGCCCACCCGACGCGCGGATGCAGGAAGGTTTCTGCCGTGACGTCAGAACCAAGCCGCTGCGCGGGAAGCGAAAAGTCGCGATTCTGGAAGACGCCGATTTTCTGAACGAAGAGGGCGCCAATTGCCTTTTGAAGACTCTCGAAGAACCACCGCCGGGCACGATCGTTCTGCTGATCGGCACCAGTGAACAGAAACAGCTTCCTACAATCCGTTCGCGTTGCCGCATCATTCGTCTCGGCCCGTTAACAATCGAAGACGCAATGCGATTGCTGCGCGAGGTCCACCACGTCACCGCGAGTGATCAACAGATCCGCGACGCGGTCGAGATCTCCGGTGGGGACATGCACGCGGCGGAAAGACTTTTGAACGACGAGTCCGATGAGCTCCGTCAATCGTTTACCGCACAACTCGAATCGCCCCACCCCGATCCAGTCAAACTCAAGGGGATCATCAGCCGGCACGTCGACGAGGCGGGCAAAGAGGCCTCGAAGCGCCGAGCCGCGATGCGCGATGTGTTCTCGATTTCCGTCCAGCATTTCCGTAGGCGTCTCCGCAATGAAGCGATGGAGAATCGTTCCCAACCGCTAACGCTGGCTCGACTTGATCGCTCGGTTCGTGCGCTTCGTGAAGTCGACCGCAGCGCTAATCAGGCGACGTTGATCGAGTGCTTCTCGGCGGATATCGCAGCGGGTACCACCGGCGATCGAGGCGAGATCGGTTGACGCCAAGACCCGTCGTCACTCACAGCGGGAACTCTTCGATTGATCCGTACAGCGGCAGATAGCGGTAATAAACCTCGAGCATCATGGTGCACATGGCCGTCGTATAGAGCCGTCCGCCGATGTCGCCCCATCGGTCCTTGAAGTGCCAGCTTCCTTTTTCGTGGCCCGATTTCGCCTGGGTCGAAACCAGGTGGTCACGAACTTTTTGATTCCATTGGTCCCAGTCACGATGACGGCTGTG
>JAHELS010000018.1 GCA_024644085.1 Rhodopirellula sp.
GCCGACAACGCAACCAAGTCGCCGGGCACCTACGAGGAATTCGGCGATGACATCAAGGCACAGATTGTCCGGGCCGAGCCCAACATCGACCTGCTGCTCAACCACCACGCCTACAAGGTTGATATGGAGGGGAATTCAATCACGGCCGTTCACGCGTTTGACACGCGGAGCGGCGCGCAAGTCAAGGTACTCGGAAACCATTTTTCCGACTGCACCGGCCACGGCTGGATCGGCACCTGGGCCGGCGCCGACCTCGAAATGACGCCCGAGGGCCGGATGGGCATGAGCAACATGTGGGCATGGGATGAACTCGACAAGCCGGTCAAGTTTCCCGAAACACCCTGGGCGCTTGATCTCGAGATGGCTGACTTTCCCTATCCGCGCGACCACCACGGACAGTGGTTTTGGGAAAGCGGATTTGACAAGGATGCGATCGGTGACGCCGAGGGAATCCGTGATTGGAATTTACGCGCCGTCTACGGCGCGTTCAACGCGATGAAGAACCGTGACGGTGCGGACCAACACCAGAACGCGGTTTTGACCTGGATCGCATTCGTCGGCGGCCCGCGCGAAAGTCGCCGCTTGATGGGGGACGTCGTGCTGACCGAAGAGGACATCGTTTCGAAACGAGAGTTTCCCGATGGATGCGTGCCGAGCACCTGGTCAATCGATCTGCACTATCCAAAAGAGCAATACGCGGTGAAGTATCCCGACAATCCGTTTATCTCCAAAGCGGTGCATGGAAAGGGCGTTGACCGATCGTACGGGTATCCCGTGCCCTACCGATGTTTCTACAGCCGTAACATCGACAACCTGTTCATGGCCGGGCGATGCATCAGCGTCACTCACGAGGCACTCGGAACGGTCCGGGTAATGAAGACTTGTGGAATGATGGGTGAAGTCGTTGGCAAAGCGGCTTCCATCTGCGCACTCAACGATTGCAATCCACGCGACGTCTATGAAGACCATCTCGATGATCTACTCGACCTGTTGCGGTTGCCCGGCAAGGCCCGCCGCAGCACGCCGTCCGGCGAAATCGTGATTCCGGCCGATGCGATGCCGCTGGCCGGTCCACACGGTCCGCCGGATGGACTCGACCCGGCCAAGTTGGACGGTATCGTGGTCGATGACAAGGCCGCAGTGTTTAGGGGTGACTGGACCGGCGGCACCGGATTGAAGAACTACGTGGGGTACGGGTACCAGTACACTTCGCCGGACAACGGAGCCTCCGCGACGTTCAAGCTGAAGCCGCCAAAATCGGGCCGTTACATGGTTCAGATTTTCACACAGGCACATCCGAACCGATCAACCTCGACGCCGGTGTCGATCGGTCGCGGCGACCTGGTGCGCAAGTACACGATCGACCAGCGGACAAAGACGGCGGACGACGTCGTGTCGGTCGACGAAGTCGAGCTTGCGGAGGCTGAGGAGGTGACGGTCACGATCTCAACGGCCGGCGCCGACGGCACGGTTCACGTCGACGCCGTTCGCTTGCTCGAACTGGAATGATCCGACGCAAACATGACGCCTCGACCAAAACGACGGCCGCTTCGCGCGAAGCTGGTCCACGCGGCGAGAGTGCTTCTGGTCGTCGTCCTGTTGCTCGCGATCCCCGCACCATCGAGAACGGCTTGGCCGGAAAAGGGTGCCGCGCCTTCGATCGCCCGGTTGCGAATTGACGATTTCGACGGCGGCGACCTCACGATCGACCAGGAATCCGACGCCAACGCGATGTGGTCGCTCCGTGATGCCGGCGGCAAGACCGTCGCCACCGTCGCTCGAACACTTCCGGCCGCCGCGGATGTGGTCGGTTACCGCGGACCGACCGAAGCGTCGATCGTGATCGATGCCAACGAACAAGTCATCTCAGTCTCTTTATTGAGCAGTGCTGACACCGTGGAACACGTCGACGCGGTCATGCGTGACGAATCGTTTTTTCGCCAATTCCAAGGATGGCCGTGGGGCGGACCAGCCGGGAACCCGCAGGTCGACGCTGTCTCCGGTGCCACGTTGACATCGCTGGCGCTGGCCGAAGGTGTGTTAAAACGGATGGGTGGCGCGAGACCTTCGCTCGTTTTCGGCCAACCAATCACTTTGGACGAGATTCGTGACTGGTTCCCGGGCGCAACCGCCGTTGACGACTCCAGTGGTGAAGTCCGCGGACCTGGTGGCGATGTAATTGGTCTCGCAATTCGGACCGGACCCCATGCGGACGATCTCATTGGTTACCAGGGGCCTACCGAAGTGCTCATGAAAGTTTCAACCGATGGGAACGTGGAATCGATTCGCATGCGACGATCCTTCGACAACGAACCGTACGTCGATTACGTTCGTGTCGAAGCGGGTTTCTGGGCGATCTTCAAGGGAAAAACTCTTGCCGAGTTATCGTCATTCTCGCCCGTCGATGAGGGAGTCGAAGGGGTTTCCGGCGCGACGATGACGAGCTTGGCCGTCGCGGACACAATCGTGGCCGCAGCGCAGGCGGTCCAGGCCCAGCCCGCTCGCGACGATCGACGCCGCTCGGCATGGTACGAGTCGATGCGGTGGACACGGGCCGACCTCGCAACAATCGCAACACTATTGGTTGCGGCACTGATCAGCCGTCTTGGATGGTTTCATCGTCGGTTCGCCCGACGTCTGTGGTTGATTCTGGTGGTTTCTGTGATCGGACTATGGTCGGGCAACCTGGTTTCGATGGCTCTGATCGCCGGGTGGTCAGCCGAAGGAGTTGCATGGCGGCTCGCACCCGGGTTGTCAGCGATCGCGGCGGTGACACTTTTGTTGCCGCCGTTGACCAAGAGCAACGCGTACTGCAATCACCTTTGTCCGCACGGCGCAATCCAACAATTGATCCGCCCAACTTCCACTTCGCGACGTCATCGGCATCTGACCCGCAAAGCGACCCGCCATCTGACCTGCATACCCGGCGCGACGCTGGTCCTCGCTTATGTTTCGCTGATCGTGATACCAACGATCGATCTTGCCTCCTGGGAACCGTTTCATGCCTACCTTTTCCGAATCGCGCCATGGGGCGCGATGGTGTTTGCATTGGCAAGCCTGGCCCTGGCGGCGGTGATTCCGATGGGTTATTGCCGGCTCGGTTGTCCAACGGGTCGGCTGCTTGAATACCTGCGCCGAAATGCTGTGAGCGATCGCATCTCAAGAGCCGATTATGTCGCCGTTGGACTGCTCTTGATCAATGTGACCGTTCGCCTTGTGCGGTAGCGCACCATTGCCGTGGTCAAGTACAATGCGGCCCGATTCATCCCGCACTGCCCGATCACGGTAACCCATGAGTGTCGTCCTTGTTGTCGGTTCCGAAGAAGAACTCAGCAGCGGTGCCGCCTGGTGCGCGACACTCGCCACTGCGGCCGGAACGTCGGCGCAAGTGATTGTGCTCGGCGAGGATCGCAAGACGCTCGCCGAACACGCCAAGCGGCGATTAGCAGAGAAAACCGGCGTTTCGCCGGAGGACGTTCGCGTCGAGATGGTCGCTCACGAAGCCGCCGATGTGATCACCGTCGCGCACAACATCGGTTGTGAGACGTTGATGATCGTCTACAAGACCGACGAAAAAACGTTTCAGCGCGGACTTTTCGAGGCGTCGATGACCGAGACGTTCTGGGTCTCGATCGGCACCTCGGCGCGGGACGCCCCCGAGCAATCGACCAGCCCGCCGTCGCGTGTGTTCGCAATGTGTTCTCTGCCCACGATGCTTTCCGCAGTCATCTCGCAACGATTGCTGGGCATAACGGTGACAGAAACATTGTGCGCGGCCCCCGACCTCGAAAGCCAGGATGTGCCGTCGGCCGTCAAGGCAGCCATGAAGGAGCAGGATGTCGGCGGCGGCGACCTGGTGCTTTGTGGCGTGGACGATTTCGACTCGAATAATCGCATCTATCGAACCGCACTCGCACTGCTTGAACCCAATGGGGGCGCGAACTTCGCGCTCGTGCATGTCGGTCACTCCTTTGTTGAAACGATTGCGGCCTCGATCCAACTTTGGGCTGCCACGGTGGCGCCGCCGATGGAGCGAGAGCAACGAATTGAGCTGGCCACCGATCTGAAAACGGGTTCAGAACCAAACGTCGAGTTTTTCGGACTCATTTCCGCCTCCGCGATGCTCGCTGCGTTCGGATTGCTCCAGGATTCGGCGGCGGTGATCATCGGCGCGATGCTGATTGCGCCACTGATGACGCCAATCGTGGGTGCCGGACTCGCCCTGGCCCAGGGCAACCGTCCGCTGTTTCAACGGGCTGTCTGGACGGTGCTGCTGGGTTTCTGCAGTGCGCTTGTAGCAAGCATTCTTTTTGGCTGGCTCGTGTTGCTGTTCCAGGAGCCGAGAATGACTGGCGAGATGTTGGCCCGCAGCCGACCATCACCATTGGATTTTTGCGTTGGATTGGTCGGTGGAATTGCCGCGTCGTATGCGCGCACTCGAAAACACCTGTCCTCTGCGCTGGCGGGTGCTGCGATCGCGGCGGCGCTCGTACCGCCGATTTCAACAGCCGGATTGCAGATTGCTTTTCATGTCTGGACCTGGGAAGAGTCGCCCGACGGAGTCCCGGTCCTCGGTCCGCTGCTGCTGGTCTCCGCCAACGTGCTGACGATCATGATCGGGTCATCGTTCGTGCTTTGGGCCCGCGGAATGCGCAGCGATCGCGCATATGGGTTCACCGATCGATGGACGCTACGAACCATCGCGCTCCTGTTGACGCTGATCCTGCTCACACTGATCTGGATCATTTATCCCCGTTACAGCACGTAGATCGACGCGCTATTTTCGTGAATACTTCAGTTTGTACTTTTCGTACAACGACTTGTGCCGGCTGCCCAAGTCGACGGCGCGACCCTCGATGTATGCGGCAGTCACGTTCGATACCGTTTCCAAAATATCACCGTCGGTGATGATCAACGTTGCGTCCTTTCCGATCGTGATCGATCCAATGCGATCGTCCACCCCAAGGATTTCCGCGGCCGACAACGTGATTGCGCGAAGCCCGTCGTCATGAGGCAAGCCGTGTGCAACCGCGACGGCTGCATGGTACGGCAAATTGCGTGCGTTCGCCGCGCCGCCCGGGGAACCCGCTCCCTCGCCGCCAATCGCAAACTGAACCCCCGCCCGGCGCAGTCGATCGGGAAGCGTGTAAGACGCATCAAACGGATCGTCGCGACGTCGGGGAAGTCGATACGTGGATGCAACGATCACAGGCACCTTGTATTGCTTCAGCAATTCCGCACAGCTCTCCGCGTCATACCCGCCGTAGATCACCAGTTTCAACTTTTGGGCCTGGGCATAGGCGACTGCGGATTCGATTTCCGATTGCTCGTCTGCCTGGGCGATGATCGGCAGCTCACCCGAGATGATTTTCAACATGCTTTCCAAGCGCAGATCACCGGGCGTTGGTTGCTCGCGATGAAGACGTGCCTCGCCATAGCGCCGCGCCTCTTCGAGCAGTGCATCGAACTCGGCAAGTTTTTCCTCCCGTTTTTCACGCCGCTTCTTATCGTCATCCTCTCGCGGATGCATGGCGCTCCAGTCGACATAAAGCCCCGCCGGGGCGACCAGCGTCATTTCGTCGACAGTCCAACCGTCGAGCGCGATCACAGCACTCTGTCCGCGTAACCAACGGCCCCGTGGGGCGGTCATGGCCACCAATACACCACCCGCCCGGGCAACCGGTATCAGCTCGCTGTCGGGATTCACCGCAATCCACGAGCGTGCATTGGGATTGCGGTCACCATGCTCGGTGCGGTCGTCGGTCTCTTCCACCGCGCTGATTTCACGCAAGCCAATGTCCGACATCGACTCGATCAAGCCGGGGTAAACATGCTTGCCGGTCGCGTCAATTTCGATCGCGTTCTCGGGAACCTGCACGGTCTTGCCAACTGCGGCAATGCGGCCTTGCTCGAACAGCACCGAACCGTTGTCGATCGCCGCACGGTCGATCGGATGAATGGTGGCTCCGCGAATCACGATGGGCCGGGTCTGCGGAGCACCGGGAATCTGATCGTGAGCGGTTGCCGTGGTGAGCAAGGCGAAGGTCGATAGCCACAGCAACGCCGCATTGAGAATCAATCGAGAAAATAGGCGTCGATGCTGCTCGGGGCTGATAAACGTTTTCATTGGCTCCCTCCCTGGTGCTCGTGCTGCAATTGTCCGTGCGTGGCGCAGAAGACATCACGTCGCACCCATCGATCCTCTTCCGCGACTTCGGTCTTCTCGGCACGATCCGGCGATTCTTCGTCAGCGAGTACTTTTTGAATCAAGCGGGCACGCAGTGCCGCATCGCGCTGGCGGACCTGCAATTCGGACTGTCGATCGAAATATTTCTTTCCGTCAATCCACGTTTGTTCGCAACGTGAAAGTGTCGAAAGGGGGCGCCCGTTCCAGACTACCAAATCGGCGTGTTTGCCGATCGCGAGCGAGCCGACATGCTCGTCGATGCGTAATTGTCGGGCAGGATTAAGCGTGACGAATTTCAACGCCTCCTCTTCGGGTACGCCACCATACTTTGTCGCCTTGGCGGCTTCGGTGTTCAGCCGGCGCGCCAGTTCACGATCGTCACTATTGAATGACACGACAACGCCGCGGTCGTGCATCAGTGCGCCGTTGTAGGGGATGGCGTCGAAGACCTCGAACTTGTACGCCCACCAGTCCGAGAAGGCCGATCCCATCGCCCCGTGGCGGGCCATGCGGTCGGCAACCTTATAGCCTTCGAGAATATGCTGGAGAGTTCCGATCTGGATGCCGAACTCTTCCAGCACATCGAGCGTCGCAATGATCTCATCTTGTCGATAACTGTGGCAATGAATCCAGCGGCGACCTTGTTGGACTTCCGCCATCGCTTCGAGTTGCAAGTCGATCCTCGGTGGCAGCGAATCGCGCACTCCTTCGCGCCAACGCTGGTGCTTCGCCGCGTACTGGCGAGCAGCCAGCAGTTGGTCGCGAATGATTTGCTCGACACCCATGCGGGTATTCGGATAACGCGTCTGGTTTCGCTTGACGTTTTCGCCAAGGGCGAATTTGATTCCCGGTGGAGCTTCCTTCATCCGCAATCCGTCCATCGACTCGCCCCACCGCAACTTGATCACCTGGTTCTGTCCACCGATCGGATTTGCCGACCCGTGCAGGATGTTGGCGATCGTCAAACCCCCGGCGAGTTGTCGGTAGATGTTGATGTCACTGTTGTCGATGAAATCACCAATGCGAACCTCAGCCGTGACCGCCTGGCCCGATTCGTTCACACCACCATCGGTTCCCATATGAGAATGACAATCGATCAAGCCGGGTGTGATATGTTTCCCGCGGGCATCGATAATCTGACAACCCGAGGGAACCGCTAACTGCGTCCCGATCTCGGCGATTCGACCATCGCCAATGAGAATGTCAGCATCAACGAGCGTGCCGGTTTCGTCACAGGTCCAGATCGTCGCCCCGCGAAACATGACCGTGGGTTGCGCCGACGTTCTTTCCGCGAGGCCATAGGCGCCAAGCGGAGACAGGATCGGTGTAGGTTCCGGCGTCGACTCGGCCGCGATGTCATCCGGCGGTCGCGAATCGGCTGTCTCGTCGTCCTCGGTGCCGTTCTCGGTGACCTGCTCAGATTGCTCCGGTGAGGATTCCAATTCTTCTTGCGGCTTCTCGGTCTGTTCGTTCGTCTCTGCTTCTTTCTCATCCGGGATCTTGCGTACCTCGATCGTGCGCACGACTCCGTCGGGAAAGGTGATTGAAGCGAAGATATCGAGTGTTGCGTCGATACCGATGGTCACCCAGGTCAACCGTGAAGCTCCGCTTGGCCATGCGGGATCGATCTGACTAAGGTCGACCGTCGCGGTCAATCGGTCGCGCTCGCGGACGATCTCTTTCAGCTTTACTTCTTCGCTTGGTTTCGGATCATCGGTCTCGTCGTCCGGTGCATCTGAAGATTCCTGCGGCAACGTCAAGGTGCCCGAGAGCTTGTTGTCTTTCTCTGTCAATTCGAGTTGCAGCGAGACTTTCGAATCCGGGACGCGAAATTCGAGGGACCAATTGCCGGCAACCTCCGAAACGTGCACGTCATCCGGCGGGGTGATGACGAATTGCTCGCCACCAACCCAACACTCCAGGATTTTTGTGTCCTGATCAAACAGATCGCCACCGGCGATGACCAGGTTCGCCAACATCCCCGCTTTGATGCGTCCGGTATTTCGATCGATCCCGAGCAGCCGCGCGGGCGTGGTTGTCATCGCGGCCAGTGCTGTGTCGGGATCCAGTCCTCGCTTGACCGCCACTCGTACTTGCTTCAGGAAATCGGCGGGATTCTCGAGCCCGTCGGTGGTCAGACAGATCGCCACTCCTGCGTCGGTAAGTCTCGCTGGATTCTCGGGTGCGAGATCCCAGTGCATCAAATCCTGGAGCGTCGTGTTGCGCGCCGCGCGATCGGTCGTGACGTCTGGTTTTGCGGGAAAATTGACCGGGACAAGGACCGGTCGATTCAGCGCAGAGATTTCCGCCAGCTGGCGATACTCGCGTCCCGATCCTCGCACAATCATTTGCAACGAGAACTCGTCCGCGATTGCCCCGGCACGCACCGCCATTCGTTCATTGGGTGCGTCGATGACGAAGGTGTCATGCTTGATCGCCTCGGCGAGCGTTTCGAGGGCAAGGTTCGTTTCCGGGCGTGGGTGGCGTGCGCCGGCGCGATACGCAGTGCGGGCATCTAGGTACCAAGTGGCGTCGTACATCGATTGCCGCAGCAGAGCGACGGCACCCATCGGAGAATTCGGGTACCGCGCTCGTGATGGGGAACGGGGCACGGTCAATTGCAGATGTTGCCACGCATGACTGTTGAGCAATCGGCTTCCGGCGCCTGAGTCATTCAACAACACCACCACGCTGCTGCCCTTGACGATTCCTCCCGCCGGTGCGATCAGTCTTGCCGTGATGCCTTGGGATCGCAACTTATCGCCTTGCTCGACCCTTTTCGCTGCGACCGAGGCCGCAGTTCGATGCGGTGTAACGTTGGCATTCCAGTAGGCCGGCGATTCGGGGGAGGGCACATCCGTTTCGCTGAAGGCATCAATCAGCCCGGCATAGATGGTTTTGCCGGAGCAGTCCAA
Organism: Rhodopirellula sp.; assembly: GCA_024644085.1. Taxonomy (GTDB): domain Bacteria; phylum Planctomycetota; class Planctomycetia; order Pirellulales; family Pirellulaceae; genus Rubripirellula. The sequence goes on from JAHELS010000018.1 coordinate 9,103, forward strand.
CGTCATGTAACCGCTGGGTACCTCGACCTCGGTCCCCACCGCAGTGATCGTGGTGGCCTCGACGAGGATCGTCGCGTCATGCAACACGCGGCCCGGTTCGATAACGACCGTGGCATGCTCAAACGCGTAATCGCGGGGTCGGTTGTCGCGCAGCCCGACGACCGGTTCGGCGGCGATTTCACTTTGCCCCTGCGCAAGGGAGGGGAAGATGGCGGCAAGGAACAGTCCCGCGTTTATCAGCCGTTTCAACATTGATTCCCCTCGCAAGTACCCGTTCCCATCCGCCGAAACAGCATAACTACGGGGCCGCCGCGGTGTGTTGAATTCGACCACGGCCCACCCGGCGATGGGATGCTTCCGATGAACCGGAATCCTGCTCAAATCGTAGAAAACGACGGGCCGATCTGTGCCGCTGGTTCGTCACACGCAGCGGGCCTGTGCCCATTCTTCTCGCTCTTGGGGCAACGTTTGTAGAATATCTCTTGACCTGTGCCGGTGATCCTACTAGTTGTGAGATTCAGGCACGGCGGGGAATCACAATCACGCCACACGACAGGTAGGATCCTTCAAAGCCTGAACTTGGGAGGCTGAGTCATGGAGCCCGACAAGACGACACCGAATTCGCCAAATCGTTCGACGATCGAACGGTTTTTTAGCGGTCTAAGCGAGTACATCTTCGAGTCCAGACTCGGAGTGGCTGACGTTCAACTCGTCGATTACCTCAGCGACATGTTGCTGAGGTTCGTACGGGTCGACTCGCTTCACAAGGTGCGGCGTACCAACGGCCGTCCGGCGACCGAAGTCTTTGAAATGCTGTGCGAAGCCGAGCAAAGGATTGGACTCGCCCGCCGTGAAGTCCATCGGCATATCGGTGACTTCACACTCTTTTGGTCAGGCATGTATCCGGAGCGATTGAGAAAGATTCAACCGCACGAGTCGGCGGACGGGTTTCTGGATTATTGCCGCCAGGGTAAACGAGCCTACGCGATCGCAGCGGAGATCGAAGGAGGCGAAGACCGACCCTCGAGCGATCTTTTGCATCAGTTGAGCGATCAGTTCGAGATGTGCGCCTACGGCCTCCGCGAAGTTCGCCGCGAATGGGAAGAAGGCGGTTCGGACGACAGCGGATTGCTGCTTTCGTGAGCCGAACTGGTCTGCGGCAGAATTGGGTTGGTCGGTTGGGGCGGTTGCCGAAACAGTTGATCGGGAAAAACCCGTTTGGCGGGGACTGTCAACCGACGCGCGTGCCGGTGTTGCTTGCGTCTGGACGACCTTGTGTTCCGTTTCCGCATCCTTGGAACTATCGTCGGCCGATCGATATTCTGCAGACGTACTTTTGCGGCGCAGAGAAAGAAAACGGCTGCGGTCGGCACAATCGCTATCTGGATGTGCCGGGCTTTCCGCCGGTACTCGTCTCGCGCGACCCGGGGATCATTCGTGCGATCCTGACCGCGACCGGTGATCGAGAGGGTCAGTTTGAGCGCGATACGCTGCCATCGACCGGCATCGCCCGAGCTACTGGCGAAGACACGTTGCTGTTTGGAAACGGTTCGATTTGGCGGCGGCAACGCAAGGCATCCGCGTCGCCCTTTGGAAAGACGGCACTTTTCCAGCCCGAGATTTTTACCGGCTTCGAGGAGATCTGTCGAGAAACGATTCGTGGACGCTTGCTCGTGCTGCGCAAGCACGTTGCCAAAAGCGGCCAGGAGCGAGTTCGTATCGCGGTCGAGCCGGAAATCAAAGCGTCGATGTTGGAAATGCTGGTGAAGTGTTTCTTCGGTACCTCGATCGAGTACCAAGAGCTGCGAGACAAGTACGTCCCGGCGCTCGAGCGAGTGATTGATCACATCGTGCGCGATACCGTCACCAATCGACTGGGATTATCACGAGATTTTCTGGCAAAGTTCCTGCGTGGATACGCTCAGGCCCGTGAAGATTTCCAAGCTTTCGAGGAACTGACCGACCGTGTCCTGGCCACTCGCGGCAGTGACCGCGGTATGTGGAAAAAGCTGCGGACGGAAGCTCCCGACGAAGCATTGCGGAGCAACATCAAAGTATTCATTGCCGGTGCGCTGGAAGCAACAACGTCATACGCAACCTGGGCCATCTCGCACTTGGCGCGGAACGAAATCTGGCAGCAGAAAGTTTTTTCGGAAGTGGAATCGATGTCCGGCTATTCACCCGACCAACTTGACGCGGCGCCGATGTTGAACGCCGTCTTGAATGAAACGCTGCGTCTGACGCCATCACTCTATTTTCTGCCACGCAAGGCGACAGTCGAGACGCGGGTGGAAACCGCCGACGGGCGTGTGATGGTCATCCCTGCCGATACTCACATCCTGCTCGACGTTTGGCACGCCAACCGCCACGAGGATCACTGGGGCACTGACGCAACCGGATTCCCCGCAAACGAATTTGCGCCGGCACGTTGGGAAACGATTGCTGCGCAGAAGGGCCAATCGAAAGATTTCATGCACTTCGGTTTCGGACATGGCCCGCGAGTTTGCCCGGGTAAACATTTGGGACAACTCGAAGTCGCCCTGGCGGTTGGCGCGTTTGTCAAATTGTTCAAGTTCACCGCCGTGAACGAAGAGAACACCGTATTTGCTGGAGTGAGCACGAAACCGGCGGATGGAACGATGGTGGATTTGCAGCTGCGAAAACCGTCTCCGGGAATGATGAGTGAAGCGGATTGGGCGACAGAACTCGGAGAATGAGTGCGAGGCGCCGTCGCCAAACCTCCGCTGTAATTTGGCGGCTGGCGAAAACCCTCTGACCCGTCATTCCGCCGCGCCAAGCGGATTTCCATTGCCACGTGATGGCGCGGGACTCTACGGACGCTAAGTTGCAACCCTGACAAATCAGGATGGCATTTCGGAGCGGTCGCAAATGGCGTTGGATCGGGAACTCTTTGAATCGTTATGTATCCGTGCGCGCGAGGCGATGCTGCTGCATTCCGCCGCGGATGCATTGGAATGGGACGAACGAACGGGGATGCCGATCGCCGCGGGCCCCTACCGTGCCCAACAGGTCTCGACGCTCCGGGCCAAGGTACACCGTATCCGCACCGACGCGCGGTACGGCGAGGACGTTCAACGACTTATGGAAACGGCCGGCGATGAAGATCCCCACGGGGATGTCGGCGCGACGGTGCGCGAGTTGCACCGTGATTGGAATCGTGACCGCAAACTGCCTGAAACGCTGGTCGAACAAACGGCTCAGGCAACTGTCCGCGGTCAACAGGCCTGGGATGCAGCGCGAAAGGCCGACGACTTCGGCATGTTTCGCGACACACTGCACACTGTGCTGCAGTTGAAACGCGAAGCGGGCGAGCGTTTGAGCGAAGACACCGATCAAACCGTTTACGAAGCATTGCTGGACGAATACGAACCGGGCGCAAAGGTCGATGAGATTCAGCGCGTCTTCGATGAGGTTCGAACCCCCTTGGTCGATTTGATTTCGCAAATCAAGAACGCACCCCGCCAACCCGACACCGAGGCGATCGAGCGCACATTCAACATCGATCGGCAACGGGATTTCAGCCATCACGTGGCTGAGGCGATCGGCTTCGATTTTGACCGCGGTCGACTGGACGTAACTTCACACCCGTTCTGTACGACGCTCGGACCGGATGACTGCCGAATTCTGACGCGGTACGACCCACATTGGTTGCCCTCGGGATTGTTCGGGACTCTCCACGAAGCGGGTCACGGAATGTACGAACAGGGGCTGCGCGGCGGAGAGTGGTTCGGATTACCGCCGGGATCGTACGTGTCACTGGGGATTCACGAATCTCAATCGAGGCTCTGGGAAAACCAGGTCGGCCGCAGCCGCGCTTTTTGGGATTGGCTTTTTCCGCAAACGCAGCAAGCGTTTTCGCCCGAGCTTGATCACGTTTCTCTCGACACCTTCCACTTCGCCGTCAACGCTGTCCGACCGAGTTTGATTCGTGTCGAAGCGGATGAAGCGACTTACAACCTGCACATTCTCATTCGCTTTGACCTGGAACGGCGCCTGATTGAGGGAACTCTTTCGGTCGACGAATTGCCCTCGGCGTGGAACGAACGTTACGAAAGTGACCTTGGCGTCCGACCCGATTCGGATGCCGACGGTGTGCTTCAGGATGTTCACTGGAGTGCTGGTCTATTTGGTTACTTCCCGACCTATACGCTGGGGAATCTTGCCGCCGCACAGTTGTTCAAAGCGGCGAGCGATCACATCGGTGACCTTGAACCCATGTTCGCCCGCGGAGAGTTCCGGCCGCTGCTTGATTGGCTCCGCGAACGAATTCACTATTTCGGACGATGCTACAGCGGTCCACAGCTTGTCGGGCAGGCAACCGGTTCGCCGCTGTCGGCCGATCACCTGGTGACCTACCTCCGGTCGAAATTGGAGCCGTTGTACGGAATCTCGCCAGCGTGAGCCCGGGCGGCGCCGCGGGCGAGGTCCCGGTATGCCTGAATTGGCTCCGAGTGTCGGTTACAATCGAGGGACTTCGTCGCCCCAAGGTGTTCCATGATCGTTTCCAATTGCCCCCATTGTCACGAAGCATTTCGAGTCGCTGCCGGAGAGCTGCCGGAGGATGCGTACGCTCAATGTCCGTGGTGTCACGAGACGTTTCCAGTTTCTGATTTTCTGGAACGGCTGCCGCCAATCCTGGCGGTGTTTTCATCCGACGGGCAACCTATCACGCCGATGCAGCAAGTCGCGGCCGCGGGTTTGGCGGCGGGAGGCTTTGGTGCCCCGGCGGCAATGGATCTCGATGTTGCCGACGATTCCGAGACGATGTGGCCGGATCGATCGATTTCCAACGAGAACATTCAATTCGGTGCCGATTCGAGCGATGCCGCAGCGTCGGCAATGAAAGTTTCGTCCGCAGCGCGACGGTCTCGAAGCAAGGGATCCCCGATTCGATCGGTGATCGGCGTCGTGCTCGGCGGCGTCGCGGCGATTCCGATCGCCGGTGGTTTGCTGATGGCCCTTGGCAAAACGCCCGATTGGGGATTCTGGCCGTTCAACGGAGAGGGTACCGCAGCACCGAGTCGCTCGGCAGCCGCGCCGCTGCCGGATCGTTCGACGCTGCCACGTACGACAACGAGGTTGAACGGCGCGCGAGGTTCCGGCTTGACCGCGGGGCTCGATCCCTCCGATTCCGCACTCCAGCAGATCACCGGAGATTCACTTTTAGAGCCTGAGCCGGTCGAAGATCCGAGCTTTCCGGAACCCACTCTGAGTGAGATCGAGATCGACATCAGCGACCCGAGTGACGTGGAAACGGAATCCGCCGAAGACCCCGAAACCTCCGATCAAGATCGCGTACCGCCGATCGTCATGCCCTCGGCCGATGGTGACCCGTCGTCCGTCGCGGCAGACGCTGCTGATGCTTCGTCGCCGACCGGTGACGTGCCGGATAAATCGGATCCCCCCTCGCCCACGGCGGAGCCGGGGACCGCCACCGACCAAGGGGATGAACAGATCGTCGCGCTACTGAGTGAGGCCCGTCAATCGATCGACGCGTTGACGATTTTCGAAGGGACGGAAAAGGATCGCCGTCGACAACTTGCTCAGGTTTACTCCAAAATCGCGACGGCCTGCGAAGTCTCATCAAGCAACAGCGACGGTCTTCGCGCGATGGCGTCGCAAATCGCAAACTCACCGATCATCGATGACGTCGCTTTCGCCGGTGCGGAATGGCTCAAATACAGTGGCCGTAAAACCAATGGCATCGCACTGGTTGGCGAGCCGGGCGGAGGCGACGAACCGACGTTGACACTCGACTCGGGCAAAGAACTTTCGCTGATCTACGCCGGTGAATTACCGCAAGCCGACCGGATCCTCGCGTTGGGACGGATCACCGCGGATGAATCGGCAGTCGAGGTCATGGTGGCTGAGCCGCTGCCTTAGACCCGCGCTATTTGCGTGTGTTCGGTGAGCCCCCGAAAGTTTCAGGAGTCTACTTGGATGTCCGATACCCCCGAACCGCGTGAAGCACCACCGTCGGTGCCTCCGCAGAATGAATCCACATCGGGCGGTTCACTTCGTGAGACGTTGATCTACGGACTTTCGTTGCCGGAGCGCACCGCGCGCAGCGCTTCGGCGGTGGTCGGAGGGCTTGTCAATGAAACGGCGGCCCGCTTGATCCCGGCTGCCTTTCGCACCTCGCGGAGCTACAGCGTCTTCATTCAACAAGCATTGGACATGATGGTCCACGACGTCGGCGGCGTGAAGAATGATAAACCCGATGCCGAGTCGGCCGAAGAAGCGATGCTTGCCCAAAAAGCGGTCGGCGGCTTGCTTGATGTCGCTGGTGCCGCGACGTTGCACTTGTCGCCGATGACTGTTTTGGCGGTGTTCAGCGACCTCGCCTACGGCTCGGGTTACTACCTGGGGAAACTCAGCGAAGAACTCAAGCGAGAAGGGATCATCGATGCCGATTCGAGCATCGATGAGGTTTCCGATCTTGTCGAAGCGCTTCGCCGAACCAGTGGGTGTGCCGCCGACGCAGCCGACAAGCCGCCAATCAGTATCGACGGATTGACCGAAACGATTTCGCAACTCCGCGACGAAATCGGCAAGGTCGATCCTCGCAAATTGATCCCTCAAGCGGAGGTCCAACGGATGTGGGGCGAAATGGAACAGGCGGCGACCGATTCGAACGTTGGACTTTGGGACGTCAGCACGACGATGACGATGTTTGCAATGAACCGAATCTCGCTAACAACCCGCGGTGCCCTTTCGACGATCAATGTCGCCAGCAATCTGTTTGATGAACATATCATCCAGCACTACGGTGACGCTTTGGACGAGATCGGCGAGAATGGACTCTACGCAACCCTGTCCGACGTATCCACGCCCTACGTTGAGGCGGTGTGGGAAAATTTCGAAGACGGCCGCGAAACATGGACCGAAGAGTTGGTCACCGGCCGAATGTTCGGTAAAGCTTGGAACGGCGTTCGCGGATGGTGGTCCGGCGAGTCGGACTGAATCGCTTGCGCACACTGGATCACGCATGCGGATCTACTACACCGATCACTTCGAATTGCCTCTGCCCGCTGGTCATCGCTTTCCGATGGACAAGTATCGCTTTCTGCGGCGGCGTGTGGTTACCAGTTCGCACCATGCGGATGATACACTGATCGTTCCCCCCGCCGCGACCGACGAGCAATTGCTTTGCTGCCACACACAGCCGTACGTTGATGCGGTCGTCGCCGGCACTCTTAGTAATGCCGAAATCCGACGCATCGGGTTTCCCTGGTCGACGAAAATGGTCGAGCGGTCAAGGCGTAGCACCGGCGCGACGATCTCCGCAGCTCGAGCGGCGCTCGGCGAGGGCGTTTCGGTGAGCTTGGCCGGCGGCACCCATCATGCGATGAGTGACACAGGCGAAGGCTACTGTGTTTTCAATGACGCCGCGGTGGCGATTCGGACGCTGCAACGTGAAGGACTCATTACCCGCGCCTGCGTCATCGATCTCGACGTACACCAGGGAAACGGCACGGCCCAGATTCTGGCCGCAGATTCAAGCGTCTTTACCCTGTCGATGCACGGGGTGAAGAACTTTCCACTTCGCAAGTGTCCCAGCGACCTCGACGTGGCGCTCGCCGACGGCACGGGTGATCGAGAGTACCTCGCGGCCCTTACCACGGCACTCCAACAACTCAAACGGGCCGGCCCTTTCGATCTGGCAATCTACCTGGCGGGCGCTGATCCTTTTGTGGGGGATCGTTTAGGGCGGCTGGCACTGAGCAAAGATGGCCTTCGAGAGCGCGACAAGGTTGTGCTCCGGTGGTGTCGCGATTCCGATCTACCGGTGGCAATCACGATGGCCGGAGGCTACGCGGCGATCGACGATATCGTTGATATTCACGCATCAACGGTCAAAATCGCCTCGAAACTGCATGTTTCGCTCCCTGGTGGAACCGACCCGTCGCCGGGATTCCTGGCTCGATAAGGCATGCCTGATTCGATCCCTACGCATTCTCAGTTATTCTATGAAGAGTGATAGTCATACGAGATCGCGCCCAGTGCTTTATGAAAGCAGGATATCATTGTGCGGTCGAGATCATTGGCGAAAGCGGTTTGAGCATGCCTTCAATTACTGAGCTACTTTCTCGCAGCACGGAAGGACAACCGATCGAAACCGATCAGCTGTTCACGCTGATGTACGAGGATCTGTGCCGGTTGGCAGGCCGCTTTCTGCAAAACGAGCCGATGCGACATCGCCTCAGTTCGTCCTCGCTGGTCCATCAGGCCTACGTGCGGATGGTCGATCAGTCGCGAATCAATTGGCAAGGCAAAACGCATTTCTTTGCAATCGGTGCGACCGTGATGCGCCGGATCCTGGTCGATCATGCCAGGAAAGTCCGTTCGCTCAAACGGGGCGGCGGCTGGGAACGCCGCCAATTGACCGACGAAGTGACGTTCCAACTCACGCATGATGGCGACGTGATGGCGCTCGACGATCTACTGCAGACGCTGGCGGATCTCAATCCCCGCCAGGCGAAGATTGTCGAGTTGAGGTTTTTTGGCGGCATGACGATGCGCGAGATCGCGACTGAGATGAACCTGGGGTTACGAACCGTTGAAAAGGAATGGGCGATGGCGCGGGCTTGGATGCGACGCGAACTTCGCAAGGATGACGATGTCTCCGATTCAGACGCCGGCGCCGCCGAGGCTGGGGACGGCTGAGAATGGACGCAGCGCGATACGCTCGCGTACGAGAGTTGTTTCTCGCGGCCGAAGAGTTGCCAGCGGAGCAGCAGGATGCCTTCTTGAAAGTGCAGGCCGGCGCCGACTCGGAACTGCTCGACGAAGTTCGCTCGCTGTTGACCGAGCACGATCCCGACTCCGCACGGATCGAGGGCGAGCGGGCTGTTCCGGTCGCTCCGCCAACTTCAATCTCGTCAAGCTCGATCGCACCGCGTCAACCTTCCTCAAAAACGTCGACGGGCCAGCGAACCACGCGAGGAAACCCCGTCGGCGCTACTCAAGGCACGGGGAAAAAAAAGAAGGGTGCGGAAATCACCCAGCAAGGCGCCCAACGAACCCACGCTTCGCCACGTCACGCACAGCAGCGAGCAGAGACGCGCAAGTCTCCCGGTTCATTGTTGTGGGACCATCGGACCCGACGCAGCCGGCGACGTACATCACGATGGCTGTGGGTCGGTGCGCTGTTGCCGACCGCATTGATCGGATGGTGGACGTATCGCCAAGTCGATTCAACGATGAATCAAACCGTCCAAAACGAACTCGTGGGCATCGCCGACAGCGTCACGCTCGCGTCGAATCGTTATCTTGCCGACAAAGCTCAGCTCGTCGAATCATGGTCGCGACAACCGAGTATCCAAAGTGCGATCATCGACCTGGTCGAGCTTGCCGACCAAAGAATACCGAACGACGATCTCCGAGCCGCCGAAGATTCAGATCAGATCAGGTCCGAGTTGCAAACACTCAGTGGTTTCGAGGACGTCAAGTTTATCGTCTGGAGTGATTCCTACCGCACGTTGGCAAGTTCGCTTCCCGACCGCTCAGATGTTGGAACCCCGGTTCCGCCCAGCGGGGCAGAGAACCTGGCGCGCGTGATGGCCGGGGAAACCGTGCTGTTCGGACCAAGCCGGCTCGAGACCCGCGAGGGCGAAACCTCATCCGAACCACATCCGGTGATGGCGATCATTGTCCCGGTCCAGAACGGTGAGGGCCAAACAGTCGCCTCGCTGCTGGTCCGCGGTATCGGCATGTTCGAAGAATTCCGGCGGATGTTCGTCGATGTGGCGATGGCCGGGAACCTGGACGCGTACGCGGTCGACCGGGATGGCGTGATGTTGATCGACAGCCCGAATGCTGCAGCACTGGCGACACAGAACAGACTCGATCTTGCGCCGGATCGAATCGCGGCAACGCTTCGTGTGGCCGATCCCGGAATGGTAGTATCGCCCGAAAATCGATCCTCGGTCTTTCGTGCGATTTGCCCATTGACGATTGCCGTCGCCGGCGCGACGAGCGGGAATTCCGATGTTCGCATTCGGCCCTACAAAAACTACGCTGGCCAGGATGTTGTGGGCGCGTGGCGTTGGAATGACGATTGGAATCTCGGAATCATCGTTGAACGCGAAGCCGACCGGGCTTTCGCGCCCGTCCGTATCGTTCGATTCGGATTTCTCTCACTCGGAAGCCTACTCTTTATCACAGCGTTCGTGGCGGCTGCGAAAATCGCACGCACATCCACCGCCGAACAGGCCGCCGTCCATCCTCTAAGCCGCTACGACGTGATTGGCGAACTCGGCAGCGGAGGGATGGGAGTCGTCTATCGCGCGCGGCACCGTCAACTCGGTCGCGATACCGCGCTGAAAGTGTTGATCGGCGACCGCCATAATAAAGACGATCAGTTGCGGTTTGACCGCGAAGCGAAACTGGCGGCAACGTTGAGCAACCCGCACAGCGTGATGATCTACGACTACGGGCACAGTGAAGAGGGTGAAGCGTTTTGCGTGATGGAGTTCCTGCGTGGCTTGACACTGCAGGAAGTTGTCGCCCGCAGCGGCCATCAACCTATCGGCCGCGTGCTTTTTATCCTTAGCCAGATTTGTGATGCGCTCTCGGAGGCCCACAGCTTGAATCTGCTGCACCGCGACATCAAACCTCAGAACATCATGCTCTCGCTCGACGCCTCGGTCGGCGACTGGGCCGTCGTGTTCGATTACGGGTTGGCCAAACCGTTAAGCCCGGTCTCGGGTGTTTATCAGACATCGGAAACGATTTGGTCCGGAACGCCGATGTACATGGCTCCCGAGCGATTTCGCGAGCCGTCGGCAATGGATCCGCGTTCGGACATCTATAGCGTCGGTTGCGTCGCCTACTACCTGCTTTCCGGCCGTGCCCCGTTCATTGAGTGCGATCCCGAATCTCTGTTCGCATTGATCATCAGCGAACAACCACTCAGCATTGCAATCCATCGAAATGAAGACGTCCCGAGCGAGATTTCCGATCTGGTTCTCAAATGCATGGCCAAGAATGCGGATGACCGGTATTCGACAATCCAGGAACTCAGCCGCGTTATCGATTATCTTCGATCCCGTTTCCCTTGGAGCGTCGACGAAGCTCGCGTCTGGTGGAAACACCACGGCAACGAATGAAGCAAGCACCACAATCGTTTCCTCATCACGAAAGATACCACATTGAGATTCTTCGCCCTCTTCATGACCCTGCTGGTCGCCTCGGTCGCGCTGGCTGATGCGAAAAAAATTGTGCTGGTTGCGGGTAAACCTTCGCACCCGCCGCGCATGCACGAGTTCAATGCGGGCGTCCAGCTTCTCGCAAAGTGCCTCGAGGACGTCGCGGAAATCGACGCCCACTTTGTGCTCAATGGGTGGCCGGATGACGAATCGGTTTTTGACGACGCCGACGCGGTCGTGTTCTTCATGGACGGTGGCGGCCGGCACGAGGTTGTCCAGGAAGAAGGAAGGCGACTGGCCATGATCGACCAATGGGCATCGCGCGGTGTCGGACTTGGTTTCATGCATTACGGGGTCGAAGTCCTCGCCGACCAGGCTGGTGATCACTTCAAACGCTGGATCGGAGGACACTACGAACACATGCACTCGTGCAATCCGATCTGGGAACCGAGTTTTACCGCCTTCGCCGATCACGTGGTCACGCGCGGCGTCGAACCGTTCCAAATCAAGGACGAATGGTATTTCAATATGCGGTTTGTCGCAGATCTCAGCGGGAACGAACCAACCAAAACCGAAAGCATTCAGTTCGTACCGATCCTGGTTGCCACGCCGCCCGACGAAGTTCGCGACGGGCCGTATGTCTACCCCAAGGGCCCGTACCCGCATATTCAAGCTGCCAAGGGCCGGGCCGAAACCATGATGTGGACCGTCGAGCGCGCCGGCGGCCGACGAGGGTTCGGGTTCACCGGTGGCCATTTCCACGACAATTGGGGAAACGATGCATTCCGCAAAGTCGTTCTCAACGCGATCGTCTGGATCGCCAAAGCTGAGGTCCCGCCGCAGGGTATCGAGTCGACCGTCATACCCGAGCAACTCGACGCGAATCTTGATCCCAAGTAACGCTCCTACCCACGCGTGGTTTCGGTTTTCCACATCGAGAAACCACCCCGATCGATCCGATGATTCAAACGGGTGAACCCCGATTCGTCTTTTGGAATTCTCGCAGTCCTTGGAATTCTCGCAGTCCTTGGAGTTCTCGCAGTCCTTGGAGTTCTCGCAGTCCTTGAAGTTCTCGCAGTCCTTGGAGTTCTCGCAGTCCTTGAAGTTCTCGGGGCAACCGGCACTCGGCGGCAAAGCACCTTCCCAGATGCATCACGCCACCGAGTGCCGGGAGAACCGATTGACCTACGCCAAGCTGACGTTGCCCTTGATCTCGATCGACTCGGCGATCAATCCATAGACAGGCGAGCATTTGCAAAGTTCACGGATCTGATCGAGTTGTGAGTCGGTCACGTTTCCGGTGACTTTCACGTCATACTCGACCGTACCAAGGCAGGCACAATGATCTTCCGGACCCCTGATCGCAAATAACACGCGAGGATCAACCGTGGTCCGGATTTTTACTTCCAGCCCTTCGGTGTCGATCCCCAAGCGTGCGGCGTTGAAGGTGATGGAATTAACCACGCAAGCCGCCGTGGCCGCCAACGTCATCTCAACCGGCTCCATCCGGTCGGTGGGCCCGGGAATTCCGATCATCTCCTCGACTTCGCGCCATGCTCCAAACGGAAACGTGTAATGGCGGGTTTCTCGGTCGACCCGTTGGCCATCGAGTTCGTAGGGGCCCACATGCACGGTGCTTCGGCCGACCTGGCCTTCGTACAGCGCGCAAGCCTCGAGACGCAATTTTCCCTTTTCGGGGTTGTTCACCAGGAACTCGCGAAATGCATCCAGCTTTTCGAGATCCACGTTTTGATTCAGCGTCGCAGTCATCTTTGCACTCCTTGAACAGAAACACAAACAACAGGCGACAGGGTGCCGCCGTGAAAAATGACTTCGTTATTCAACGTCATCGCGAATCGATCGGCGTTGATCGACCGTTTGCCGCAAGCTGGGACGTTTCAGAAGTCCCCAGGCGATGGAAGGTTCAAGAAACGGCGACAGCAAGTTTGCGATTGATTGGCGATTCGACGCCCATCGCAACAGATCGCTCCATCGATCTCGACGCTCAAACTATCTCTGTGATATCAAAGCGGAGAATCACAGTCAAACGCGTTGCGTCGACCTGTTTCAGTCGCTCTTCTCAGGCACTCGTTCAAGAATATCGAGCAGCACCTGATCGGGGTCGATTCCTTCGGCCTGAGCTTCAAAGTTCAACAGCACGCGGTGCCGCATGGCGGGCAAAAAGACGCGCCGCACATCCTCGAAGCTGACGTTGTACCGCCCCTCCAGAAGGGCTCGTACCTTTGAGGCAAGGGCCAACGTCTGGGCTCCGCGAGGGCTGGCGCCCCAGCGAACGTAGTTGTTGGTCGCATCGACGCTGTGAGGCCCATCGGGATGAGTCGCGAGGTTCAATCGAACGAGATAGTCCTGGACATGGGGCGCCAGAATTACCTGTCGCACCATCTCCTGCCACTTCAAGATTTCCGCTCCATCCATCACTTTTTCAAGCTCGATTTTCTCGCCACGCGTGGTCCGATCGACGATCGTGTTGAGATCCTCGCGGTTGCTGTAGCCAACGACGAGTTTGAACAAGAACCGGTCGAGCTGGGCCTCGGGCAACGGGTACGTGCCTTCCTGTTCGATCGGATTCTGGGTTGCCAGCACGAAGAATGGCTTCGCTAGTTCGAATCGAGTGCCGCCGGCTGTGACGGTGCCTTCCTGCATCGTTTCGAGCATGGCCGATTGGGTCTTCGGCGTCGCTCGGTTGATTTCATCAGCCAACAGGATCTGCGTGAAGACCGGACCCCGTTGAAATTCGAAAGCCCGCCGGCCCTCGGAATCTTCGACGATCATGTTCGTCCCGAGAATATCAGCCGGCATCAGATCGGGAGTGAATTGGATTCGGTTGAATTCAAGATCCAGAACTTGCGCCAGGGTTCGCACAAGCATCGTTTTGCCGAGGCCGGGCACGCCTTCCAACAAACAATGCCCGCCGCACAAAACCGCTGTCAACACGCCGTGCACGATGTCCTCGTGCCCGACGATCATGCGGCCGATCATCTCGCATATCGCGTTGTACCGGTCGCGAAATTGCTCGGCCTGGGCCTGCATCGATTCAACAGTAGTACTCATTAGCGATTGGGCAATTACGAAGGTGCGGGGACAAGGACAGCGGCGTTTATCATAGCCGAAAGAGGTCCGCCGGGGCGACGACGAGACTTAGATCGATTTTTTCACCGCTTTGAGCTGATCCCGTTCCGGACGCTCCTTGTAAAACGGATCGAGCGGATAACAACCGCTGATGATTCCATTTCTCGGAGCCGTCGTGCAATCGCTGAACGTACGACACACGATCTTTCGCGTCATCACCCTTCCGGCCAACACATCGGCCGGTAAATCGGGATAAGACAAGACCATCCGTCCCAACCCCACCGAATCAACCATCCCGGCGCCAACCACAGCCTGGGCGACATGCGGCAGGTAATCTTGCAGGTAAGTGTAACCCGATCCAACAAAAACAAGTTTGCTGAACCGGCGCTTCAGTTCCGCCGTCGCGTGAATCTGTCGAGCCACTCCGACCAACGGATCCTCAGGCGGATCGTATCCATCGCTGGGAGGGAAGTAGGCCGGCCGCTGGATGTGTGGATTGTAATAGGGGCTTCCCGCCGACGTGCAGACGAGTTGAATGCCCAGATCTTCCAACAAGCTCATGAACCTCGCAGGTTCTTCGAGGTCAATCCCACGACCGCTGGTATCCGCACCAAAGGCAAGCCTTGCTTCGCCATCCGCCTCAGGCACACCAACGCCATCCGCGCCGCGACAATACGGTATGAAATCGAAGATGCTTATTCGAACGGCGATTTCCAGCGACGGAGCCAATGCCCGGATCCCAGCTGCGATCTCCCGAAGGAAACGTGTGCGATTCTCGAAACTGCCGCCATAACGTCCCGCGCGATCCACACCGCTCAACAATTCATGACCGAGATAACCATGACAATGCTTGATATCAACAAACGCGAAACCCGCCTTCTCGGCGTGAACCGCCGCGGTCACGAAATCATCACTTAATACTTGCAACTCGTCGTCGCTGAGCGTCGCCGAATCATCGTGGATCCCGACTCGCGAATCGAGCGCCGCGTTTCGATGAGCGATTCTGGGTTCCCGGTGATTCTTCTCATTGGGACAGGCGAAGCGTCCCGAGTGCGTCAGTTGCAAACCGACAAGAAGGTCGTCGGTCGTATCAAATCGCTCCTGGTGCACCTCACACAGTTCAACCCGCAACGATTCAATCTCAGATAGGTTTTTCTCGTTGATCAACAATTGATTCGGGTTGGCTCGACCATCGTGGCGCACCGCAACGGCTTCGCCGCCCCAGATCAGCTTCGCACCGCTGAGTCCAAAATTACGCCATCGCCGGCGAGTCATCTGCGTCGGTCGGCCATCGCGCGTACCATCCCAACCTTCCATCGGCAAAATGCAAAACCGATTTCCAACGACGACATCACCAACCGCCAACGATTGGGCCAAGGGCGATTGGTCGGCAGCCAGGACCGATGCATCGCATGGCAACTCGACTCCAAGCTCGGCAAGATAGCCGGTGAAATCAGACTGCGTCTTGAAACTTGCTATCCGCCGGTACGCCATCAATCCGATGCCTCAAGCAGCTTACGCAAATCGCGCTCGATGAGTTCCAGAACCGCAACATCACTCTGCCCGCGATGCGGTGAATCGGGGTGCGCTCGATTGCTCGCTAACATTCCTCGCAATTTTAAGAACGTGGCTGCGGAATGCTTGTAGGCCGGTGCCGGATCACGGAACGCGAATGCACCGAGATACTGCAACAGGTCATTCATTTCGTAGAATCCCGGATCACCCGATTCCCACATTGCATCACGTCGTGCGAAGGCGTCCGGCGCAAATGTACTCAAACCCAGCAGGTAATCACTGCCGTACATCACCATGTCGATCGCGAGATCGTTTCCGGTGAAGACCTTGAAATCGGGTCGAATCCGGTTGCGCAGCTCGAGTCGCTGCCACTCGGGCAACCGGCGCAGCGAAGAATGCTTGGCGCCGATCGCGTTGGGAATCTGCATCAACTGTTCGTACACGTCGAGCGAATAGATTCTACCGAACGGCGCGAACATCGTGCCGAGTTCGAAAAACAAAAACGAGTCACACGCCCGGGATAGTTTGCGATAAGCGTCGACCAGGTCCTCATCGGGCAATTCAATCAAACCGAACGACTGAAAGAAAACGGGTGTGCCGGAGTGTCGCTGAATCTGATCGATACCATTGCGATATGAATCGGCGTCGAACGCAGCTCCGGAAGAGTCACCGACGAAAACACCGGCGACGTATTGCCGCCCCTCAGCCATCTCGCAGGTGCGTCGCAGCACTTCCTCGCGTGTGGAATCATCGATCAGATTGGCATACCCTGTGTCCATGTTGACGGCGGGAATCAATCCGGCATCGAACGTCCGCCTTAAGTGATTGGTGAAGCCCGACCAATCAACATCATCATCTTCGGCATAGGGGAGCAAGATCGCCGAGATACCGGTGATCTTGCGGCGCGGCGTCAACAATAAGTTGGGATCGATTGCTGCAGTCACAGTGCTGATTCCGGCCTGACGCGAAGATTCGGCGCGGTGCGGGTCCCGCTTTGCGCCTGAAACAAACCGCTCAAGTTACTTGCACTTCGCGCTCCGGTCTTGGAAAATTGGGCGATCGGCCAATTTGCAAATCGGGCAAGCGGGGGTTTTGTGACGACCAATCTGACAGATCGTGCACTACCCGAAGAACTGCCCCCCTGGGGCGTTCTCGTGCTCGAAAGCCATCACAGCGCGCAATTCACGATGGAATGGAGGACCCACCCATTCATCAAAGTCGTCTACGTGCTGCAGGGGAAGGGAACATTTCATCTCGGAGAAGCCAAGGAATACTTTTCGGCGGGCGACGTGATCATCGTTCCACCAGGGACTCGCAACAGGATCGACGATGACCCCGCCGCGGCATCGAGTCTGTATGTGTGCTGTGTCGCGAAGTCTCTTGTAAGCTTCGATCCAGTTCTCGCCGACCAATTGCCGTGCCAGGTGCTGCGCGGCGACGGCCACTTCGCAAATCGGGTCGCATCGCTCCTGCGGCGAATGGTTCACGTCCAGGTTCTGGAGTCGCCCTCGCGAGCGATCACGATGGTTGCCGATGCGATGAAAATGATCCAGGCGGTTTTGGATCGCAATCAAAAGCGAACGAAAAACGAGAAGCCGACAAGTGATGAAAGAATGGCGATCCAGCGCTATGTCGATCGGCTGCCGAGCAATTTTTTTGATGAAACGTCGATCGATGTTGCGGCCAGCGGTCTGGGGATCCCCCGCCGCACGTTCACGAAACTATTCGTCGAGGTCACCGGGGACACGTGGCTGAATCACATTCGCTGTCTCGCAATCTCTCACGCCAAGCGGCGATTGCGGGAAACCGACTTGCCAATCACATCGATCGCGTTTGAATGCGGGTTCAACGACCTGTCGACATTCTATCGGCAATTCAAAAAGCATTGCGGTGTGACGCCGCGTGAATATCGATCAGCGGCCGATTCGGTATAGTGCGTCGGACGTGCGCAGCAGGATGTCATCTTCCACGACTGCCAATGAAGCGAGTGTCCGCTCGCCTATCTCGTTCTCGGAGACTTCCTTGAACTTTCGGCCGCTGCGGATCACGGTCGTAACGCCACGCTCGCTGGTGTAGTAAATGTGGTCGCCCGCCATCAACGGCGACGCCGAAAAATTTCCACCCACTCGTTCCTGGTAAACGACTTCACCGGACTCCCCATCGACGCACTGCGCGATTCCGTTATCGCTGATCGAGTAGATCAATCCATCGTGCGCAATCATCGATGGTGTCTTCGGTACATTCTTGCTCAAACGCCACTGAACATGGGTGTCGGTCACCACCCCGCGACCACTTGGACGGATCGCCAGCATCTTGCTGCTGTCGAAACCGGTCGAGATGTATACCCGGCCCCGATCGTAGACCGGCTTGGGAACAACCGAATAACCGGTGTAGCGAACGTCCCAGACAATCTCGCCAGTTGCCGGGTCGAGTGCCAACACACAATCGCTGCCGGGAGCGATGACTTGAGTGTTTCCGCCGACGTCGATCACGGCCGGTGTACAGAACGAAAAGGTTTTTGCGGCCTCGACCGGGCGCGGAGTCTCCCAGACGATCTGGCCCGTGCTGGCATCGAGCGCGACCACTTTCGGCTGCTTGTCGCCATCGCATGTGAAAATCAGATGGTTGCCAACCAGTACCGGGCTGCCGCCATTTCCGTGCGTCGGTCGAAAATGCAAGTCACGATTGGTCCAGATGACATCGCCATCGAGAGTCAAACAGGCGGTGCCCTGGTATCCGAAGTGCACGAAGATCCGATTCCCGTCGACGATCGGCGTGGGGCTCGCGTGAGAGTTCTTGGAATGGATTTTGGCTGGCCGCTCGGTAGACTGTTCCATCACCTCGACCTTTTTGATAATCACACCACTTTTCGCATCGATCACGATCATCGAGAGCGAGTACGCCTCGGGCTCGACGTCATCGACGCTGTTCGCGTTGAACGGTTTGGCGATGGCTGCGGTCAAGTAGATGCGTCCGCCGCTGACAACGGGCGACGACCAGCCTTCGCCGGGCAATCGCGTACGCCACCCAATGTTTTTCTCGGCGGACCATCTCGTCGGCAGCGACTTGTCGGTAATGCCATCCCCTCGCGGACCGCGAAACTGCGGCCACGAATCGTCGGCACTCAGGATTCCCGGGGATATCAATGAACAGATGGTGACGGCTAGAATTCGACAGTTCAACATGGATCGTTTCCGAGGTTGCTCGGTTTTGTTTACAGGGATGGAATTGGAACCGTACATGATACGGTCCCGCACATGTTTCTCGCCACAACTTTGCCGACGTTTCGACGCCGGACATCTTCATGCCGTCAGATCCAAGCAAGCCGGATGAATCTTCACCTTGCATTGGGATTTGCAGGGCCAATGCAAACGGAATCTGCGAAGGCTGTTTTCGAACCCTCCGTGAAATCGCGCAGTGGTCGGTCATCTCTCGTGACGAACGTGTGGAAATCAAACGGATTGCCGGGGAGCGTCGTCTGAAAAACGGGGCGGACGACTGAGTTCACTCGTTGTCTCGAATCAGGGATGCGATCTCACCGCGACGATTCCGGTCAATATAAACGAGTCGATCGGACGCACCGGCCGCATCGTAGGTCTCTCTAACGACTCCTGACTTGCCCGCATTGTCGATCACCACAAGTTCGGCCGGCGCGCAAAGCGAGAGCAAACCATCAACATCGAGGTATTTGACTGCGGCGGGTACGAACATCGGATCGTCGTGCTTTTCCAAATCGATGAACTGAAAACGTTCAACGTCGAGGATCGTCTTTCCGATGGCATCTCCTGACTGGCTTCGTGCCGCGGCGACCAGAGGCCCCGCGGTACTGCCGAGTCCGACCAGGTGCACGTCGCCGTCGCTCGTGGAGTGCGCGTAGCGAATCAGCGACAAAATGTCGTGCACTCGCTTCGCGAACAGGCAGTTGTTGAATCCGTAGGTGTAACCGGAAAATCGCTGCCACCCCTCCGTGCCGTCGCGCTGGTACCACATCCTTTGCGCGGCGACAGGTTGACCGTCATCGGTAAATTCCCCCTGACCAAACAGATCAGCCGTGATGACCTCGAATCCATCTTCGACAAGATCTCGCACAGGCGTGATCAGATGGTCGGCGTCCATCACCGAGGATTTTCCGGAGTCGCCGATCCATATGACCTTGCCACGTTGTTTCTTTCGAGGCGCTGCGATGCGATAGGCTGGAAGCTGCTCACCCCGGTCGACGTGATCAAGGAACCCTATGTGCACATCGACGTCATCGACCGCGACCGAGTCCGTCTGGGTGAAGGTGACGTCGCCGACCTGGTCCAACCGGCGGCCCAGAATCGTCTCCCACGCACCGCCGACAATATTTTTATACCTTCTCAGATCATCGGCAGTGCTGGGCACCAGCGACGTCATCTGTTTGTCCGAATCGGCCGTCGCCATTTGCAGCAGTTTCACTTCGTGTGCATCACCAACCTGGTCGCCCGAGGGTCGCGGGTGCTCGTCGGTCCAAACGGTCGCTTCTTCGCGCGTGAGGGGTACGAGATCGCGCTCTTTGATCGGCGTCTCAAATCCGAGCTGGAAATGCCGATTGAAAAACGAATACATCGCCGCCCGATTGACCTGGTTGTAGTTGTGCTTGAACTGCGTGTGAAAAACGGCGGTCAAACGGTCGGTGTGGCCAAGCATCTCGTACAAGCCGACCAGATCCGGATATCCCTTGGTTTCCAATTCAATCGTCCAGTCGTCGGCCGCGGTCAATCCGAGAGGCCGTGGCGCCGTTGCCGCCGCGATATCGATGTTCCCCTGGTCAATTCGCAACAGCGGCGCGTTCTCACAGGTGCAGCCTCCCTGCATGGCCGTGGAAACCATCACACAAGGCATCGCGGCGGCGATTCGGTCATCGATCGCGGAGATGATCATTGATTGGGTGCCGCCGCCGCTGGCGCCAGTGACACCGATGCGACTCGGATCGGTCTCTTTCAATTCGAGCAGAAAATCAATTGCGCGGATCGAGTTCCACGTTTGCAGACCCATCATGTTCTGCTGTCGAAGGTCAGCTTGGACGCTCATGAAGCCCCAGTCGTCGGCCTTGTCCAGGTGCGACCACTTCGACGGCCGATGTTCGATTTGTATCGAATCGGCGTTGCCCGTCATGTCATAGACGAATACCAAACATCCCATCCTTGCCAACTGCACCGCCCGCGCCTGGATCGGATAACGGCCCCCAATTTTGAACTGCTCGGCGCCGCTCTCTAGATCGCCGCTGACCTGCTTTTCACCCGCGTCATAGAACCGTCCCTGGTTCCAATGGCCGTGCGGCGACAGAATCGCCGGCATCGGACCCTTCTGGTCGACCGGCCGATAGAGGCTACCGGTAAGAAAGTGCCCCGGTGCCGACTCAAGGTAGACTCGGTCAACGACATAATCGTCTCGCTCAACGCGGCCATGAATGACCGCCCGCATCGGTGTTTTCGTCGGCAATGGCCAAAGACCTTGCGAGACCAGGATGCGACGGCGAATCTCGGCTTGACGATCGTCCCACTGCCGCGTCGTCTCGACGCGCTGGAACGGAAAATAGCCGTTCAGGTTTCGCAGTTCGCCAGTCCGGATGTCACTGGGTCCGCCTTCGGGAAAGGCGCGAGGCATCTCGCCGGCGCAATGGCCCAGCATGCAAACACTGATCAACATTCCTGCGGCGTATCGCATTGCCTTACCTTTGACGACAAACGTGAACCAGACAATCTCGAAACGAGCATTGGCTATTGGATGGTCTTCAGCAGTGCGGCCAGACCTTCGAGATTCTGGCGCAATGATTCTTCGGCATCCATTTCGTTTCGATGATCGAGAATTCCAATGGGTCCGCCATATCCCTGTCTGATCACCTGAGCGATCATCGCGCGTTCGTGTTTCCCGCTGCCAATCGGAAGAATCTTGTTGGTGTGGCCATCCACGGAGTCAGGATCGGCCATGCCGTTAAGGTTCAAACAAAGCAAGTAAGGAAGCATTTGCTCGAGCGCCTTCGAAAAACCGTCGATGTGTTCGTGGCCGTGATGAAAGTTGTAGACGATTCCAACGTGGTCGGCGTCATGATGCTCGCGCAGATGCTCGCAAACCGCTACCAGGTTGTCGGGCTGGCCCCCCCAGCCACCATGATTGTAGAGACCAAGTTTCAATCCCAATTGGCGCGTCTTGAGCACCATCGGCAACATCGATTCAGCGGCAAGGGCAACCATTTCGTGCTGCGAGCCCTCGCTTGGTGATCTCAGCGTGATCCAAATCTGAGGGCGGATCTGTCCGCCGCGAATGAAAGGTTCAATCGCGTCGTGCCAACTCCAAAACGCAAAGAACTCGATCCCATGTTCCCGGTACTGCTTGACTTCTTCGGGGAAACTTTCGACGTGCTGGGCGCGCCAATCGTAAGCAACACGGCGCATTCCCAATCGCTTGATCATTTCGGCGCGCTCAGCGGGCGTCCGATTCCTGGCATCAAACGGAACAATGCACCAGGCGACCAAATTCGTTGGCCGCAGCGAGTCCGGCACGCCATCGGTTTCGGCCGCGGCGACTGGTTCGATAAAAAATATCGGCGTGATGGTGAAAAGGATGCACGCTACGACCAATGCGGCGAATGACTGTTTCATTGCTGAAGAATCTCCTTGGACGTTTACTTGACGGCAACGATATAGCAAATCCAACTCGGATCACTCGGCGCATCCTCGCTGCGTTTCCACTCGCCGAAATCTTCATCGTCTTCGTCTTCGATTTCCCAGTAGACGTGGCTTTCCCGGAAGCCGGCCTCGGCGAGCATCTCACGCACTTCGGGGATGGTCCAGAAACGCCAATGGTACTCAAAGGCGCGTTTTAACTTGCTACCATCGGCAAACTTGAAACTGATGTAAAAACTGGCATCCGCATTGACCGGATTAAAACTCGCCTGTTCCCAGTGATACTTGAATCCCTTCTTGCCTTTTTTGATCGTCCGCTTGTCGATCAATTCCTCCTCGTAACATTCGCCTCCGCCCATCATGTCCATGATCATGATGCCTTGCGGATTCAGGTTCGAGCGGGCGATCTTGAAGTATTCGATCACCTCCGCGCGGGTCTTGAAAATCCAGAAAGAAAAATTCTGGGCGGCGAGAATATCGGCGGCGGGGCGGTTACGTTTACGAACATCTTGCTCGATCAATCGGACACGCTTCTGTTGCGTGGGAGCTAATTTCGCCAGATTGTGCTCGCGTCCCCATTGCAGGGTCTCGCCGCAGAGGTCAACGCCAATAGCAGTTCTCTTGGGGTGCGACGCCACCCACCGGCAGCAGACCGCAAACGTACCGCAAAAATCTTCGCGCAACGAATATGGTTTGCGGCGGAACGCCTCGCGATACGCCTGCTCGAAGAATTCGATCTCGTGATCAGGTGTCTGTACCGATTTTTGATAACAATCAAACTTGTCTGCTCGATCGGCCAGCGTCTTGTGTGCCGAATTGCCTTTTTTTTGTTTCGTTCCTGCCATCGCTTGGTGTGTTCTCTTGAGGTGCAAAAAGTCGTGTGCGGCTTGAGAAGCATAGTCTGAGTGTCGATGTCTTTTGCGAGTGGTTCAAATTGTCGCAGCTGACGGCTTCGAATCCTAACGGACGGGCCGCGTACCACCAGAGTCCCAAATGTCAAAAAACTGGAGGGCATTCGCCAACTGTGCGGATCGGCACGACGTTGATGGCCCCCTACCGCGGCGGAAGAGGCACCAAACCCTCTCGCAAAATCGGCCCGTTTTCACTATGGTTTACGCAAGTGTGGCAGCTTGCTGTCGCGCTCGCGTCCGGGGTGTTTTGCCCCAATGCCCCGGGCGCTCTTTTTTTCTCGCGGGAACTCCCGCCCTCTACTCACCACTCTCGGTGACTCACCACTTTTAGCGTCTGAAAAAAGCTCGCTCCGACCTCGCGTAGGTTGTGCTTCCATAAGCCACCACCACGCCGGCGACGGCTCCGCACAAATGTCCGTCCCACGAAACCTCACCGCCCCATCGCGGAAGCACGCCACTTAGCAAAGTGCCTCCGTACATCACGGCGACCACGATCGAAATTGTTAACGGTATCAATCGCTTCTCGAGGATTCCCGAAACAATCAAGAACGCCGAGAGTCCAAATACCAATCCGCTTGCGCCGACATGCGTCGCGGCGCGACCGAAGACCCATAACAGGCTGCCGCTGATGATCACGATCCAACACGTGACCGCACCGCCTCCGGCCCGCGACCCGGCGAGCAGACCCAACAAGATGGCCAGCGACAACGTATTGCCAAGTACGTGAGTGAATCCATCATGAAGCAGGGGCATCAGTGGGATCCCGATCAACCCCACCAACGTCCGTGGTCGCAGTCCCCAGTCCGTCAAGGTAGCGGGAATCACAGAATCAACGATGAACACCAACCAAATCACCAGCATGAATATTCCGATCGAATAGAATTCGCTGCGCAGGTCATGGCGGCTTCGGAAGACGGAACTCATGCACTTCTCACTTCATGACCGGGCGCAGTTTCGACAAAATCGATGTAAAATAGCGAATCCGGCCTCGTTCGCTCCGCGGAGTTTGTTCGCTCCGCGGAGCATGATCGATATCACGCAGGGACCCAATGATACACTCGAAAATGTCCACCCGACGCCAGTTGTTTCAGACCTGTGGAGTCGGGTTGGGCAAGCTCGCTTTGGCGTCGTTGATGGTACGCGAGTTTGGTTCGCAAAGTGCGAGCGCAGCGTTTGTCTCTGCGCGCGGGTTTCATCATCCGCCGCGGGTCAAACGGGTGATCTATTTGTTCATGGCCGGTGCACCGAGCCAGTTGGACCTGTTCGATTTCAAACCCAAGCTTACCGAGCTCGAAGGCAAATCCATTCCGCCTTCGGTGATCGCGGGCCAGCGTTACGCATTCATTCAACCCGATGCTGCCGTGCTGTCCCCGCGATTCAAATTTGCGAGACACGGCCAATCGGGTGCTGAGATTTCCGAGGTGATGCCGCATCTCGGGTCGATCGCTGATGACATTGCCATTGTTAAGAGCGTCCACACCGATCAATTCAATCACTCGCCGGCACAGCTGTTCGTCAACACGGGCAGCCCCATTCCCGGTCGTCCCGCAATGGGGTCGTGGCTCAGTTACGGGATCGGCAGCGATACCGACGACTTGCCCGGTTTCGTGGTGCTCAACAGCGGCGGAAACCTCTCCGGTGGTGCTGCGATGTGGAACGCCGGGTTCTTACCCGGTGAACACCAGGGGGTGCCCTTTCGCTCCAACGGCGATCCGATTCTGCACGTCGCCAACCCGCCCGGCATCGATACCCAGGTGCAACGAGAGACGATTGACCTGATTCGACAACTCAACCAGCGCCGGTTGGAGAAAACGGCGATTGAACAGATCGAGACGCGGATCGAATCGTACGAGATGGCCTACCGAATGCAAGCGCGGGCACCGGAGCTGATGGATTTCTCATCCGAAAGTCAATCAACCCTCGATCAGTACGGTGTTGGCAAAGACGACAAGGGATCGTTCGCCAAGAATTGCCTGCTCGCTCGACGGTTGGCCGAACGGGGTGTCCGCTTTATCCAGCTCTACCATTCCGGTTGGGACCATCACAGCAATGTCGAGAACGGGGTCCGAAACCAATGCGGCCAGACCGACCAGGCCTGCGCGGCTCTGGTCAAGGACCTCAAACGACGTGGAATGCTCGACGAAACGCTGGTGGTCTGGGGAGGCGAATTTGGGCGAACACCGATGGTCGAAGCCAGCGCCGCCCTGGGGCGAAAGCTCGGGCGCGATCACCATCCTCAGGCGTTCACGATGTGGATGGCCGGAGGCGGGATCCGCGCCGGCCAAACCGTCGGCAAGACCGACGACCTCGGTTTTCATCCCGTTGAATACCCCGTTCACGTCCACGATATTCAGGCAACCATCCTGCACCAACTGGGAATCGATCACGAGCGGTTAACCTTTACCTATGCAGGTCGACCGTTTCGATTGACCGACGTACACGGACACGTGATCGAAAAGCTTGTCAATTAATGCGCGGCCGGGCATTCGATTACGCATGACGTTGATCACGGATCACATCGGGGACCGCATGAAAGAGAACCCATCGAGCGCGCAAACGCGAACCGAGGAGGACGCCCACCGCGAGCTGTTTGTGATCAATGATTTTCGGTCGATGCCCGCGAAAGAAATGCGACCGATGTTCGACACGTTTGGCCGGTGGTTGGCCGCATGGTGGCAATACAAGATCCGCGGAAAGAGCGACCACCCGGAATTTGTTCTCGAGATGCGTCGATTGACCAGGGCAAAGCACGTTCCAAAGCGAATTCAAAAGAACTTTGACCCCTATCTCGAAAAACTCAAACGCAGCGGCTTCGTCCACAGCTTCGATGCCACCGTTGGGGCGCTGGGTCCCTACTCCTGTGGACTGCTGGGGATGACCGACGAAGAAACCTATGTTCATTTTGTCGCCTTCCACGCCGTGACCCAAATCGAGGGCCGCATCGCAGATGACTCTTTTTTCAGATTCCTGTCCTGGCTCGACGACGAAACTTTGATCGAAACGATTTCCCGTGGACAACACCCCTCCCCGCGCCGCGGAATCGATCGCCTCGAGTTTGCCGCGGACGATCCGATCACAATGCTCCGGCGGCACCGCGAGCGACTACGCAAGAAATCGGTCCAGAAAATCAATCCCAGTGATTTATGGGCACGTATCGAGGCAGAGCATCAAAGTCAGGTCGACGATTTTATCGCCAGGGGCGTGATCCGGGCCGCCACGCCTGCCGAGGTGACTCGGATTCGGCGGAGCTTGTAAGTATGATTCACGCATGATGCCAAATCCGCAAACTCCGCTCGTCGACTCTCTGGGACGCATCCATACCAGCGTCCGGCTGAGTGTCACCGATCGCTGTAATATCCGTTGCTTTTATTGCATGCCGGAAACGGACATCCCATTCGCTCCGCGCGAACGAATTCTCACTTTCGAGGAAATCCATCGTCTTGCCCGATTGTTGATTCAGCAGTGTGGGATTCGTGATCTGCGGATCACGGGCGGCGAGCCATTGGTGCGACGTCAACTCAATCGTCTGGTTTCGATGCTACATGAAATTGACGGCCTCGAGGATTTGTCGCTGACGACAAACGGCATCTTGTTGGTCGACCAGGCCCGCGATCTTCGGCAAGCCGGATTGAAGCGAATCAACATCAGTTTGGATACGCTCGACGAAACGGTCTTTCGCCAGATCACGCGGCGCGAGGGCGTCGAGAGAACGATTGCGGGAATCGATGCTGCAATCGCGTGCGGTTTCGACTCGGTCAAGCTCAATGCTCTGGCGATTCGCGGAATCACCGAAAACGAGGTCGTACGATTGGTCGCCTTCGCGCTCGAACGAAGCGTGATGCTGCGATTTATCGAATTCATGCCGCTCGACGCTGATCGAGCTTGGGAAAAACAGAGTGTGCTGACCGGCGACGAGTTGCTCGGCATCCTCCGCAACCATTTCGGAAAGATCGAAGCAGCCACTCGCCCCGATCCATCCCAGCCGGCGGAAGAGTTTTTGATCGAAGGAGGTAAAGTTGGAATCATTCGATCGGTGACCCAGCCGTTTTGCAGCGCGTGCAACCGCATTCGCATCACCGCGGATGGCGCGGTGCGAAATTGTTTGTTTGCCCGGGGAGAGACACCGCTGCGTGAGCTGATGCGAAGCGGCGCAACCGACGATGAACTACTGCTTGAAATACGCAACTGCATGCTCAGCAAGGCACCGGCCCACGGGATCGATCGCGAAGGTTTCGTGGCACCCGAGCGGGCGATGTACGCGATCGGCGGTTGACACGCCGGAGGCTGGTTTTTTTCCGACGGAGGCGTACCGAATGCGTCGCTCGGTTGGGACAACCGAGCCACAATCGCTACGGCCGCAGCATCCACCAGACGCGGTGCAGCAGCAACTCGGGGCTGACGTTTGCCTCTCGCATCGCATCGGCGGCCGTGGCGACAGTGTCCGGCACAGAGCTTCGTCCGGCAAGGTAGGCGAGGTGCTCGACCTTGCTCTGATCATCCTCGATCAGGGTCAACCACTGGACGGGCAACGATTCGGCCCGGCTGGGGAAGTCCAGCGAGAGTCGTTTGACGTCGACTTGGTTTCGTTCCCCGTTGTCCGGGGCGTCACCGATTTGGCCGACAAAGGCCGGGTTATCTGTATCAATCGACGCCCCGATCGCTCGCATCGTTTCGTCCAATCGGTCTCGCATCGAAACGTCGGCCCGCGGAGGCAGCGCGGCGGCAAATGCATCGACCGCATCCATCGCCGCTCGCGTCTCAGCTTCGCCGGCTGAGAGGACGTTCCCAGCGAGCAACGGAGGGGGCACCGCACGGCGGGTCGCCGGTGAAGCGATGACCAATGCGAGGGTGCGTGCCACGTCGAATCCCGAATGCATCAAATCGCGGGTCAAGTTTTCTTCGAGCCGATCGAGTGCTTCGTTATGCGGAGCGCTGATCGGATCGACAACGCGTCCCCGCAGCGGTTGGCCATGGACGAGTTGCCACAGTGAATTAACGACACCCTGGGCCAACTCCGGAGAGCCATTCAAATGCTGGGTCCATTGGCCGATCGTATCGATCGGTTGATCGGATTGCCCGTCAATCCAACTCGATGCAATGGCGGGCTCGGCAACCCGTTGGCGTCCGTCGGTCAATTCATAGAAAACCGAGTCGTCTGAATTCGAAGACGCATCGATCGCGAATTGATTCCCCGCACCCCGAGTCACGCCTCGTCGCAGAAACGCGGTGAACGCCCAATAATCTTCCTGGCGACCGTTGCCTTCGATATAGGAATCGTGGCACCGGGTGCAGCGAAGATCGACATTCATGGTCAACGATGCCAGACGTCGGACGATCGCGCTATCATCACCATTGACGTTCGAGCCAACCGAGATCGCCTGGTAAAACGCCGGCGAATTGGAGCTAGTGCCGTTGATCCAGCCGGAGATCGTATGATCAAAGCGTTGCTGCAACTGGAAACAGGCAACCAATTCATCGATCAATTCCTCCTTTGCTTGCGCGTCGATTCGCGCCAGCCCGCGTTCGGTGATCTGCTGTAACCAACGCGTCGCGACGGCACGCGACAACTCGTCTTTGCCGATCTCGACGCGCAGCCGTTCAGGATCATCGACAAGTTCCATGGGCACCGTAGCGCCGAGCAACATCGAAAGCCGGTCCACGACTTCTTCGGCACTGGCATCGCCCACTGGCTCGATCCCGATCGCATCCCAGTAACCACGCAGCTCCGAATCGACTTGACTGGATACGAGCGATACGGCCTCGAGGGGACCGGGAGCGACCTGCTCGATGACGGAACCGTTGCGCTCGATCATTTCAGGATCATCACGACCGGAATCAACGACCAACGGGATGCCTTTGGGGGGCTTTCTGGTCGGAGTCGATTCAGCCACGGCCCGATCGGGAACGACAATGGGTGTGCGAGGTTCGATTGATGGTGATGGGATCGCCGGTTGACCACCATCGCTTTCGGCCAGCGCAGGCG
This sequence comes from Rhodopirellula sp., assembly GCA_024644085.1. GTDB lineage: Bacteria > Planctomycetota > Planctomycetia > Pirellulales > Pirellulaceae > Rubripirellula. Next base: position 38,420 of record JAHELS010000018.1, read on the forward strand.
AGGAGTCGTTCAGCCATTGTTGCGGTTCCAACCAGACGGCGATCATCACGGTCGCCGCAATTGCCGCGATCACGGTCGCCGCAACAGCAAGATGATTCCTCGACGCCGGCCGAACATCACGGCGGCCGGGCGATCGATTGGTACGCACGAATGATGCGACCTCGGACGGCGAATCGTGCAGCGACGTCAGGATGTCGCGCGACAAATCGGGCGGCGCCGCGTTGCCGAGCGTCTCGCCAAGCATCGCGTCGATCGCTTGCTCTTCGACAGGTGTCAGGTCTTCATTCATGATTCGGAATCGCCCCGCAGTCGCTGCTCCACACATTGGCGGAGTTGTTGTTTGGCTCGTTGCATCAGATTGCGGGCTCCGTGATCAGAGATGTCGAGTGATTTTCCGATGTCGACTCGGCTGACCTGGTCCGCAAATCTCAATTTCAATGCTTGCTGTGCTCGTTCGGATAGGGTTGAGAAACATTCACGCAATGCTTCGATGGCGAGATCGCCGGTCAAATCTTTTCCTGCCCAGCGGTCCCAGGTTTCGTCCAACAAGGCCGGTTCGGCGATCGTCTGGACTCGACCCTGCTTACGATGTTGGGACACGAGCAGGTTGTATGCGGTTCTCCGCAGGTAACTTGATGTAGCGGCGTCGCTGTGTTGCACGAAGCTGTCGCGCCGCAGCACTCGTAAAAAGGTCTCCTGTGTCAAATCATCGGCGGTCGACGAGTCACATCCCAGCATTCTCAGGTAGCGCCAGATTCCGCGTTGGTGACGCGCGACCAGTTCGGCCGGCCCCAATTCAACCGCTTCGCCAGATGAGGGGGCGTCGCTCTGGGCGCTCGCATCCTCATTTTGGCTGGGCGATTCCGAATGGGACAGGGTTTCCGAGGGCCGGTCTTGCGATCCCTGCGGCTCTGCCACTTGGTTTACGCCACAAGTTCGCTGATGATCTTTCCACCTCCAGCAATTTTCATCGGTCGACCATTTTTACTGGTGAACGTTTTCTCGGTTGAAATCCCTAGACCGCGACAAACGGTGGTCATCAGGTCTTCGCTGCTGAACGGTTCAGTTTCGACCGCCATGCCATCGCTGCTGGTTTCGCCAACCGCGAGGCCTCCCTTGATATCGCCGCCGCCGACGACACAGGACCAGGCACGGGCGAAGTGATCACGACCGGCATTCTGGTTGATGCGGGGCGTGCGTCCGAATTCACCCATCCAGATCACCACGGTGTCCTTGAGCAACTCCCGCTGCGCCAAGTCTTCGACCAGGGCACCCATGGCGCGGTCAAGCTGCGGCAACTTGTTATCCGACAGGATGGTATGGATCCCGTTGTGGTTATCCCAACCGCCGAGATCAACTTCCACAAACGGCACACCCGCTTCGACCAATCGACGAGCCAACAGGCAACCCTGGCCGAAGCCATCGGTGCCGTAGCGCTCCTTGACCTCTTCCGGCTCTTTCTCGACTCGGAACGCTTCCATCTGGTCGCTGGTCATCAAGTCAAATGTCTTCTTGAGAACCTTGGCATGTTCGCTGGCAGGCAAATCGCGCGTTCGCTTTGCGAATCCAGTTTCGATTGTGTCCAGCGCCGCCATCCGCTGCAGCAAGCGGTTGTCCTCAAGCTTCATCTCGAGGTTCCGGATACGCCCGTTGCTGGTAACCGAAAACGGAGACCATGCCATGCCGAGGAATCCAGGTCCCGCACTGGCACCGCCGATTGAGACGAACGGAGGGATTTCAAGGTGCGGGCGCTGGTCCATCGTTTCGTGTGCGATCACCGCCCCGTAACTGGGATGCTCGATGTTCGGGTTGGGAACAAAACCGGTGTGCATGTAATAGCGGCCGCGGTTGTGATCCGCTTCACGCGTCGACATGCTTCGCACGATCGACAGATGCTTCATCTGCTGGGCGACGTTCGGCATGTGTTCACAAATCTGCATGTCACCGGTGGTCGAAATCGGCTTGAAGGGCCCGCCGGTCGGGGCACCGGGTTTCAGGTCCCAGATATCGATCGTCGCTGGTCCACCACCCATCCACAGCAGGATGGCCGACTTGCCATTCTTCTTGAGTTCGTCGGAGTTCGCGTAGATCGCGTTGCCCATTGTCATCGATGCGGTAACCGCCGCGGATGAACCGGCCAGGTGTTGCATGAAGTGCCGTCGCGTCATGCCGGCGGGGGTTTGCCAATTGCTAATCATCGATAGGTTTCCAAGGAGGAGTTTAAGCGTGTGTCAGTAAGTGAAAGGGAAGGGTGGTGAAAAAGATGAACCAGGCTTTGTCTCAAAAGGGGCCTGACCCTCTCCATGCAACTAAAGGGTCAGGCCCCTTTTGAGACATGGTGCGAAAGATGGACTAGTGCTGCATGATGAATTCGTTGCTGTTAAGAATGGCCCACCACATGTCCTGGAGCATTTCTTTTTCGTCCCCGCCGCGGGCGGCAAGAAGCTTGTTGGCGACGGTCATTTCACTGCGCGTCGGCCGCCGTGCCAGACCCGACATGAACAACTCGGTCAATCGGTCTCGTGGTGATCGTCCGGTGGCGGCGATGCGGTCGATGAAGCTTCCCTTGTCGGTGCTGGTGGCCTTCTTGGTCAAGTCGCCGTTGAACAACATCAGCGCCTGGGGGATGGAACCATTGAACGTCGTGGCTTCGTCACCTTCGTCGGTCCCAAAGGCGACGACGAACTGCTGCAACCATCGGCGTCGCTCCTGCTCCTGCTGCTCGTAACTGCCCGAACCTGCCGCGTCGGTGGCGGTGACCATCGACTGGTACAGTTGCTCGGCCGTCATCTGGCGGAGATAAAACCGCGAGAACTTGGGCATCTCCCCGATCGATGGATCATCGATTTCGTTGTTCGATCCCAGCACCGGCGACAATTGGTACGATTCGCTCAAGGTGATCCAAGTGATCAACTGCTTGAGGTCATAACTTGCCTGGCGAAACTCCTTGCTCAATTGATTTAACAATTCGGGATGGGACGTCGGGTTGTGGGGACCCAGGTCGTCGACCGGCTTGGTGAACCCGTATCCAAGAAACAGCGACCACATTCGGTTGACCGCCATCTTGTCCAGGTTCTCGCTCTCCATCATCAATCGACCGAGTTCGTTACGGCGATTCACGTCGCTCACGAAACCGCTGACGTCGATCGCTGTGCCGTCGGTGAAAACTGGGTAGGCAACGCGGGTCAATCCATTGCGAAGTTCGTAGAAAACCAATGCATCGAGGGGATCGTTGGCTTCGCCCGCAAAATCTTCATTGACCAGCTCGGCATGATCGATGTCACGCGTCCCGTCGACAAATCGACGCAGCGAACGAGTTTGCCGGAAGAACGAGTTGAACTCCCAGAACATCTGCTGCTTCCACTGGTTGAACGGGTGATTGTGACACTGTGTGCACTGCACCTGTTGCCCGAGGAAAATTCGCGATGTGGCACTCGCCGCGAGCACGCCCTTTTCTTCGTTGACCTTGTCGACCAGAAAATTCACGGCGCCGTTGAAATTCGGTGCTCCCGGCTTGGTCGCGCCTTCGGCGGTCACAAGCTCGAAGACCATCGTGTTGTAAGGCTTGTTCATCGCGAACGAGTCACGCAGGTACTTCTGCATCCCATCGCGGCTGGTCATCGAACGCCGATCGGTGCCACCGCTGCGGCCGATCAGAATATTCGTCCAAACGGTGGCCCAGTGCCCGGCATACTCTTCGGTGTATCGATCGTCGTACAACAACTTCTCGACCAACTTGGCGCGGTTGTCACTGCCACGCTCGTCAAGAAACTCCTGCAATTCGTCGTGGCTCGGAATCCGCCCGATCACGTCGAGGAACACGCGTCGACACCACGTGGCATCATCGACCTCCGGTGCAGGTCGAATCTGAAAATCACGCCATCCCTGTTCGATGATCTCGTTGATCGCTTCGACCTGGGCGGGGACCGCCCTTTCGGCAGCCACGGCGGGGCCGGCAACCAGAACAGCAAAACAGAGAAGTGTGTGGCGGACCATTTGAAGGGGATCCCGGGAGAGAAAGAGAGGTGTCGCGTCTGATTACAGAACGACCCCGGATAACTGATGTACCCAGAACCAACGCTTGAGGGGGCCATTCCGGCGAACTTCATTCTATTCGACGGCAACACGTCCCACAAAGACCCGCGTTTCACGGCACTTTCGACGACCAACGCCCAGGATGAAATCCGATTGAGATGGCTGCGGGAATGCCAGATCGGCTCGCCTCCCCCCAATTGGACAAGAATTGCTGCGGCGGTAGAGCGCACCAGCGCGTGCCGAAACGGTCCAGCCGGGGGCGGGCTTAACCGATCGCGGCCTCGATCAAATCCCAACTCGCTGAGTCGGTTTCGGCTTTCCACAAGTCGGACAGCTCTTCGCCTCGCAGAATGCTGCCAACCACCCAGGCCATTGGATCGGGGATCACGATTGCGATCACCCTGTCACCATTCTTGCGAATGACCTTGCGGACCGCTTTGACCACTCTGGCCTGAGCGTCACGGATCGTTTCACCGCCGGGGGGACAGATATCGGTGGGCGAGTCCTGGCCCTGGCGATAAACGCGGGGCAGATTCCGGCGAAGTTCATCGATCAATTTGCCGTGCCACAAACCGTGATCGATATTACGAAAGGCATCGACCACCTTGATCCGTACATCATCGCGTCCCCTCGCCAAGCGGTCGGCGGTCTCGCGCGCCGATTCGCAGGGGGATGAATAAATCGTTTTGACGTCGAACTCGGCCAATTGCTCGGTCAGCGAGTTCACTTGCTCGTGACCGCGCTGGCTCATTGGCATGTCGAGCGACCCTTTGATGCGACCCTGGTCGTCAAAGTCGGTCGCGCCGGGTCGTATCAGCAGCACACGGGTCGCGGTTGGTGTTTTTGCGATCATGATTGGCCCATCCTTTCCTTGCCACCGGCCGCGTTGATCGCGCCGGTCAAATCCGTCATCGATTGTCCGTAATCGCCACTTCGGAATATGGCGGAGCCGACGACAAACAGGTCGCATCCGGCGGCACGTGCCGGACCGATCGTCGACGCGTCGATTCCGCCGTCAATCTGCAACAGCAAATCGGGATACTGCTGGCGCAGAGTTGTCAGTTTCTCCAACGCCACTGGATTGAATTTCTGGCCGCCAAACCCAGCTTCCACACTCATCACCAACACCATGTCGACCAGCGGCAAACATTCGCTGATCGAGCCGAGCGGTGTGTCGGGATTGAGCGCCACGCCAACTCCAACGCCGAGCTGCTTGATCTGTGCGGCGATCTCCGATGGATTCCGCACCGATTCGACATGAAATGTCAAAAGGTCCGCCCCCGCATCGACCATCGGCCCCGCATAGGCCAACGGATCACTGATCATCAAATGGACGTCCAACGGCATGTCGGTGTGGCGTCGAAGTCCTTCGACGATCGGCATCCCATAAGTCAGGTTGGGGACGAAATGCCCATCCATGACGTCAAGGTGCAACACGCGCGCACCCGCCTCGGCCAACCGTGCTACTTCGCCCTTGAGGTCGCCGAAGTCGCACAGCAGCAGGCTGGGAAGCACCGCCGGTGCAGCATCACGAATTACGTCGAGCGCAATTCTCGCCATGCAAGTTGTCTCGGAAGGGAATGGGAGGTCGGTGCTGAACGTGAACACCGACCGACTTCAATCGGGGCACCAGATTGGTCGGCCCACCAGTCGATTGTCAATTACGCAATCATCAAGTCGGACCCACCCGCACAGGGGGAAACGTCGCGGTTTTGATCCGAGTAAACGGGGTTTTCGCAAATGCGAATCGGCCCCAAGGGTTCCACAGCTGCCCTAAAAAATCTGTTTTCGGCGTATCCCGCTCGATCGACCGACTCGAACGGGAAGATCATCGATACACCCGACCTGTCTCCGACCGTCGGGACAACCTTTCACATCACAGGTGTCGCTCTTTGATCCACTCGGCCGCGGCGTCGAGGCTCTCGGCCGAAACGCGGGTCTGATAGCTGAGCTCCTGGCGCGCACGGGTGCTGTCGTACCAGTGGTATTGGCTGCTCATCTTCACACCCGCGCTGTTCAAATCGGTCTCCCGTGCCACCGCCGCCCAAAGATCGCCCGCGGTGCTGCCGAGCCATCGTTGTAGCGGACCGGCCGGCATCAGCGGTGCACGTCTTCCCATCCGCGCCGCCATTTCGGACCACAAATCGAAATAGCTCCAATTCTCGCCGGCGAGAATGTATTGACGCCCGCTTTGCACATCAGCCTCGAGCGCCGAAATCGCCGCCGCGGCCACGTCGCGGGAATCGCACAGCGAACATCCGCCCGAGGGCGCGATTGGTTTCCAACTGCGACCAACCTCGAGCATCATCCGTCCGCTGCTCGGTTTCCAATCCCAGGGGCCAAGCATGAATCCGGGATGAACAATGACCGCACTTAATCCCTGCTCAACCCCCTTGAGCACCTCGGTCACGCCCGCTCGCTTGCTGAGCACGTAGCTGCAGGGGACCTGTCCACCTGCGTTCTCGAGCGACGTTTCCTCGTCGGCAGGTTGCTCGCGTGTTGCGATCGCCAGAGTGTTGACAGTGCCGACGTGCACCAATTTGCGGGAATGGTTCAAACAGGCTTCGACCACCACCCGTGTCCCATCCCGGTTGACTTGCATCGATTCTTCGAGCCGTTTCCACCCGATGTGAATCAGTCCCGCCGAATGGATCACTCCATCGGACCGTGCTACCGCATCCGAAATCACTTCGGGTGAGTTCAAATCGCCACTCACGAACTCGGTGTTGATTCCCTCGAAAACTTCGGCGGTTGGCTCGCCGCGCACCAGCGAAATGAGTTCGTCACCACGATCGGACAACTGGCGCAAGATCGTGTTGCCCAACAAGCCCGTTCCACCGGTGACAAAGATTCGCATGATGAATTGTGGTAACTAGTGGACGGGTTCGCCGTTTGCCGGGGAAGCGGAATGGCGGCGGATGAATTCGATCACACGTGCGGGATCGGGGTGGTCGAAATGATGACCCTGTGAGTCCTCCGTCCCTTTGGGGACTGAAATGATTTCCATGTCGTGGCCCGCCTTTCGCAGAGCATCGCGCAAAAGGTAGGTGTTCTCCGACGGTGGCACCACGCGATCGTTCTCCGCGACAATGTGCAAAATGGGTATCTTTGCCGAAGCGATGATCGGTGCTTTGTCGATCGGTTGCCCCCGGTACCGGTCTGCTTCGTTCGCGCTCAAGCCGTACGCAGCCAAACACTTTTTCCATGCCGCCTCGCTGCCGATACCGGTTCCCTTGCCGCCGGGCCAGCTTCGGAAATCACAAACCGGTGTGTCGCAGTAAATGCAAGATACAAGTTCCGGATTGGCCGCAGCCCAGTTGTAGACGAAAAGTCCTCCGCGGCTGACTCCCTCGAGCACAACCTTCGGTTGCAAATCATGGCGATCGACCAGCTCGTCATAAAATGCCCTCGCAGCCTCGATCACTGCGGGCGCCCCGAATTGGTCGGCGACGTCGAGGTAGGCGAGGTGGTATCCGCCGCGGACCAATTCGACGTCCATCGCGTCGTGATAGCCGGGAAAGCGGGCTCGCCAAATCCAAGGCCTATTCTCGAGCGGCGTGGCCGGAACCACGAGATAGGCGTTGCGTCCACCGGCGACAAAATGAAATTGATCAAACCCGTGCCAACTTGCCGTGCGGGTGTACCACGACTCGCCATCCCCACCCTGCTGCTGTGGATGGGCCTTCGCTTGCGCAGGAGGTTCGTGCGAAGGGGGTTCGTGCGAACCGACCGGCTGCAATCCGGTGACCATCGTCAACATCGCGACGGCGAGGATCGCGGCGGTCGAGGGGGATCGTTTTGACAGCAAAACCGCTGGGCTCCGGTGTAAGAAATTGGACTCGCTTGAGCCGCGTCGGCATTGGTGCGGGCCCATTCTAACTCGGATAAATCCATCTTGCGCCGGGAGCGGAATAAGGACTAGACTCCACTCGCAAGCCTCTCTTCGCACCGACGGCAACAAGGACGTGACCGTGACGACCGATGATTTCATGCTCGACCAGGTCGAGCGTTCCCAGCGACAACAGACCCGCCGTCGACGGGACCATCGATCCCGGCGGCACCAGCTGTACTTGTTTGGAGGGTTGGCTTTCGTGCTGATGATGTTGCTCGTTGCGCCGAGTATCGTCAGCCATTCGTCGATCGGTCGGTCCATTCTCGTCAAAGCGCTGCGTGGTTACGGATTGGACGGGGATGTCGACTCCGTCCGTGTTGGCTGGATCACGCCCTTGCGATTGACCGGTTTGAGGGTTCATGGTTCGGCCGGCAGCGAAGTATCGGTCGACCAATTGGACATGGATTTCACGGTGACCGATTTATGGGGGAACCTGGGCAACGAATTAGGCGAGATCGCGGCCCGTGGTGTAACCGTCTCGTGCGAGGTCAGCGAGGGCCGGTGCAGTCTCGAAGACGACTTAAACGCCTTCCTTGGCTCGTCGCAAGAACCGAGTAACACATCGGCGCTGTTGAAGCTCCAGGACATCTCATTGTCGATCGCTGACGTGACGAGCGGAGCAGCGTGGCAGATCGCACAATCCAACGCCGACGTCGAAATTTCGCCAGAGCGGACCGTGGCAACTTTCGCGGGCGTGTTGAGTGAGCCCAATGGCAGTGGCGGATCGCTGCAAGGCGTCATTGACATGGCAGGCGCCGAGGGCCGCGGCGAGTCGGGCCAATGGCGTCTCGACATCGACAGCGAGTCGTTGCCACTGTCGGTGGTTTCGCTGCTGCGGCGTCGATTTCCCGAGACGGGTTCATCGATCCCGCAAACGATACATGGCGACGCCACCGGGACGCTGCGAATTGTCGGTACCAGCGACGGTGCGATCGAAATGGCCGTGCGCGGATTGAAGGTCCGAAACCTGACCGCTGCGGAACAGGGCTCACGGGTTTGGAACAATGGACTGGCGACGCTTGACGGTGACTTGTTGCTGGTCGGCAACCGCATCATCGGGAGGCAGCTCAAGGCGTCGACCGATTTTGGTGCGGCCACGATCGATGCTGCCTTCTCGCGAACCTACTCCCTGGTCGGAGCCAATGACAATCCACTTCGCTGGTTAGAGGCGATTGAGGGGACTGCCACCGCCGAGATCGATCTGGCCGCATTCGATCGTTCTCTGCCGGGAATCTTGCCACTGCGTGATGAGGCCCAGATTAAATCGGGTCGCGCGGTTGCACGGGTCGACTCGTCGATCGCCGGCGGTGTTCGGCGCAGCCAATTGAATCTTCGCAGCGATGCACTACGGGCGCTCGCTCACGGGCGCGCAGTGGTGATCGATCCGATTGAACTCAACGCGACCGTTTCGCGGCACCAGGGACAACTCCGAGCCGAGCGGTTCGAATGGAAAAGCACCTTTGGATCGGCGATTGGACAAGGCGATCTCCGTTCGGGTAATGCCGACTTTGATGTCGATTTCGGACGGTTGACCGCGATGCTGCGCCCGATCGTGCAGATCTCCGAAACGACGCTGGCCGGTATCGCCCGCGGAAATGTACAGTGGAACGCGTCCGATGATGATGTGTGGCGGCTCTCGGGGAGTGGGTATGCATCGAACCTGTTGATCACCCTGCCGGGCGGCCAAAGTTTGAAACGTCCGTCGATCGAAGGCGAAGTCGAAGCTGTTGGGAGGTGGGGTGGAGAATCGCTTGACGAATTGACGCGCGCAAAAATCACGCTCGGCAGCAGCGGTCTCGATCTGCAAGCCGAATTGGTCAATCCCGTCCCTCGACCCTCGGCGATCGTCCCGATGCCGATTCAAATCCGAGGAAGCGGCCGGATCGAAACTCTCGTCGATGCGCTCGGCCCCTGGCTGCCCACACCAATCCACAGTGCCTCGGGCGGATTCACGCTCAATGCCGTCGCCGAAGCTTCGACGCTGACGACCCGTTTGACCAACGCGGCCCTGGAACTGACCCAGCCGCGAATCGCCTACGGTGAACGGCACTTCAGCCAACCGGCCGTCAAAGTTCATTTTGACGGCGACTATGCATTGCCCTCCAATGCCTTACAAGCACGGTCCATCACCGTCGCGGGTGATGCATTTTCGATGGCGGCCAAAGGTGATCTCTCACCGGATCACGCAAACATGGAAGTCAAGTGGCGCGCCAAGCTCGAGCGAATCCAGGGCAGCGTTCGCAAAAGGATTGCCAACCGCAACTCGACGATTCAACAGGTTGGATATCGACCGGGCACCAGCATTGATACCGAAGACTGGCTCGTGATGGGTGACTGCGAAGGAGCATTCGTCGTCACCCACCACGACAAACATGTCAACATCGACGTCGATGCACTCGGCAGCGGTATCGCCGTTGTCCAACCTCCACGTGAGAGTGCCGGATTTCAAACGGTCGGCCCGATGCCTCAGCGCGCCGCGACCGGCAACCTGGCCCGGGACAGTCAATCGCGTGTCGTGTGGTCCGAGCCGAACCTGAAAATCAACGGATCGTTCATCTATGATCCCGCGACCGGTGGAATGATCGCCGATGCGATGCAGGTCGCCGGAGACTGGTTTGCGACCACGTTGTCCGGACGTGTGCTGTGGAACGAAAGGGCAGGCGACGTACAACTCGATGGTCCGGCCCGATTGAAAATGAATGAAGTCGCACACCGCCTCTCGTCGTTGGCCGGAACATCGATCCATGCCCAGGGGATTCAAGAAACGCCGCTGCACATTCGGGTGCGACGCCAAAACAACGACATTGCCTTGGCAATCACGGCTAACCTTGGATGGGAATCGGGCGAGATCGCAGGCGTCGTCTTTGGTCCTGCGTCGGTCCCGGTGCGATTGACCGAGACGAGCGTTGAAATCGCGCCATCGCGAATCCCGGTTGGCCAGGGGAACCTGAATCTTGCCGGCCAGGTCCACTATCGCCCCGGACCTCTCTGGATGCGGCTCGAGCCAGGCGTGGTGGCCGAATCGATCCGCCTGACCCCCGAGATGACCGACCGCTGGCTCAAGTACCTCGCCCCGCTGGCGGCCGACGCCGCTCGAATCGACGGGTCGATCGGAGCCGAAATCGATCAGGCGGTGATTGTCTTTGAGCAACCCGAACAAAGTCGCGCCTCGGGACGATTGAATATCGACGGCGTCCAAATGGTCGCCGGCCCAATGGCCAACCAGATTCTTGGCGGGGTCGACCAATTGAAATCGCTGGCGCGAAACGTCACCGCACCGAGTGGCACGCGCAATGACCGCGAACTGATCACGATGCCGGCGCAAACCGTTGATTTCTCTGTCGACCGCGGAATTGTGACCCATGATCGACTGTTCTTCGAAATCGATCGGGCGCAAGTCGTGACCAGCGGCCGCGTCTCGCTCGATGGCAGGTTGGACATGATCGCTCAAGTCCCGCTCGATGCGCGATGGCTCGGAAGCGACTTGCAAGGCATGGCGGGACAACCCGTCACGCTTCCGATCAACGGCACACTCTCGCGGCCGAATCTCGATTCATCGGATGTTCGCCAGGTGGTCACGAGACTTGGCGTCCAGGCGGTCCAGAGCACCGCCGAAAACTATCTCCAGCAACAACTCAACCGGGGAATCGACAAGATTTTCGGCCGGTAAGTTTGTACTACGGAACTTTCGAATTCAGATCGGTCTTACACGGTTAGAAAAACAAGACCAGCTTCGTAGGCCGGAACGAGCTTCGCGAGTTCCGGCATTTTTTTTGTGTGATCACCGGAACTCGCGAAGCTCGTTCCGGCCTACGACTACGACTCTACTTCGTCGCGCGTCGGTGAAGACTCATGAATTCACATCTGCATCTCGCAGATGGCTAGCGCGTCCGCGGCGGTGAGGGCATCGAGAATCGGCGAAATCTCTCCTCCGTCAACGCAGCGGGCCGCGGTGTCGATCTCGTCGACAAAGGCGCTCACAGGATCGCCGTCGCCCAGCTCCGGTTTTTCGACCGTTCCATCGTTGTTCATGACCGTCACGGGAATCACCGCCGAGGAACCATCGGCGTAGGCAGCAAATTCGAACTGAATGGTGGCGCGTTCGAAGCTCACTTCGTAGCCATGGGTGAAGGGACGTCCGGGCGAATCGATCACGCCTCCGCCGGCAGAAACCGCCAGACCTGGTGAGTCGAACTCGAACACGCTTTCGTAAAACATCGGCAAGCCATCTTTCTTACGGCAAACCGTGTGCGCTCTCCCTGGCATTCCGAACAACAATCGAATCAAGTGGGCGTCATGCACGTGCAAGTCAACCAGCGGACCGCCCACTCGCGAGGCATCATAAAAATCGGGGATCCAATCGGGCGGGCCAATGGTTCGTTTGAAACGTCCCGCGAGGGGTCGACCCCAACGCCCATCGGCAACCGCGTCGACCAAAATTTTGAACTCAGGCATCATCGGCAGGATATGCGCAACCATCAACTGGCCTGGCTTCGCTTCCTCGGCAAGTGCCCGCGCCGTGGCGGCATCGAGCGCGAGCGGTTTTTCGCACAACACATTTTTCCCCGCGGCAAGGCAGGCGCGAATCGCTTCGGGATGCAGACTCGGGGGCAAACAAATGTCGATCAAATCAATCGAATCATCGGCAATCATTTGCTCGAGTGACTCGTAGACATTCATTCCCGAAACGTCGATCTGTTCGCCTGGGGGGCCAAAGTTTCCCTTGATCCCGCGCCAATCACCCGCTCGCTTCACCGCATCACGGCTGCAAAACGAGACCATCTCGGCAAGCTCGCTCCGCTGGTATGCCAAATAGTGGATCCAGCTCATGAATCCGACACCGACCACTCCCGCCCGCATTTGGTCCACTCCGCGATTTGCAACCACCGACACCCGTCTGAACACCACGCTTTGTAAGGGCTATGATCGTCGATCGTTGGCCGCTAAGAAAGATGGTGCGGGGCGAACGGGTCAAACACGGGCGATGAAGGCGAACGCAATGAAAAGCCGGACAACATGCTCAACTGCGGTTTTCGCCATATCAATCGTGATGGCTGCGCACGCGAAAGCGGACAATTGGCCCTGTTGGCGCGGCGTCGAGGGGAACAACCACGCGGCCGAAGATACCGACGCACCGCTGCGTTGGGATCTGGAAACCGGGCAAAACGTCGTTTGGAAGACCGCGCTTCCAGGCCACGGCCACTCATCACCGGTGGTCATCGGTGACCATATTTTTTTGACCACCGCGGATACCGCTGCGCAAACCCAATCACTGCTGCGGCTTGACCGGGAAAGCGGACGGTTGATGGACAACTGGATTTTGCACCGGGGGACCTTGCCCGCGCGAATTCATTCGAACAACTCGCATGCCTCACCCACGCCAGCCTTTGACGGCGAAAGTCTGTTCGCCTGCTTCCACACCGACGACGCCATCTGGGTGACCGCCATGACGAATTCCGGCCGCGAGGTCTGGAAGACCCGGGTCTGCGAGTTCAAGCCGTCGGCGTTTCAATTTGGTTACGGGGCCAGCCCACTGGTCGAAGACGATCTGGTGATCATCGCGGCCGAATACGACGGGCGCGACAGTGGTTTGTACGCGCTCGATGCGCGGACGGGGAAAAGAGTTTGGAAGGTGCCACGCCCGATCAACTTGAACTTCAGCTCACCGATCGCCGCCACGATCGCCGGGCAACGACAAGTGCTGTTGGCCGGTGCCGACAAGATTGTCGCCTACGATCCTCCCACCGGTCGCGTGCTGTGGAAAGTTGACGCGAGCACCGAAGCGATCTGCGGGACGGTTGTCTGGGACGATCGCCGTGTCATGATCAGCGGCGGAAACCCCGTTAACGGAACGTGGTGCGTCCTCGGCGACGGATCACAGGCCCAACTTTGGCAAAACCGCGTGATGTGCTACGAGCAATCGTTGCTGGCGATCAAGAATTTTGTCTTTGCCATCGCTGATAACGGCGTTGCCTATTGCTGGCGGACCGGCGACGGTGTCGAGATGTGGAAGAAACGCCTGTTCGGCGGCCCGGTCAGCGCCTCGCCGCTGCTGGTAAAGGATCGTCTTTACATCGCTTCGCAACGGGGTACGGTTTACGTCATCGCGGCGGTGCCCGACCGGTTCGACCTGTTGGCCGAAAACGCGACCGGCGATTCGATGCACGCGAGCCCCGTGGCCGTGGACGATCGGCTGTTCCTGCGATGTGCCGTCGGCACCGGCGACGATCGCAAGGAATATCTCGTCGCCACCGGCAACGTGACAAACTAGCGTCGGAACGAAACCAAATTCGAGGTAGGCGGGCCACGATTTGAGTATTCTGTCGGTGCCGCTCGTTGTGCGCCAAATCCTGCTTTCCCTTGACTGCCCGGAATCTCCTTGATGCTTCGATTCGCCATTGGCTTG